>NZ_JRJU01000019.1 GCF_000787375.1 Halalkalibacter okhensis | reverse complement strand
AAAAAGCTGTATACAGGGGATACTTATTTTTTCTCTGCTGGTAAATTTCATAGAATTATACCCACAGCCCCTAAAACCGTCTCCTTTTTGATTAGAAGTGAAGCAGTTTTGCCGTATACACGAATAATCGACCCGAATTCACTTGTTTTAAGAAAGTCCTATGGATCTAAAGTGAAATTTATTAATCAAATTAAGAGTGTCATGAATGACATCAGGAATGAAAATTATGCATAAACACTTTGGAGATGTTTTGTGTGAACAGGTCAAGTTGAAGAAGTCGCATGCAGCAATTGGACTAGATCCAAATTTAGATAAGTTCCCCCATTTTATTCTTGATAAAGCAGTGCAAGCTTATGGTAAGAATCCTGAAGGAGCTAGCTTTGCTATTGAAACTTTTAATAAACTTGTTATCGATACGATTAAAAATAATGTGGCTGTAATAAAGCTGCAACTTGCTTATTATGAAGTGTACGGAAGTCATGGAATGAAGGCTTTTTGGGAAACGGTTCGATATGGTCAAGAACAAGGATTAATTGTCATAGCTGATGCAAAAAGAGGTGATATTGATACAACGGCAACAGCTTATGCAGAGGCCTTTTTGGGAGGTGGAATGTGGAATCATTCTAATCAGACTGTAGCTGATGCTATTACAATTAATCCATATATGGGCAAAGATAGTATTGAGCCGTTTGCAAATGTAGCATGGAAGAAGGGATGTGGTGTATTTGCTTTAGTTAAGACAAGTAACCCATCATCAATAGATTTTCAAGATCAAGAATTGGAATGTGGAAGTTCTGTATCAGAAAAAGTAAGTGTTTTATTGTCGGAGTTTGGACAAAGGTATATAGGTAAAGAAGGCTATTCATCTATAGGAGCGGTTATAGGAGCTACATACCCTGATAAATTAAAATTGTTTAGGGAAAAAATGCCCCATTCCTTCTTTTTAGTACCGGGTTATGGGACACAGGGAGGAACTGGAGACGGTGTGGTCAATGCATTTAATGGTGATGGATTAGGAGCTTTGATTAGTGCGAGTAGAAGTATCATATATTCATATATACATGATGCTCACACATTTTTAAGTGAAGAGAAAATGAGATTGGCTATAGAAAAGTCGCTAGCTCAAATGAATCAAGATATTAATGCAGCGTTACTGAGGAACAATAAATTAGTACACACGATGAATTGCTAACTATAATTATGTGCCAGAAAACAAAGAAGAAATCAATTTTTAGAAGAAAATTCAACCGTATGTTTATCCTCTTGATAGACTCAATAAATTTGTAAGTGGATCTACAAAGAAGAAATTATTTTATTGCGGAAATGATCAGTTTAAAGTTTATTGAATATTCTTAATAGACTGAAAAATAACTTAGGTATTTAAATAAATTAATAGTCTTAAAAGATGAAAAAATACTGTTTTTATTGTCTGAACGGACTATTGGTGATCATGTAAATTGAAGGTAAGATTAATTTAGAAAAATCAAAAAAGATCAAAAAAGAGGGGTGTTATTCGAAAATGAGGAAGTTACTTATGTTGTTTGTTTCAATTACCTTTTTCTTTGCATTAGCTGCTTGTGGAGGTACTGAAACAAGTGAAAGTGCAGAAGTAGATGAAGTTGATGAAGATGAAGCGGTAGGTGAGGGAGTCGTTGATGCAAGTGCAACTGAATTTGATTCACGTGAAATTACTTTTAGTCATAACCAACCAATCGAAAGTCCTGAACATGTTGGGGCTGAGAAATTCAAAGAAGTAGTTGAAGAATTAACTAACGGTTCTGTAACAGTAAATGTTTTCCCTGCTTCTCAATTAGGGAGTCTACGTGAACAAGTTGAAGGTACTCAGTTAGGAGAAATTGATATCACTATGCAACCTTCGGCTGTTGTTAGTCCGTTTGTTGATGATATTAAAGTGGTTGATCTTCCTTATTTATGGCCTGCAAACCATGCTCAAATGTATGAGGTGTTAGATGGAGAAGTTGGCCAGGAGGTATTGTCTACTCTTGGACAAGGTGGTTTTGAAGGTCTTGGTTATTGGCCAGGTGGTTTCAAACTATTTACAACTGGTAGTAAAGAAATTCATCAACCAGAAGACTTTAATGGTTTAACTATGCGTGTTATGGAATCACCACTTTTAATTGCACAATACGAAGCATGGGGCGGGAATGCAATACCAGTTCCTTATGCTGAAGTTTATAACTCGCTTCAACAAGGTGTTGTAGATGGACAAGAAAATCCACTGCAAACTATCTATTTGAACAATTATCACGAGGTACAAGAGAATATCATTGAAAGTTACCATGGAACTATGACATATATCCTTATGGCTAACCAAGCTTGGTTCAGCGGGTTGCCTGATGAACTTAAGCAAGTAATTCTTCAAGCTGAAGAAGAAGGACGAATGGCAGCGCGTCAGACGTTAAGCGATGTAGAAGATGACTATCGTCAATCGATTATTGACTCAGGTGTAAACTATTACGAACTTACTGAGGAAGAGATTGAAGCGTTCCGCAATGCTTCACTTCCGATGCATAAAGAGGTATATAACAAGCCGGAACAATTAGAATTGTTGGATAAAATCTATGAAGCAATTGATTTAGTAACAACTAATTAATTAACAGCAACCGATACGACAAGGAATATGCAATCTGCTAATTGTATATTCCTTGTTCTTTTCCATAGATATTAACCCCGCATTCAATAGACAAGGAGGGAAGTATATGAAAAGGGTAAAGCGAATCGAAGAAGGCTTTGTAGGTATTAGTTTACTAGTTGTTACAATTATTTTATTTGTTAATATCGTCCTTCGATATGGATTCAGTGCTAATACCAATTGGGCTGAAGAACTAATCAGATATGTAATGATCTGGATTACGTTCATCGGTGCAGCTATATGTTTTCGTCGAAGCATGCATGTTGGAATAGATTTTTTTATCGAGTTTGTTTCAAAAAAATGGAGAGCTATTATCGCCATATATGTAAATATAGCATCAAGTCTTTTTATGATTTTTTTATTATATTACGGAATTGAGTTGGTCAAGTTTGGGATGGACTCAGCTCAAATAACTCCTTCCCTGCAGATTAAAATGTACATTATCTATATGGCTATTCCAATCGGGGCAGCTTTGTCCTTAATGCATTTAGTAATAAATACGTACCATCA
Source organism: Halalkalibacter okhensis (assembly GCF_000787375.1). GTDB lineage: Bacteria > Bacillota > Bacilli > Bacillales > Bacillaceae_D > Halalkalibacter > Halalkalibacter okhensis. Next base: position 91,869 of record NZ_JRJU01000019.1, on the reverse strand, counting down.
TATAAAAAACTTACAATCTAAAAGCATAGAGGAGAAGCAAATATGATTACAGTATTAATCATTTTAATAATTATATTTTTATTTTCTAGTATGCCAATCTTTGTGTCGTTAGGGTTAGCTTCTTTTTTAACGGTGTTATTTGTTACTGAAATTAATCCAATGATTCTTATCCAGCGACTTTTTGGTGGGATTGATCAATTTGCGTTAATGGCGCTCCCTTTTTTCATTTTAGCTGCAAATATTATGGAAGTCGGGGGCTTGTCTAAACGAATTTTACGGTGGGCGCGAGCATTAGTAGGGCACGTTTCAGGTGGAATAGCTATGACTACGCAAGTATCAAGTATGTTTTTTGGCGCCCTATCTGGATCTAGCCCTGCTACTGTAGTAGCGATTGGAAAAATCATGTACCCAGAAATGCTACGTGGACAGTATCATAAATGGTTCGCAGCTGGATTATTAGCATCATCTGGTTCTGTTTCCTTAATTATTCCTCCAAGTATTACACTTATTATCTTTGGTTCAGTTACTGGTGTATCGGTTGGGCAGCTTTTTCTAGCGGGTATCGGAGCAGGAATCATTTATGGAATTTCCTCTATCATTTATATTTACTATTATTCCAAAAAGAACAATTTAGAGCGTGATAAAAAAGCATCTAAAGAAGAGTTACTTAACTCCACGTTAAAAGCTGGTTGGGCGCTATTAATTCCAGTGATTATTCTAGGTGGTATATACGGAGGGATCTTTACCCCTACAGAAGCAGCTGGCGTCTCAGCGGTTTATGCTTTGTTAATTAGTATGTTTGTGTATAGAGAATTGACATTAAAGAAATTGTATAGAGTCTGTATTGATTCAGGTATTCTAACAGCCCAAGTTCTCGTACTTGTTGCAGCAGCTCAGGTATTAGGGTGGATGTTAACCAGAGGGCAAGTTCCACAAGCAATTGCCGGTTGGATGACGACAACTATTGAATCTTCCATATTATTCTTAATTATTTTAAATGTAGTTCTTTTGATATTAGGGATGTTTATGGAGGGGGTAGCAGCCATTATTATTGTCGCTCCACTTATTTTCCCGACAGCAATCGCACTAGGAATAGACCCTGTTCATTTAGGAGTAATCATGATATTTAATTTAGCAATTGGTATGTATACGCCACCATTTGGGATTAATATCTTTGTCACTCAAGGGATTACAAATTTGAAAATAAGTGAAATGATGCCAGGATTGTTACGTTTTTTTGCAGTAAATGTATTGGCTTTACTAGTTATTACTTATGTACCTGATGCATCATTATTCTTACTCCGATTTTTTTAAAATCTAGCAGTCTAGGAGGGAAAAATGGGAAGCACTCTAAATAAACTATTAAAAGTTGGGGGATTGCGCCACTGTAAAGTCGTGTCAGGTCATAGTGGCTTATCAAGGACAATTTCCTATGTAACAGTGATGGAAGTTCCAGATATAATCAATTGGCTAAAGGGAAATGAGTTGTTACTTTCTAGTTTGTATCCGATAAAGGATAATCTTAATGCCCAAGCAGAGTTAATTGATCGTCTACATGAAGTGGGTACAGGAGCTTTGGCAATTAAAGCTAATCGCTTTATTGGGTCAGTTCCTGAGATTATGATTAAAAAGTCTGAACAATATGGTCTACCAATTATTGTAATACCTGAAGAAGTGAGTTACTTAGATATCTTAACTCCAGCAATGAATACTATTTTTAATGAAAAAGTAATTTTACAGGAAGATCTAGACCAAGCTAGTAGCTTACTAAGCGAAATTACATTGTCTGAGAATGGGATTAGCCAGTTTCTTGAGACGTTATCTACATTAATTAAGAATAAGGTATTTTTAGAGAGTCTTGTCCCATATATTGAAGTACCTATTAAGAAATCTTTATTCGAACCATTGACGAATCAACAAATTATTGAACTTGAATTGGTAGGACGTGCGGTCAGGATGCCTAGAGTAATAGAAGGAGAGCTAGTTGAATCTTGTATAGTTTCCCCCATTCTACTTGAAGGAAAGTTATTTGGTTGTATTACAAGCTTTGGGTTTAATGAATATATTGAAATAGAACTTGCAATTTTAGAAAAGGCTTCAAAGTTGTTGTCTTTAGATTTTTTAAGGAAAAAAGTTCGATATGAAATTGAACAACAATATCGTAATGATTTCTTTAGAGATTTATTTTTCAACCAATTTGTAAATAAACAAGATCTTGTTGAAAAAGGAAAAATTTATGGTTTTAAGGAAAACGATGAGTATGTGTGTATATCAGTGAGTGGTCAGTCGATTAAGAATGGTGAGTTGTTCACAGAAAATATGCTAAGAATTGAATCAGGGCTAGAGCGGATTGATAACGAGGTTATCATAGGGTCTGTCAGGCATTCGCTATATATTTTATTCCCTGTTAAAACTAGGTCGAAACAAGAACTAATGCAGGTCATAAAAGAAATTTCTAAAGAGATTAAACTGATTTTAAGAGTAGATGTTTATTTGGGTATTGGTCGGACTTATCAAGGTGTCGATGGTCTAAGGAAAAGTTTTCGAGAAGCTGAGCAAGCAGTGACGTTTGGACCTGTATTTTGGAAAGATCAATTAATCTTTTATTTTAACCAAATAGGGCTGTATGGTCTCATTGCACTCGTTGAAGGTCGAGAAGAATTGATGCAATTTTTTAATGAAACGATAGGGGAGTTAGTATCAAATGAAAAGCCAGGGGAACTAGATCTTATTGAAACCATAGAACAATACTTTAAATGCAATGAATCTCTAACAGCGACAGCAAATCATTTATTCATTCATGTGAATACACTTAAGTATCGTTTACAGAAAATTAAACTTATAACTGGACTAAGCCTTCAAAATACGGAAGAAAAAATAATGTTAAACATGGGGTTGAAAATTCATCACTTTCTCAATAGTGATTATCGATTTAGATAAAAGAAATTCATCATTTCTTGGCTTATTGGACATAGGTTAACCCTTGATAAAAGTTGTATTCTTATTATATAAGAATAAAGATTGAGGGTGGTTATATTGAATAGAGCGAGAATTGTTAAAACATTAGATAAGGTTAACCAAATAGGTCTCACAGAAAGTGGAATAAATCGTTTAGCTTATACGGTGGAAGATAAAGAAGCAAAATATTTCATTCGAGAACAATGTGAACTTATCGGTCTACAGGCAAAAGAAGACGCGGCCGGAAATCTTATTGTTAGAAGACCTGGTTTAAATGATTCATTGCCAGCAGTGGCTGTTGGATCTCACTTAGACACGGTATACGGCGGTGGAAAGTATGATGGTACAATTGGGGTTTTAGCCGGTTTGGAAATCTTTCGCATGTTAGAAGAGGGAGAGATAAAAACATTGCACCCAATTGAGCTAATTGTCTTTGCGTGTGAGGAGTCTTCTAGGTTTAATTTCTCTACTCTTGGAAGTAAGGCAATAATAGGTGCTATAGACAAAGACTATGTTAAACAACTAAAAGATAAAAATAATTATACGGTTCCAGAAGTCTTTGAGAAACAATCATTAAATTTTGACCATATCGAACATGCAGTAAGAAAAGAGTCAGAATTGAAAGTGTTTTTAGAATTACACATTGAACAAGGCAGTCAATTAGTAACTTATAAGAAGACAATAGGAATTGTTACGGGTATAGCTGCGCCTTTAAGAGTTGCTCTAACAATTGTAGGGAAAAGGGCTCATTCAGGTACGACTAGTATGGAGAATCGACAGGACGCCTTTTTGGCTGCAGCAGAAATTGCACTAAAGGTTGAAGATGCCGCAATAGAGGAAGCAAAGTTTGGTACTGTTGCAACAGTTGGGGTGGTTGATGTTTTATCTAGTGCCATGAATGTAATTCCTGGTAAGGCGAATTTAAAAATTGATATTAGGAGCACGGATGTTTCATCGAGAAATCGGGTGCTTGAAAAAATTAAAGCTGAGCTAAAGAGGGTCGAGAAGTCACGAAAAGTCAAAGTGGGAATTGAATGGATGACAGAAGAGGAGCCTGTTCATATGGATCAAAAGGTTATAAAAGAAATTAGCTCTATCTGTGAGAAAAATAACATTCCATATATGTTTATGGCAAGTGGTGCTGGACATGATGCAATGTACATGGCAAAACGTTGGCCTGCAGCTTTAATTTTTGTTCCATCGGTAAATGGAATTAGTCATCATCCAGACGAATTTACAGAGATTGATGATATTGTTAATGGAATGAAGGTTCTTAAAGAATTGGTCCTGTCCTATGCTATTCTAGCTGACGAGAATGTAAGGAGGGAAGCCTAGAAATGAAAACACATCAAGTGAAAATTCTTACGAATCTTCAAGTAAGCGATCGTTACTGGCATATGAAGGTTGATCTTTCAGAAATTAATTTAACTGTACAGCCTGGTCAGTTTTTTAATATTAAATGTGATCAGAATGTGTATCCTTTTCTTCGCCGACCTTTAAGTGTGTATCGAATCGATAATGAGGAAAAAACACTGGAATTCCTTTATTTAGTTAAAGGAATTGGTACGAAGCGAATGACTAATTTAAAAAAGAGTACTAACGTCGATATTTTTGGTCCGCTAGGCGTTGGATTTCGACTTCGGGAGGAGGATGAAACCATTTTACTTTTAGCAAGAGGAGTAGGCGTGGCGACACTTGCAGCTTTAGCTTATGCTGCAGCTCGTAATGGTAAGAAAGTCCACGCTATTTTAAGTGCACGGCACGAGGATGATCTATTAGCGACAGAATTTTTAGAGAGTATAGGAGTTATAATTTATAAAGTAACAGATGAAGTAGGAAATAGTGATGTAACAAAAGTTGAAGCTCTCATTAAAAAAATTTCCTTGTATTCGAAGATTGATTCGCTATACACCTGTGGGTCTAAGAGGCTAGCTAAGATTATACAAAAAATTGCAAAACGAGATAACATCCCAGGTGAGATTGCACTTGAAGAACATATGGGGTGTGCTATGGGGGTTTGTTTTGCCTGTGTCTGTGACATTCGAGTTGGAGACAAGATTAAAAGTGTGAGAGTGTGTCATGAAGGGCCAGTCTTTCCGATAGAAAAGGTGATTTTATAATGAAAACTCCTAAACTAGAAGTTGATATTGGAGGGCTTTTGTTAAGAAACCCAATTATGCCTGCATCGGGAGCTTTTGGACCTGAAATGGATCGTGCTTTTGACTTTAATCAGCTAGGAGCCATTGTACCGAAAAGCATTACGATGGAAGAAAGACCTGGAAATAAAACCCCTCGTGTTTGTGAGACAACTGCTGGAATGATTAATTCAATTGGTATCCAAAGCAAGGGGGTAAAGCATTTTATGAAGTGTATAATCCCATACTATGCTCAATTTAATCCCCCGTTAATCTCAAGCCTGTCTGCTAGTTCAATTGATGAGTTTGCAGAATTAGCCGAAATCATAGCAGAAAGTGAAGCTGTTAGAGCACTTGAGCTGAATATTTCTTGTCCAAATTTGAAAGGAAATGGGCTTGCGTTTGGAATGGATGCTGATCTGACATATACTCTTGTTAAAAAAGTTAGGTCTGTAACTGATAAGCCAATCATTTCTAAGTTAACTCCAAATGTGACAAGTATTCAAGAGATTGCAATCGCAGCAGAAGAAGCAGGTAGTAATTCGTTGAATGTAGCTAATACATTGTTAGCGATGGCAATAGATCCAGAAACAAGAAGACCGAAAATTGGAAATGTGATGGGGGGATTATCTGGACCAGCTGTAAAACCAGTAATCGTTCGTCTTATATATCAAGTTGCTCAAGTGGCTAAAATTCCAATTATTGGGTGTGGTGGAGTTGTAAATGGAGAAGATGCAATCGAAATGATACTTGCAGGAGCAACAGCAGTACAAGTTGGTACTGCTAGTTTTATAGAACCAACTGCAATGGTTAATATAATTGCAGAAATAGAAAAGTATATGGAACGCCACCAAATTGAATCAATTGAAAGATTAAGAGGTCAAGTGATTATAGATTAGAGCAAAGGGAGGTTTTTAATTGAAATGGGATTTAGTTGTTAAACATGGAACAATCATAACAAGTACAGAACAATTTAAAGGCTTTATTTATATAAACAATGGGAAAATTGTGGCCGTTACAGCTGAACAATTACCCGTGGAAACAACCGAAGTCATTGATGCGAATGGTCAATACATTTTTCCTGGTTTTATTGATACACATATACACTCACGTGATCCAGGTGCTACTTATAAAGAAGATTTTTTTCACTCATCAATGTCAGCAGCTGCAGGAGGTATCACCACTGTATTTGAGATGCCGAACACGAACCCACCTATAAATAATGTAGAGAATTTTAACATCCAGGTTAACAATCTTTCAAGTAAGGCGTTAGTCGATTTTGGTATTTGGGCTATTTCACTTGGTCATTTAAATTTAGAAGAAATTAAACATCTAAAAAAAGCTGGTGTTATTGGTTTTAAGTTTTTCTGGGGGTATGCTGTTCATGAAAAGACCTTCCAGCTAATGTATAACTATAAAACGGGAATGAAAGATGTAATTCCTCCTTTCGGCGATGGCGATGTATTTGACATCTTTACAGAGGTTGCCAAAACAGGTCAAGTCCTGGCTATTCATGCAGAGAACAATGATCTCATTCAACATTTAACGAATCGAGTAGAAGCTGGTGAGAGGGAACCGTATCAAGAGTTACTCGAAGGAAGACCGAATTTAGCAGAGGAGTTAACCATTCAATCAGGAATTGCCATGGCGAAAAAAACTGGTGCAAGACTACATATTCTCCATGTTAGCACAAGTGAAGGTGTCGAACTTGTGCGTCAAGCACAAAAAGAAGGTTATTCCATAACGGCTGAAACATGTCCACATTATTTGTTTTTATCCAATGAAGATTATGATGAAATCGGTCCACAAATGAAGGTATATCCTCCTGTAAAGTATAAAAAAGATCAAGAAGCGTTGTGGGAAGCTATAAAAGATGGAACTATTACACTTGTTTGCTCTGATCATGCTCCTCATACAGAGCAAGAAAAAGATGGGGATTTATGGTCGGTCCCTGCAGGGATGTGTGGGGTAGAGACATTAGCTCCTTTAATGCTAGATGCAGCTAGCAAAGGGCAAATAGAATTAAGTGATCTGGTTTTGTTACTTTCAGAAGGACCTGCTAAGCTATTTGATATTTACCCTAAAAAAGGTTCAATTCAAATTGGAGAAGATGCTGATTTAACGATTGTTGATATGAATAAAGAATATACATTTAAACGAGAGAATCTCCACAGCAAAAGTAAAATTACTGCTTACGATGGTTATCAATTAAAAGGAAAGCCTATGTCTACAATTGTTCGTGGTCATGTGGTTATGAAATATGGAGAAATTAACAAGCAGCCAATCGGGCAATTAGTGAGTCCTCACCTAAGCTAAGTTGGAGGCGATTAAATAATATGGATAATTATGGTAGATGGAATGAAGAATTCCGTTGTAGAAACAAGCAATTTACCAGAGACAATAGGGCTATATAATCCGATTTAACAACAGCTAGATGCTATCTTGTTCATTGTTGCCCTACCTGCAATCCTAATTGTAATGACAGTGATGAGGGGAATTAACTTTTCTAAGTAATATAGTTCCGATGGTTTCAAATTAGCATCATGATTATAGTGGGTGTTAACTCAATTTGAAGTAAAAAACTTAGATTTTTCTATGTTTAAATAGAGCAATTGGATACAGAACAGGGATGGACGCTTACGCAAAGTGGTTCATTCCTTATTATTATTTTTTGAGTTAATTGATTTTTAAGGTGCCTCTTTGTATTTCTTTTTGTTCGCACGAGCTGGTGTATAATCGTTATATAAATCGTCGTCCCTTGTTTGCGAGTTTCTAGGTATCATGCACTGTAACTTGAGTATCTTTTTATTTAAGATCTGTTTCTTAATCAAAAACTTCAAAATCTTACATAATATAACAAAAAATGATGTAAGATTATAATAGTAAACATGAATATAATGAACATTAAGAAAGGGGACTAAAATGGAATATCTATTATTTTTTTTGATAATTGGACTAGTTATTTTCATCCCTTACAAAAAGTTCCGAAATACAAAATATACAAAGGCAAGTGGGAACGGATATTTTGATACGATGAATGATAAAGGCAACTACGGAGAGTATTTAACTTTTTCGGTTTTGAAGAATGTAAGTGGGTATAAACGGCTCATGACCAATTTATATATCCCCACTAAGGATGGGAAAACAACGGAGATTGATCTTCTTCTGATCACAGAGACAGGATTGTATGTTCTTGAATCGAAGAATTATAGTGGCTGGATTTATGGAGATGAGAGCAATAGATACTGGACTCAAACCTTACCACCGAAAATGCATAAATATCAATTTTTCAATCCTATCTGGCAAAACAGCAGGCATATCAATGCATTGAAGCAGAAATTAGAAATAGAAGGTTCTCTATTAAAGTCCTATATTATTTTTAGTGAGAGATGCACATTAAAGAAAGTACATGTTCATTCTCCTGGTGTAAAAGTAATAAAAAGACCTGATTTATTGAAAACGGTTCAGAATGATACGAATAACTTGGACAAAATATTAACCCCTTTTAATGTAGACGAGGTTTTCGCTAAATTAAACAAGTATGCTCGTGCAGATGCTACAATCAAAAAAGTACATAGCGATCAGTTCAAGATCAAGAAGAAATCAGGAGCATAGACTCAAAGGGGAGTTAAATGATAATTCACCTCAACACCTTATCCATATCTTTGATACAATAGACTTTATTACAGCTATACTTTTAAAAAAGAGGAGGCATTTTCTTGCTCTCATATAAGGAAAAAGAACTGATCAAGGATTATGTTACACGACATGAGTTTTTTAGTCTTACTGAACTATGTGATTACTTAATCGAGAACGGTTCAAGTTCAGAAACCTATTCAACCGGAAAATATAAGATCTATCCTCAAGTTGCACTTGAGATCGAAAGCTACGTTAAGGGTTCAATTATTGAAATGAATCTTGGCGAAAATACCGTCCAATACAAACGAGTTGGTGTAATTTCAGATAATAAGGAAAAGGAACTAGAGCAAACCAAAAAAGAAACGAAAGAAGATCCAGAACCGGAAATGGGGCAGCTTAGTTTGTTTTAGTAAGGGAATGTATCCTTCTGATTATGAGAAATTACGTAAATAAAGAGATCTCGTTGTTTTTATAGGGATAATCCATTATGATATTCTCAAATAACCAAATACTTCCTATATAAAGGGAGAAGCTGTAGCATAATGTCGTTAACGAGACCTTTGCCATTGGTGGAGGGGGTATTAAGAATGAAAGTAGAACCTTTGCCTGTTTTGGTAAAGGTCTTTTTCTTACATTATGTAAATTTAGAATTTGGTAAAGATGAGAGTAATAACGAGTGCTATGGTTCAAATCTTCCATTTTGAGGTAAAGAAGAAAAACGAGGAGGTGAGTGGGTGTTTGATAATAGGGTGCTTCAAGTTATTGTTCGAGTGTTGATTGTAGCTTTATTACTGGTTTTAGGTTGGCTGGCTTTTTATTATGTTGTTTGGCTGACGTTTCCATTTTTAATTGCATTGGGGATTGCTTTTTGCATGAATCCGGTCGTGAATTGGTTGGAGAGGTCAGCGAGATTCCCAAGGCCATTGGCAGTGTTAACTGGTATTTTGTTTTTATTTGGGTTGGTTGGTGGCGTGTTAACGTTAGAGATTATCAAACTGATTGATGGTTTTCAGTATTTATCAAGACTCGTTCCTGATCAAGTTGAGACAATTTCCACCCATATCCAAGCGTATGTGAATGATCATATCCTTCCTCTTTGGGCAAGAGGGCTCGGGTTCATTGATGAGCTAGATGTTGCGCAAAGAGATGCGATTGAAAATAGCATCCAGCAGCTTGGAGGTCAGTTTGCTTCTCTGCTTGGAAATGCTGGGCAAGCTATTGCGAACAGCCTCTCGCAATTTATTGGAGCGCTTCCGATTACATTAACGGTTTTCGTCTTTGTCCTTCTTTCCCTATATTTCATTAGTAAGGATTGGCATCGACTTCAAGCCATTGTGAAAAAGAATCTGCCAAAACGCCTGTTGGAACAAATGGCTCAAGTCTATCGCGATTTGAAATTTAAACTGATCGGGTTTTTGACTGCACAATTTATCTTAATTAGTATGACAGCAGTCGTTAATTTGATTGGACTTTTTATATTGAGAGTTGAGCATGCCTTAACGATCGCACTTATTCTTGGGGTCGTGGACTTATTGCCGTATCTTGGAACGGGGATTATTTTAATTCCATGGGGCATTTATAGCATGATGACTGGTGATCTTTTTTTAGGAGTGGGGCTGTTAATTCTATATGCACTCACCATCACATTACGACAATTAGCAGAACCAAAAGTATTGTCATCGAGCCTTGGCCTGAATCCATTGGCAACGCTAATTTCATTATTTGTAGGGTTACAATTGTTTGGTTTTATCGGGTTATTTATTGGTCCAGTGATCTTAGTTTTGCTCCTTTCCTTCCACGAGGCAAAACTATTTGAAGGGATATGGCGATTTATAAAAGGGGAAAGGTGACGCTATAAACCTTAGGTACATAATGTATCCAAACGAAAAAAATTTGTAGGAGAAGTAGTTATGATGCAAGAAGTAATACAGTATTTTCAGGCAAACCCCATTATTTACAAAGCTTTGTTATCGTTTGTGATTGTCCTTATTTATTACAAGGTTATTAGAATTACAAATAAGGTACTTCATAAGACGATTAAAGACCATAGTTTGTACTACATTACTCGTAAAAGGCTTTATTATTTACATTCTGTGATTTTGCTCGTTATTTTTGTCATGTTATGGTCTGAATCGAGGCTTGATTTAACGATCTATGTTGGGTTCATTTCAGCCGGGATTGCGATTGCACTGCGAGAAATTTTTACTAACATTGCGGCTTTGCTGATCATTGTCATTCAAAAGCCATTTGAAGTGGGGGACAGAGTGGTTGTCAATGATCGTGCAGGGGATGTGATTGACCAGAAAATCTTTCACATTGTCATGATGGAAGTAACACCAAATGCTGAAGGAGAACAAAGTACAGGAAAAGTTGTTCACATTCCGAATAATTATATTTTTACACATGCTGTTTCTAATGCGAGTAAGGGATTTGGGTATATTTGGAGTGAAATGGACGTGAGACTGACTCTTGGGAGTGAATGGGAAGTAGCGAAGGCTCAGTTTGAAACGATTTTGAACAAACATACAGAGCATCTATCGACAGAAGCTAGAGACAAGGTCGTAGAAGCTTCGAAAAAATACATGCTACATTCTCAAGATTTAACACCAGCCGTTTCTGTTTCGGTGAGTGATGGGTATATTAAGTTAACGTTGCGTTATTTAACGGAACCGAGAAAATTGAAGAGGACAGAGGATATTATTTGGAGGGAGATCCTTGAGTTTGTGAAGGGGAATGAAGAGGTGGAGATAGGATAATCTTTATCGTGATACATGGATGATCGTTGTGCATAGCGATTGATAGCTTAAAAGGATGGAATCAAAAGGGCGTTTCCGCTGGAGGGAACGCTCTTTTGACGTGGGTAAGAATATGAGAATGGATGAGTGAGAAGACTGTGATCACGGTTCTCCATAGTCTGACTTTCGTAAGGTGAGGGGGGCACGTTTGTGATCTGGATTATGCTAACAACGGACAATGGTCTAGCGTTTAACAATTATGATTAAAGTAATCTCATTTTAGGCCGATATTATAATGGAGATTTTTTTTATCTAATCAAACTTTATTGGAGGCTATAATGAATTTATTTAACAACTTAAGAACGAAGCTAATTATTTCTTTTGCTTTAATCCTCATTGTCCCGTCGATTAGCATTGGCTTATTAGCCTATAACTCTGCTAAAAATGCAGTGGAATATGAAATAATTGATGCTTCTAACCAAAATATCAATCTATTAAACTCATTAGTTGATCATACGATTTATCCGAAAATCAACGATATGAATGTTTTTTCAGAAACGATAACAGCTTCTTTATATGACGAAGAAGCAAGTCCAGAGTTAAGAACAGAGTTCGCGCAATACGCTAGGCTTCACCCTGAAGCGACTAGTATTTTTGTAGGGACAGAGGAAGATGGATTATTTATTCAAGAACCTCAAGTGGCGATGGAACCTGATTATGACCCAAGAGTAAGAGCTTGGTATACCGATGCGATGCAACAAAAAGGGGAGATTATCATATCAGAACCGTACATTGCAGCGGGTACAGATGATATGGTTATTACCGTTTCTAAAGCGATACAAGATGGTTCTGGTGTCGTGGCCGTTAGTGTGCACTTAAATCACCTTCAAGAACTGATTAATTCCGTACAAATTGGAGATGAAGGTTATGCGATTCTCCTTGATAAAAATCAAAAGTTTATTTCTCATCCAACGATCGAAGGAGGAACAGAAGCAAGCGAACCTTTCTATGAGCAAATGTATGGGGGAGATACTGGAGAGATTCACTATCAAATGGATGGTCACGCGAAACATATGACATTCGTTACCAATGAGGTTACTGGTTGGAAAATTGGTGGGACTATGTTTAGTGAGGAGATTGATATAGCTGCTTCCTCTATCTTTAATACAACACTTATCGTCATAGGGATTGCAGTAGTACTTGGGGGCATCGTTGTCTACTTCATCATAGGGTCAATTATTAAACCAATTAGAAACTTAAAGGACACAGCCGTAACCGTAAGTCAGGGTAATTTGTCAGAACGAATTGAAATAAAGTCGAATGATGAAATTGGCCAGTTAGGGGCGGCTTTTAATGAGATGCAGTCTAACCTTAGAACCCTTATTCAACAAGTTGATAGTAGTGCCGACCAAGTAGCAGCATCTGCCGAGGAATTAACAGCGAGTGCAGAAGAAACGAGTGCAGCTACTTCACAAGTGGCAAGTTCGATTCAATCGGTTGCTAGCAGTGCTGAAACACAAACTACTGGGTTGGATAAAAATTCGCAATCCCTTGATGAATTATCAATTGGAGTGGTAAGAATTGCAGAAAGCTCAACTAATGTAGCAGAGTTGACACAAAATACGACTATGCAGGCTGAAGAAGGAAATGAAGCTCTTCAAAATACTATTAACCAAATGAACTCTATTCAAGCGTCTGTTTCTGAATCCAATACGATGATTCAATCACTTTCAGATCGGTCGAAAGAGATTTCGACTATATTAGATGTGATAACGGGCATTGCCGAACAAACGAATCTTTTAGCTTTAAATGCTGCGATTGAAGCAGCAAGAGCGGGAGAACATGGAAAAGGATTTGCTGTTGTAGCAGATGAAGTGAGAAAACTCGCTGAACAATCCCAAGACTCGGCCAAACAAATCTTTGACTTAATACAGGGAATTCAAAAAGATACGGAAACATCTGTTGAAAAAATGTCTCTTGTAACAAGTAACGTAAATGACGGAATGACTATTTCACATGAAGCGCTCGCTAAATTTGGCGAGATTCTTTCAAGCATGAGAGCCATCACTCCACAAGTACAAGAAGTATCAGCAACAGCAGAACAAATGGCAGCAGGCGTGCAAGAAGTAAATTCAACGGCTAACGAATTAGCTCTGATTGCAAAAGGTAATTCGGCTACATCTGAGGAAGTTGCCGCTTCTACTGAAGAGCAACTCGCTTCTATGGAGGAAATAGCTAGTTCTGCTAAGTCTTTAACTGAAATGGCGGAAGAGTTGAAAATGGTTATTTCTAAATTTAGGTATTAAGGAAGGGTGTTTTAATAAAAGGGAATGTTGTGTTGATTATTACCGAGAATAACATACATTCCTTGTCGTCATATGTACGTATAGTGATTAGATTAACTAGGAGTAGTTGTAAAGTAATATCATAATAGGGTTACTATTACACTAATGCAATTTTTTAATCAAGATTTAATAGAAATCTACCGATGTTTCGGTTGACAAAAAATAATAAAAGTAAAGGCATGGAGAACTCACTCCATGCCTTTACTCATTACAGTATTATAGTTTTTCTAAACTAACTCATTTTCACCGAACCTCTTTTACTCTTGTTGCTCTTTTTGTTGGCGCGTGCAGGTGTATAGCCATTGGCATAAATCGTTCCTTGACCAACTTCTATTTTCTCAATGAGCTCTTTATGGCTTGTAACATTATTGAATTTGCAAGCTTCTAAGTAGACTTGCGCTGCTACTTGTGCATCCTCAAGGGCATGGTGGTGTTTAAACTTAATCTGTAAATGTTCAGCTACTACATTTAGTGAATAACTATGTAGACCAAGCCATGTTTTTTTAGATACATTGACCGTACAGTTATAGGAAAATGAAGGGTAATCGATGTTACACTCATCTAGTGAGTGCCTTAATACAGACATATCAAAACTTGCATTATGAGCAATGACAAGGCTTCCTTCAAGCAAGTTGGAGATATCTTTCCATGCTTCATTAAATGATGGAGCATTCTTGACATCTTCTGGAGTAATTCCATGAATTCTCACACAAAGGGGATCAAAATACATATCGTTTGGTTTTATTAATTGATAATACTCATCGGTAACCTTGCCATTTTTTACGACAACAAGTCCAATCGAACAAACACTTGAACGGTTTGTATTAGCTGTTTCAAAATCTATTGCAACAAAATCCAATTGTAGTCCTCCTAACAAAAAATCAACGTAGTGAATTCTCTATGAATATCTAAAGTATAACGTAGATTTAATAGGATTTACAAAACAGATTCTTTGATTGGATGGGCTAGTTTTAAATTTTAACTAGGGTCCAAGTCATTATCGGTAGTTTTATTAGGGATCATTAACTAAAAACGTCCCAACCTCTTTTTCGCACTTGTTAACAAACAGTTAAGAAGCCGGATGAGAAAAGTTTCTGAAAATATATTGCTTTTCGATATTTTATTGTGATATATTATTACCCATGTCTTTCAAAAAAAAGACTCGCACAGTCTAAATTTTTTGATAAAAGCCAAAATTTCATAAAATGATCTTTCGGTAACAGTCGTGATCAAAGCGGGGAAATAGTAGGAGGAAGAGAACGTGTCATCAAGAGTTTCATTCACAACTTTCATTGCGGTAGGATTTATGTTGTTTGCTTTATTTTTTGGAGCTGGGAATTTAATTTTTCCAGCGATGCTTGGTCAAATGGCTGGAGAGAATATCCTCACAGCTAATATCGGTTTTATTGTTACGGGGGTTGGGTTGCCGATTTTGGCCATTATGGCTATGGCATTCTCAGGGAAAAGTGATTTGCAATCCTTAGCCAGTCGTGTACACCCGGTGTACGCCATCGTTTTTACGGTTGCTTTGTACTTAGCGATCGGACCACTTTTTGCGATACCGAGAACAAATACGGTTTCATTTGAAATGGGGATCAGGCCATTTTTAAGTAAACCTGACAGCTTTTTGCCATTGTTTCTTTTTACAATTGTATTCTTTGGGATTTCATTATTTTTCTCTTTGCAATCTAGTAAGTTAGTTGATATTATTGGAAAATTTCTAACACCGGTATTATTGATTTTCATTGGAATCCTTATCGTAGCTTCCTTTGTCAATCCAATCGGACCCGTTCAAGCACCAGTTGATTCATTTTTGGACAATAGCTTTTTCAAAGGGTTTCAAGAGGGCTACTTAACGATGGATGTGTTAGGTGCTTTTGTCTTTGGGATTGTGATTGTAAACATCATGAAGGACAGAGGGATTACGACGAAAAAGGACCTTATGGTTTCTACTTTGAAAGTCGCTGTTATTGCTGGGGTGCTACTTGCTGTAATATATTCTTCTCTTACATTTATAGGGGCAAGTAGTGTGATAGAACTAGGTCATCTTGAGAATGGGGGCGCGATTTTAGCTAGTGTTTCCTATTATTATTTTGGATCGTTTGGTAAGGTCATATTAGGATTTATCGTGATTGCTGCTTGTTTAACGACAAGCATCGGATTAATCACAGCTTGTGCTTCGTATTTTAATAAGATTGTCCCTACGGTGTCTTATAAAAAATGGGCGGTTGTGTTTACTATATTTAGTGCGGTGATTTCCAATATTGGCTTGTCGACACTCATCAGTGTTTCCGTGCCTGTATTATACATGCTGTATCCATTAGCGATGTGTTTATTAGTACTTACATTTTTACATCCTCTTTTCAAAGGGAAGACGAGAGTTTATCAGATAAGTATTTTATTTACGTTTATTGTTAGTTTATTTGAAGGTTTGAAGGCAGCGGGTCTTCAAATTGAGTTCGTTGATCATCTGTTTACCGCCTACCTTCCGTTGTATTCGGTTGGATTAGGATGGGTTGTCCCAGCTATTGTTGGTGGTGTGATCGGTTTGTTTTTTAGTTCTGCTAAAAATGATGATATGGAAGACTATTTAACTGAAGAGAAAATGGTCGGCTGACTGGGGAGCTATCTAATGCCTGAATGGGTGTTGGGTAGCTTTTCTAGTGAGACTTGCAACGATGTTCCTCCTTATGAAATGAGTCTCTTCTAATAGAACCCAATGAGGCCGGTAGGTACAATAACATTCGATTAGAACAAAAGAAGATTGATATAGGATTTCTCATTCTTTTATCGAAATTAAATCATACTACATGGATCATCAAAAACAGGGAACGGTTCTAGTTTTAGACAATACGCATTTAGGAGGTTGTTTATGTCCTTAATTAAGCTGTCACTTCCTCAGACAGGAGTCCATTTATATGAGAGTAAGCATAACAAAGGGGCAAAGGTATCGAACCATTATCATGATATTTATCAAATCCTTTATGCTCTTGATGGGGATGGTACCCTTAAGATTGAAGAAACAGAATATGAATTCACACGAGACGGGATGGTACTATTGCTACCAAATAGCTC
This sequence comes from Halalkalibacter okhensis, assembly GCF_000787375.1. Lineage (GTDB taxonomy): Bacteria > Bacillota > Bacilli > Bacillales > Bacillaceae_D > Halalkalibacter > Halalkalibacter okhensis. Next base: position 74,982 of record NZ_JRJU01000019.1, on the reverse strand, counting down.
TCATTCCATTCAAACAAAGAATAAATTAACTGTACTTGTGTTAGCTTTTTCTAATCAGATTTCAACGTCAACAGAAATCGAAGGAATCCTCCAATTCTTTGAGAACCGCTCACATCATTTTGTTCTAGATCAATTTACAGCCGGATCGATTCGACATTTACTACGAAAGATGCTATTTGAACAAACCGAGTATGATGTTTTATTCAAATATGCCATTCCTACCTATCTTACTGACATCCTGATTACCCTTGCGCGATTAAAAATGACAAGCAATTACCGCGATGCAAATGAAATGCGATCAGATCAAATCCGCGATTATATTACCAGACATTATTTTGAAAATATTAGTGCTGAAGAGCTAGCAACACAGTTTGGAATTTCGACTCGTTATATGAATGGGCTGTTTAAAGCTAAATACAACATGACGCCTCTGCAGTATTTACAGCAAATTCGCATTGATCGTGCGAAACAATTATTACTAGAGACTGACAAAGAGATTGTTTCAATTTGTTTTGAAATTGGCTATGAAACGATTTCAACTTTTTACAGGACATTCAATAATCTTGTAGGTCTTTCCCCGCATAAGTTTCGAGTGAATTATTATTCCCACACGCTAGAAGAAACGGAGCTTACCTAAAATGAATGCGTTTCCGAAATTAGGAATTTTGATCCCTTATTGATAAGACGCCTCCCTTTTCATGCCGTAATATGGAAATAGAAAAGAAACCAATGTATGAAGTACATACATGAAAGGGGATAGTGAATATGGCTATGCACACGGTTGGTATTATCATGAATGGGGTTACTGGACGAATGGGGACGAGACAGCATTTAATTCGTTCCATTGTGGCCATTCGAGAGCAAGGTGGCGTTTTGCTCCCTAGTGGTGATGTGATTATGCCAGATCCGATATTAGTAGGGCGGAATGAAAGCAAGCTTCAAGCTCTTGCAGAAAGCAATGGAATCTCTAAGTGGAGCACGAATCTTGATGAGTGCTTAGAGAATCCAAACTATCAGATCTATTTCGACTCTCAGACGACCGTTCGGCGAGCGCAAGATATCCGGAAAGCGATTGCTAGCGGGAAGCATATCTATTGTGAGAAACCGACTGCCACAAGTTTAGAAGAGTCGTTAGAGCTAGCTAAATTAGCAAAAGATAGAGGCGTGAAAAACGGGGTTGTTCAAGATAAATTATTTCTACCAGGCTTGCTAAAGTTAAAGAGATTGGTTGACTCCGGTTTTTTTGGCGACATTCTTTCAGTGCGAATGGAATTTGGATACTGGGTTTTTGAAGGTGATTGGCAAGTGGGGCAGCGTCCGTCTTGGAACTATCGTAAAGAAGACGGAGGCGGAATTATCTTAGATATGTTTGCACACTGGCGTTATGTAATAGATAACCTCTTTGGTCCAATTAGATCCGTTTCATGTTTAGGAGCAACTCATATTCCAGAGCGTATTGACGAAGAAGGAAAAAGATACGCGTGTACAGCAGATGATGCTGCTTATGGAACATTTTTGCTAGATGATGACGTCGTTGTTCAAGTTAACTCATCGTGGGCGGTGCGCGTCGATCGTGATGATCTTCTTACTATTCAGGTTGATGGAACAAACGGAAGTGCAGTAGCTGGACTTCGTGGGTGCAAGGTTCAGCATCGTGTGAATACGCCGATGCCAGTCTGGAATCCTGATATTGAAAATCCATTTACCTTCCAAGAACAATGGGAAGAGGTGCCAGATAATCAGGAGTTTGATAATGGCTTTAAAGTACAATGGGAACAATTCCTTCGCCATGTCGTGTTAGATGAAGCGTTTCCTTGGGATTTGATGGAAGGAGCAAAAGGAATGCAACTCGCTGAAATCGGTATTCAATCCTGGGAGGAGAGACGCTGGATTGATGTACCAGACCTTGAAATCAAGGAGGTTGCCGCTAATGGTGCAAAAAATCAAACTACCACAGGTTGATGGGAGCTTTTTCACACACCAACTTGGGGAGCCAGCTTCATTTGAGCTGGCCTCTCAACCCTTTCAAAGTCGGATTGCATTTTCAGCTGCTCATGTAGTGAATAATCCATTTGCTGATGTTAATCCACTCTCAACACCAGCGATTGATTGGGAAACAACGTTGCAATATCGCCATTACTTATGGTCGCTCGGATTATCTGTAGCCGAGGCAATGGATACAGCTCAACGAGGAATGGGACTCAACTGGGAACAAGCAAAGGAATTAATAAGTCGCTCTGTGGCAGAAGCACGAGTGGTGGATGGCCGTATAGCTTGCGGTGCTGGAACGGATCATCTTGTACCCGCTCCAAACCTTACATTAGCGGACGTTGAAGCAGCATATGAAGAGCAATGCTCATATATTGAAGGCTGTGGTGGTCAAATTATAATGATGGCAAGCAGAGCGCTAGCAGCTTGTGCGAAAGGACCTGAGGATTACAAGAAAGTGTACGGCAATATCCTTCGTCAAGTTTCGAGTCCGGTTATTCTACATTGGCTAGGAGATATGTTTGACCCAGCCCTTCAAGGTTATTGGGGTTATGATGACGTTGGTCGTGCAATGGATGTTTGCCTATCTATTATTGCTGAACATGCATCCAAAGTAGATGGTATTAAAATATCTTTACTTGATGCTGACAAGGAAATTGAGATGCGACGCCGTTTGCCAGAGGGTGTGAAGATGTACACCGGGGATGATTTTAACTATCCCGAGTTAATTAAAGGGGATGATCAAGGCTATAGTCATGCCCTTCTTGGAATCTTTGATGCAATAGCTCCTGCAGCAGCTGCTGCATTGCAAGCTCTAGATCATGATAACCTTGACTACTACAATAAGATTCTTGAAAAAACGGTTCCACTTTCACGTCACATTTTTTCAAAGCCAACGTTTTCCTATAAAACAGGAATTATTTTCATGGCTTATTTAAATGGACATCAATCGCACTTTAGGATGATTGGTGGCTCTGAGAGTGCGCGCTCAGTCATTCATCTTACAAAGCTTTTTGTCCTTGCAGATCAAGCTGGGTTGTTACAAGATCCATCGCTTGCGGTAAAACGGATGAATCAGTATCTGAAATTAGCAGGGATGAACTAGAGGAGGCGAACCAATGAAAAAGTTGCAATCAACGGAACGGTTAAGCTTAAATCAAATTACAACAGAACAGTGGAACCTAAGAGAAGCGGTAGAAGGTTGTGCAAAGGCCGATATTCCTTACATCAGCTTATGGCGTCATAAGATTGAAGAGATCGGGTTAAAAGAAAGTAGCAAACTTGTTCGTGATGCAGGACTTGGTGTCTCAAGTGTTTGCCGGGGTGGCATGTTCCCGGTTGATTCAGCGGCGGCTAAAGCGAGAAACTTTGAAGATAATCTCCGGGCAATTGAGGAAGCGTATGAACTTAATGCAGATGTGTTGGTTCTGGTGTGCGGGGCGGCTGTGAATAGAGATATTGGGGATGCAAGAAAAATGATTCGAGAAGGCATTGAAAGGCTAGTTCCTTACGCAAAAGATGCTGGTGTTAAGCTTGGGATTGAACCCCTTCATCCCATGTTTGCGGCAGAGAGATGTGCTATTGTAACTCTGGATGAAGCCAATACGATTGCAGAGCAATACGATTCGAGCGATGTGGGGGTTATTGTCGATGTGTATCATGTTTGGTGGGACCCTGATCTTTATAAGCAAATTAAACGTGCCACTGGACGTATTTTAGGCTATCACGTATCGGATTGGTTAGTCCCAACACCTGATTTGGTCAAAGGCCGGGGGATGATGGGGGATGGGGTAATTGAATTAAAGAAGATCCGACAGGCAGTTGAAGAAGCGGGGTATATGGGACCAATTGAGGTTGAGATCTTTAATGAGGAGATCTGGAAGCAAGACGGTCATGAGGTACTTGCTCAGATGAAAGAGCGTTACTCAGAGCATGTCTAGCGTTTTTTCAAGATTAAGCTAACATTGGAGAATAACTTTTAGAGGCGAGACAGCCTCTATCTCTTTCTGACAAACATTTTGTAAGCGTTTTAATAGGACTTATTTTATGTTGAAAGCTTCTTCTAAAGGGGGAAATTAAATGAAAAAATGGGTGTTACTTACTGTGTCTGTACTGACGTTCTTGCTTCTTCTATCTGCTTGTGGGCAAACCACAGGAATAGATGTGACTGAAGGAGATTCGCCAGAGGAAAATCCTGCAAAAGAAACAGAAATAAGCGACAGTGAGGATGCTGTAACTAGTGACGAAAGCTATGTGATTAAGTTTGCTCATGTGGTTCGACCTTCAACTGCAAAAGGGCAAGCAGCGGAAATGTTTGCTGACCTGATTGAAGAGCGAACAGATGGTCAAATTACAGTTGAGATTTATCCCGATTCACAACTAGGATCTGACCGTGAAATAACTGAACAAATGCAGTCAGGTAACGTACACATGAACGCTCCATTTACTGGTGTTCTACCTTCATTTGTCCCGCAGTTTCAAGTCTTTGATTTGCCATATATTTTTGAGAATCCTGAAGAGGCCTATGAATCGATGCACGGGGCACTAGGTGAACGGTTGAATGAATACCTTGCTCCGCAAGGGTTGCGAGCTGTCGGCTATTGGGATGGGGGCTTGAAGCATTTCACAAATTCGGTGCGGTCGATTGAAACACCTGAAGATATGAATGGATTACGTATGCGTGCGTCTCAAAGTCCACTCATCATTTCTCAATTTAGAGCTTTAAATGCAGGTGGAGTTTCCATTGACTTTTCTGAACTTTATACAGCATTACAAAATGGTACGGTCGATGGTCAAGAAAACCCTTTATCAAACATTGTAAGCCGCAAATTTTATGAGGTTCAAGACTATGTAACATTGAGTGGTCACGGCTACATGGGTTATGTCCATCTCATTAGTGAAAGCTTCTATCAAGATCTACCGGAAAATCTGCAAGTGATCCTGGATGAAGTAGCAACAGAAGTTAGTCTATGGCAGTGGGAACAAGCAGCACTAGATGAAATTACCTATATGGAGGAGTTAGAGGAGTCTGGAATTGAAATCACGGAATTGTCCCCAGAAAACAGAGAAAAGTTCATTGAAGCAACGAAAGGCACATTTGAGGAATTTCTTGAAATTGACGGGGCCCAGGAGCTCTTGGATCTTATCAATTAGTAATTTAGCACGGATGAAGGGTGGCACTGCTACCCTTCATTGTTCGTCTACCTATAGCTAAAAAAGATGATGAAGGAGGGGGATTCAAATGAAAAAACTCGTAAAAGTGATTGATCATCTTGAAGAGTATTTTGGTTTCTTTTCTCTTATAATCGCATCACTATTAATCTTTGTTCAAGTTGTTCTACGATACGTGTTTAACTATTCACTATATTGGTCAGAAGAAGTAGCGAGGTACTTAATTATTTGGTTTATCTTTATTGGAAGTAGCATTGCTGTTAGGGAGAAATCACATGCCACTGTTGACCTTCTATTAGTCTATTTGCCACCTGTGTTTAAACGAATTCTATCGGTGCTTGGTTCCGTCATTGCGATTATTTTCTTTAGCTTCATTATTCAATCAGGAATAAAAACGATTGAAAATGTTGTACAGTTCAACAACGTGACACCAGCATTGGGAATTCCAATGTTTATCCCATACTTAGCGATCCCTGTTGGTTCGGCACTAATGATCTTACGGTTTATACAATTGATTATTGCTGAGTTACGGGACTTCAAAAATGATCTCTCAGGTCAATCACCAAAGCCTAGGGAGGGGGAGTAAAATGCTATTGATTATCCTCTTATTTATTCTATTGCTCTTGTCTACAACACCGATTGCGGTAGCAATTGGATTGACTAGTATTGTCGGGATGTCACAAAGTAATATTGGACTTGATTCGGTAGCAAGAACAATGTTTTCGGGTATTGATTCTTTTTCGTTAATGGCGATTCCCTTTTTCATTTTTGCTGGTGATTTAATGCTCGCGGGAGGAACATCTAAACGGTTGATTGACTTTGCAAAAAAGCTAGTCGGTTGGACAACAGGTGGGTTACCGATTGCAGGGGTACTTTCTTCAATGTTTTTCGCAGCACTGTCAGGTTCTAGCCCAGCGACAGTAGCAGCAATTGGGGGAGTGATGATTCCTTCGTTAAATGATGCGAAATATTCACCGAAGTTCTCCGTTGGGTTGATGTGTGCAGCTGGTTCTCTTGGAATCATCATTCCGCCAAGTATTACGCTCCTTGTCTACGGGGTCATTGCTGAAGTGTCAATTAGTGAGCTCTTTATTGCTGGGGTTATACCTGGGTTATTAATTGGTTTCGTGTTGATTTTAGTTAGTTACATCATTGCCAAAAAACAGGGACATAAGCCGGAGAAACGAGCGAGTTTTCGTGAAATATGGCATTCAGGTAAAAAGGCAATCTGGGGGATCATCATGCCGCTTATTGTTTTAGGGGGGATTTATGCGGGGATGTTCACACCAACAGAAGCAGCCGCAGTTGCCATTGTCTACGGCTTACTCATCGGATTCTTCGTATACAAGGAACTAACTATAAAAGTACTCTTTCAAGTGACAAAACGATCGATTGTGATTGCATCCATGGTTATGCTTGTCATCTCAACTGCGAAAGTTTTCAGTTATTATCTAACCTATGAACAAATCCCAACTAAACTTGCTACACAAGTACTTGCTTTTGCTTCGGACCCAATCACGATATTACTTCTGATTACAGTGATTTTATTAATCATTGGGATGTTTATGGATCCGAGTGCTGCTGTATTAATTATGGCACCATTATTCTTACCAGTGGTCATGGAGATTGGCATCAGTCCGATTCATTTTGGGATCATCATGGTCGTTAATTTAGCAATTGGGATGTTGACACCACCTTTAGGGTTGAATCTCTATGTGGCTTCCGGGATCAGTAAAATGCCATTAACGGATGTAACTAGAGGAGCCATGCCGTTTGTCTTAGTCTTAATTGTGACCTTACTTGTCATAACCTTTGTTCCGCAATTATCAATGTACTTACCAGATCTTATCTATTCTCGTTAAGTACAGTCGGGGAAATTGGGAGGAGTGAAAGGTGAAAAATCGAATATGGCATAACGCATTTCTACTCCTTGTGTTGACAACATTTTTATGGGGGGAAATGCTGTTGTTGGGAGATTTTTAGCTGATGTAACGGGACCAGTAACAATCTCCTTTTTTAGGATTTTAATTTCAATTGCTATTTTTGTACCACTCGTATACAAAACGATGAAAAATGAGTGGTCTATCGCTGAAAAACACATAAAGACTCTATTGATCTTATCGTTGTCAGGAGTAATTGGTTATAACTTGCTCTGTTACTGGGCCCTGCATTACACAACTGCGGTTCTTGTGACATTGATTAATAGTACAGCACCGATATTTATCACGATCTTAGCCTACGTATCGCTAAAAGAAAGAATCACACGCCCACTTATCTGTGCTATTATACGTTCGATTGTTGGAGTGATAACAGTGATGACACAGGGGGAACTTAGTAGATTGCTGCAACTACAGGTTAATGTGGGTGATCTGATTATGATTTTTGGTGTAATATCATGGGCTGTTTATTCGGTTACCCTTAAGACGTTTATTGGGAAAATGTCGTTTCTTTCAACGTTTGGATATAGTCTTATTTTTGCCCTTCCAATGCTAGTTCCTTTTACTATAGTGGAGTTACTCTTTATTCCGATTCAACAAATTCAAGGGATAGAGATCATTTCTTTATTTTATTTAGGTATATTTCCATCCATATTTGCGTTTTTGTTCTGGAATCAGGCAGTTCGATTAATAGGACCATCGAAAGCGGCGGTTTTTATAAATTTAACTCCTGTATTCGGAGGGGTGTTGGCCTATTTTTTGTTGAGTGAAGCATTGACTCTTGCTCACTTCATTGGTGGACTTTTTGTATTTAGTGGCGTCTTACTTGTCAGTAAACGACCTCATCTTCCAAAAGGAAATGCAGAGAAATCTAGTGGGGTTGGTTGAACGACTAGAAAAGTATCTGAGACGATGTGCGGAAATAAAAAGGGTATTTATTAAACTGGAGTTTAGGTTTATGTAAAACACTATTTAAAGTTTGAATCTTAATTAAGAAATGAGGATTCCAACTCTTTTTAGGTTAAAAATATATTTAATTAGGATCTAATGGAAAACAGACAAAAATAGCAAAAGTGTTGATTGAAACAATCGAACAATGGCGCCAATCAATGCAAAGACTATAAGGTGTTTTAAACACAGTAGAATGAAGGAAGGAAATTTATTAAGTGGTTTTATACTTGGAGGGTTTGGCTAGTACCTCAGGAAAATGGATTTGATGCAGTGAAGTGAAAAAAGATGTTGCTTTTAAGCTTGAGTCTAGAGAGTAATGGACTGTTAGTAAGACAGGTGGCAGGGGAGAGAAATATGGGACTGTAAAGAAAGCAAGGGGCAGTTGAACCTGCCCCTCTATTACGCTCTTAATTCATTTGCTTACTTCTTTTAACAAGAAAAGCAAGAACCACTGCTGCTAATGCCAAATAAAATCCAGTTGAAAAACTTTGCTGTGACCCGTAGGTGAGCGCGGAAGCAAGCTCTTCACTAGTAGGGTTTTCAATGCCATTGCCAGTTAAATAGCTTTGCTGTCCGTTTTCCATCACTGATATAAACAAAGCTGCACCGATCGCTCCGGATACTTGCATTAATGTGTTCATAATCGCTGTGCCGTGCGGATATAGTTTTGCAGGAATCTGGTTTAATCCATTGGTTTGCGCAGGCATCATAATCATCGCAACAGCAATCATGAGAATCGCTTGTTGGACAATGACGAACCATACTGGTACGCCTGGAATGGTAAAGCGATAAGTAAATACGATTGCAGCAAGAATTAACGTACCTGGAATTAATAAAGGACGTGGTCCAAATTTATCAAAGAGACGCCCCATAAAAGGAGACATCGCCCCGTTTAATAAGCCACCTGGAAGCATGACCAATCCAGTCAAAACAGCACTGAATAATAGCGCGCCTTGCATATAAATCGGCATAACTAACATCATCGCAAACATTGTCATCATAACAAGCATAACGAGCAAGAGTCCTAATAGAAACATAGGGTACCGAAAAACGCGAATATCAAGAAGTGGGGTTTCAAGTTTTAATTGACGCCAGCTAAATAGAGCAAGTGCCACAATACCAATAAGTAAAGTTGAAAAGACGATAGGGTCAGCAAACGTAGCGTCCCCTTTGCCTGCTGCACTAAAGCCGTAGACGATCCCACCAAAACCGAGTGTTGATAAAATAAACGAAAGCACATCGAGTTTCGGTTTGGAAGTCTCAGAAATATTCGTTAGTACACGCATCCCAAACAGTAGGGAAAGAAGCGCTACTGGAAGAATGAAATAAAATAACCAACGCCAAGTGAAATTTTCAACAATTAGACCTGAAACAGTTGGGCCAATAGCCGGTGCAAACATGATAACAAGACCAACCATACCCATCGCAGCACCGCGACGTTCAACAGGGATGACGGTAAGAATAATGTTAATTAATAGCGGAATCATGATCGCTGTACCAACTGCTTGAGTTAAACGTCCTACTAAAAGGATGCTAAATACAGGACTAAAACCAGAGATCAGTGTACCCAGCGTAAATAACGACATCGCTGCAATAAACAACTGGCGTGTTGTAAAGCGTTGCATAAAATAGGCAGAGATTGGGACTAGTGTACCAATAACGAGCATATATCCCGTAACAAGCCATTGCACGGTACTTGAAGCGACTCCAAAATCAGCCATTATCGCGTTCAAGGCTACATTTAATATTGTTTCGCTTAAAATGGCGACAAACGCGCCGGAAAGCAGGACAGCAATTATAGGAAGTACGTTCATCGTTGGTTGATTGGTATCCTTTGTAGCTGCGGTGTTTTCTTGAGCTATAACAGCCATTACTATTTCCTCCATTCGATCTATAAATACGAAACGACCTCGTTTCGCTAAATAATCTTAACACCATCATATACGAAACGCAAGAGTATCGTATTTGTAAAAGAAAGGAGTCGATGATAAACTACCAATAAGTTAAAGAGATGTTGAAAGGTGGTCTTACCCACGATGTCGAAGCAAAATAAAGAGCAAGAAGAAAGCAAACGAGGACGACCTCTGGATCTGTCACGTAATAAAGTGATTTTAGCGGCTACACTCGATTTATTAGCAGAGTGTGGATTTGATGCGTTAACAATAGATGCAGTAGCAGCGAAGGCGAAAGTGGGGAAAGCAACAATCTACAGGCGTTGGTCTTCAAAAACCGAACTAGTCATTGATGCAGCTGCTTATATGAGTCCCTTCGAAGTGATCGGGGAGAGGTTGAACAAAGATCAAGGATTACGTGATCAATTGGTTGATGTGCTTTATCTTATTTTCCAATGTGACAATAATACATATCAGCATGCGATGACGGCGATTCATGCAGCCGCTTCTTCTAATGAGCAATTAGAACAAGAGCTTCAACAGGATTTCTATTGGCGTACGAAACAGGCAATCGAGTCGGTTGTTACACCATTTATAAAGGATTATGGTAGATCGGAAGAACCGAAGTGGAGTCTTCTATCGGATATGGGTCCAGCATTAATTACGTATCGTGGCATATTTATTGGCAAACCATTTGACCGTGCTTTTGCCGAGCAAATCGTTGATTGTCTAATGATGCCGCTCTTTAATTCAGTGCTAGTAGAATAAAGGAGGGGGCAATATGAGATGCGGATCAAAATGCTTTCTAGTAGAAATGGAAATAGAAGGAGAGAAACACACTAAGTCAGTCACGGCAAGAACACCGGTAGACGTTAGAAAGACCATTCGAAAAAAGTATGGAAATGAGGCCAAGGTTATTTCGGTTATTGAAGAGAAGAGAGTGTTTTAAAATCATTTGCATTTTAATAAAGACAAATTGCTTTCGGACGGTAAAAGCTATAATACCATTGTTATCGGGAATTGAATGAGAACCAACCTGAAGTGACATTACCTGTTTTTAGCAGGGGTCATTTCTTTTTTTATAGGGAAAGGAAAATAATGTTAGAATATTCATAGTACTGGAGGGGAGCTACGTTGGTGGATTATCTTTTTATGACTGTTATATTATCATTGAGTGTTTATAACATCTATATAAAGAACAAAAATGAGTGGGAATCGGTTCGAAAAGAATTTAATGAAAAATCAATTCAAAGCATCATTCAATTTTTATTATTCGGTGCGATCAATTCTTTTTTCGGTGGCTATATTTTCGGAATTGAGTGGCTATATTGGATTACTCTTTACTCAGTGTTAGCCATTGTGCTTTGTTTTGAAATGATCTCGAGTAAAAAAACGAGAAGAGTAGGTTTTGTCATAGCAATTCTTATCGTCTTTTCTATCTTTCGCGTTCCTACCAATGCAGCTTCGTTTGACCATTTTATAAACTCGAAGGAAGCGTACCAATGCATATCTAGTTGGCAGTGTGTAAAAATTGTAAAAAACGTAACAGCAGATGATATGTTAGAAGTCCTCCCAGAGGTTGTACAAGTGAAGGACCGTTCTTATAATTGGTATTTCTTCTTTTCAAAAGGATTCATCTTACTTGAGAATAGTAAAGGAGATGAAGAAGAGCTTAGAGGAGTGAATGTTGCTGGTTATTGGTTTGAATATTAAACAATCTATTGTAAAAACACCGCCATCAATTGAGACGGCGGTGTTTTCCTTCCTATTAATTACTTGTTAATTCAGCTTTCTTAAGCTTAAGATCAAAACGGTCTGCGTTCATGACCTTAACCCAGGCTGCGATAAAGTCACTTACAAACTTCCCTTTGTTATCGTCTTGTGCATAAACTTCTGCAAGAGAACGTAGGACTGAGTTTGAACCGAATACGAGGTCTACTCTTGTTGCTGTACGAACGACTTCACCTGTTTTGCGGTCGCGACCTTCAAATACGCCACCATCTACAGATTTCCATTCTACTCCCATGTCAAGCAAGTTAACGAAGAAGTCGTTAGAAAGGGTACCTACACGATCAGTGAATACGCCATGCTCCGTACCACCGTAGTTTGTACCTAATACACGCATACCACCAATAAGGGCAGTCATTTCTGGTGCGGTTAGACCTAGCAGTTGAGCTTTGTCTACGAGAAGCTCTTCTGAACTCACACTATATTCTTTCTTTTGATAGTTGCGGAATCCATCTGCGACTGGCTCTAATACTTCAAAGCCTTCTACATCTGTTTGCTCTTCTGTTGCATCACCACGTCCAGAAGCAAACGGAACAGTCACATCAAAGCCTGCATCTTGTGCTGCTTTTTCAACCGCAGCACTACCACCAAGTACAATCAAATCGGCTAAACTTACATTTTTTTCTAACTGACTTTGAATATCTTCAAATACCGCAAGTACTTTTTCAAGTTGTTCTGGTTGGTTCACATCCCAATGCTTCTGTGGCGCAAGACGGATGCGGGCACCATTTGCACCACCACGATTATCAGAGCCACGGAACGTACTTGCTGAAGCCCACGCAGTTGTAACAAGTTCACTAATTGTAAGTCCTGAGTTTAAGATTTTTTCTTTTAGGTCTGCCACTTCGGCATCTGTTAATTCATAGTCAACCGTTGGTACAGGATCTTGCCAGATAAGATCTTCTTGTGGAACTTCTGGACCAAGATATCTTGCTTTAGGACCCATGTCACGGTGAAGAAGTTTGAACCATGCACGAGCAAATGCATCTGCAAAATCTTCAGGATTTTCATGGAAACGACGTGCAATTTTTTCGTATGCTGGATCATGACGCAATGCTAAATCTGTTGTAAACATAACAGTTGGTACTTTCTTTGATGGATCTGCTGCATCTGGTGCAAGATCTTTTTCATCCGGGTCTACAGCCATCCATTGATATGCGCCTGCAGGACTCTTAGTCAACCACCATTCATATCCGAACAATAAGTCAAAGTAACCATTATCCCACTGGATTGGGTTAGCTGTCCAAGCACCTTCAAGGCCACTTGTGATCGTGTCACCGCCCTTGCCACTACCGTGAGAGCTAAGCCAACCTAAGCCTTGTGCCTCAATAGGAGCAGCTTCTGGTTCTGGCCCAACATGAGAGCCGTCTCCTGCACCGTGTGCCTTACCAAATGTATGTCCACCAGCAATGAGTGCAACTGTTTCTTCATCGTCCATTCCCATACGTCCAAACGTTTCACGTATGTCTCGAGCACTTGCAATTGGATCTGGTTTTCCGTTTGGACCTTCTGGGTTAACATAGATCAGACCCATTTGAACAGCAGCAAGCGGATTTTCAAGCTCGCGATCGCCTGTATAACGGTTATCACCTAGCATTTCTTTTTCAGAACCCCAGTAGATATCTTCTTCTGGATGCCAAATGTCAGCACGTCCTCCACCGAAACCAAAAGTTTTTCCGCCCATCGATTCAATGGCGACATTCCCTGTTAAAAGAAGTAAGTCAGCCCAAGAAATTTTGTTGCCGTACTTTTGCTTAATTGGCCATAAAAGACGACGAGCTTTATCAAGGTTACCGTTGTCCTCCCAGCTGTTGAGTGGAGCGAAACGTTGGTTACCAGTTCCACCACCACCACGGCCGTCACCTTTACGGTATGTACCTGCTGCGTGCCAAGACATACGAATAAAGAAAGGTCCGTAATGGCCATAATCTGCAGGCCACCAATCTTGGCTGTCTGTCATTAAATCATGAAGATCTTTTTTAAGAGCATCATAGTCTAACTTTTGAAATTCTTCCGTATAGTCGAAGTCTTCTCCCATTGGGTTCGTTTTTCTATCATGTTGATGTAAAATATTTAAGTTTAATTGATTTGGCCACCAGTCTTTATTTGTAGTGGCAGTAGGGCTGTTACTAGTAGCGCTGCCGTGTAAAAACGGGCATTTTCCAGAGTTAGTATTATTATTTGTGTCCATAAATTATTCCCCTTTTCTAATAAGATTAAATAGTAAATAATTATGCAACTAGTCCGAAGATATACGAGAAACTTAATTACAATAATTATTCTTATGTAATCATTGTAATAAACTATTGAGTAAAAAGAAAGAAAAATAACTTGTGATTTTTAAATTTTTTTCTTTTAATCCTTTCGAACCTTGAAATGAAAGGAAAGGTGGTAGATTACAAAATGTAAATGTGTATGAATTGAAAGGGTTTTCATTAAAGTGTTAAATGAATTGCTGATGAGAATTTGATAGAAAATCGTTTTTGATTAAAGAGGTGTAATCTCATTTTTGAAACCGTAAATGAAAAAGCGATGGGAGATAAAATTCAGCTGGAAGAAGTCATTATTAAGAAAATGGTAAAACCGGATATATCCCCCAAATGGTTAACTGAAGTAGGAGATGTTACCTTCTACAAGTCAAAGCTGTTAGAGTATATTACTAATATATGAAAGAAATATTAGTTTATTAATTTGAAAGCCAAATGGAAGAATATAGAATAAAATAAATCAAAGAATTTGAATTTGGGGTTGCGGGGAAAAACTAACTTATTAATCGGGGAATTGAAAATACGTTTGGTGCTTATCTTATTAGAAGTGTTTTCTTATAGTAAAAGTAGAAATTATTAAGTAATGATAGCTTTGTGAATGGATCTATGCTATAGTAAAGAAGTTATTTTTGTTCGGGCTGTTTCAATTACGAATGAGTATTTAAACTTTTCGCCTTTGATATCATTTGAGCAACTATAGTAATAAATGGTGGCAACGTCCACATAAGGAGATTACACACATGCAACAAGGTACAGTAAAATGGTTTAACGCAGACAAAGGTTTCGGTTTCATCGAAGTTGAAGGTGGAGACGATGTATTCGTACATTTCTCAGCTATCCAAGGCGAAGGATTTAAGTCATTAGATGAAGGCCAAAACGTTACATTCGACGTTGAGCAAGGTCAACGTGGACCTCAAGCTGTCAACGTTAACAAAGCATAAATAAGAGAAAGGGCTCTAGTAAGGGCCCTTTTTTTGTATGTAAAAATAGGTTCTGCTTTTTGACTTGTATATGTTGAATTCCTTGAGAGAACCTATATGAAAACAATAACCAGAAAAAGAGGTTCCACATGAAAATAACAAATTTCGATGATTTGAAAATTAGTGATGAGATAAAAAGGGCACTTGAGATAATGAAATTCAGCTCTCCTACAGAGGTCCAAGCGCAAACGATCCCAAGTGCATTCAACCAACAGGACCTTGTCGTGAAATCGCAAACAGGGAGTGGAAAGACAGCGGCCTTTGGGATTCCTATATGTGAAATGATCGAATGGGAAGAGAGAAAGCCACAAGCCTTGATTTTAACTCCGACTCGAGAGCTTGCTGCTCAAGTGAGGGAGGATATTACCAATATTGGAAGGTTTAAACGAATTAAAGCGCTGGCTTTATACGGGAAAGAGCCTTTCTCAAAACAAAAAGAAGAGTTGAAACAAAAAACACATGTTGTTGTCGGTACTCCAGGAAGAGTAGCGGATCATCTTGAAAGAGAAACCTTGGTTTTAGATCAAATTAAGTACCTAATTATAGATGAGACAGATGAAATGTTAAACATGGGCTTCATTGATGATGTGGAAAAGATCATTCAACAATTACCTGATAATCGTGTGACTATGGTTTTCTCGGCTACGCTGCCTGAAGATGTGGAAGCTCTCTGCCATAAGTATATGAAAGAACCCGTTCATATTGAGATAGAAGCAACTGAAGGAACGAAGAATATCATTGAACACCGTCTCATTGATGTAAGAGAAGAAGGGAAAGTTGCTTTACTAAAAGATGTAACCATTGTTGAAAATCCTGATAGCTGTATCATTTTCTGCAATACCAAAGACCATGTTGATCAAGTGTTTGAAGAGTTATCAGATTCTAACTATCCTTGTGAGAAACTTCATGGAGGATTAGAACAAGAAGATCGTTTTGCGGTGATGAACGGCTTTAGAAATGGTGATTTTCGTTATTTAATTGCAACCGATGTAGCGGCTAGAGGGATTGACGTTGATAATGTGACTCTCATCATTAATTATGATGTTCCAATGGAAAGAGAAAGCTATGTTCATCGAACGGGTAGAACCGGTCGTGCCGGGAATAAAGGTAAAGCAATTACCTTTGCAACAGCAGGTGAGCGCAAATATGTGAAAGCTATTGAGAAATACATTGGTTATGAGATCCCTTCATTAGAAATGCCAAGTCAGAGTGAGGTTATGAGCTCTAAAGATGCATTTGAGGAAAAAATGAGCGGACGCCGAATTGTAAAAAATAACAAAACAGCCCGTATTAATAAAGATATTATGAAGCTTCATTTTACTGGAGGTAAAAAGAAAAAGCTTCGCCCAGTTGATTTTGTTGGGACGATTGCCAAGATCCCAGGTGTAACTGCTGAGGATATTGGGATAATTACCATTCAGGATACATTAACGTATGTCGATATCTTAAATGGCAAAGGTTCGGTCGTGTTACAAGCAATGGAGAATACGCCGATTAAAGGAAAGAAGCTGAAAGTTAGTAAGGCGATAAAATAGGGTATTGAGAAACGATCCTTGTGGGAGGATCGTTTTTATCGTTTGAGCGAGGGATTAGGTACAAGTGAGAAAGTTTCAGCTAGATAGGGGTTTTCCGACAGAATATCAAGGTAAACCGACAGCAAATGAAAGAGTTTGGACAGCAAAACCCACATCTTCGACAGAATATGGTCCAAGTTGGACAGCAAGGCATAACAACTGAAGGTCAATAAACATACTTTTTAGGTGCACAATGCTACATCTATATACAAGAGATCATCAATAGTAGTATTTCAGTTGAATATCGACAATAAGTTTCACAAACTCATGCAAAAAAAGATCAAGAACCTTAGGCTCTTGATCTTACTATTTCTTCTTATTCCAATTCCTTCCCATTCGTCGCAATCACATTTTGATACCAATAGAAGGATTTTTTCTTCTTACGCTCAAGCGTCCCGCTGCCGTCGTCCTGCTTGTCAACATAAATGAAACCGTAGCGCTTAGACATTTCACCTGTTGACATACTGACGAGGTCGATACAACCCCAAGCTGTGTAGCCCATTAGTTCTACACCATCTTCAATGGCTTCACCCATCGCTTTAATATGCTCACGTAGATAGTTAATACGGTAGTCGTCATTGATGCTACCGTCATCTTCAATAGTATCATAAGCGCCGAGTCCGTTTTCAACGACAAATAGAGGAACACGGTACCGGTCATACAAATTATTTAAGCCAATTCGTAGTCCGGTTGGGTCAATCTCCCAACCCCAATCACTTGCTTGAAGATGTGGATTTTTCACGCCGGCAATTAGGTTTCCTGAAGCTTTTTCATCATCTGTTAGCACCTTTTTTTCTGTGCGAGACATATAATAGCTTAACGAGATGAAGTCTACTGTGTATTGTTTAAGTGTTTCAAAATCGCCATCTTCCATCTTAATTGTAATATTGTTTTCTTTAAAAAAGCGTTTTGAGAAGGCTGGATATTCCCCGCGTACATGAACATCACCACAAATATAGTTAAAGACTTGCTCTTCTTTCATCGCATGTAGGACATTTTGTGGATTGCAATCATACGCATAAACAGGCATATAAATTAACATACAACCAATTTGCGAACCAGGAATGATTTCATGACAAGCCTTAACAGCTAAGCTGCTCGCAACAAACTGGTGATGTAGGGCTTGGAAGCTTTCTTGGAGACGAACATCTTCTGTGGCAGGGGAGAACCCAAGACTCATAATTGGAAGATGTGTTGCTCCATTGATTTCGTTAAATGTTAGCCAGTATTTTACTTTGTCTTTATAACGGTTAAATAAAGTAATGGCATAACGCTCGAAGAATGAGATCACTTCACGGCTTTTCCAACCACCGTACTCTGTAATTAAATATAAAGGCATTTCATAGTGTGAGATCGTTACAACTGGTTCGATTCCATGTTTTAAACATTCATCGAAAACACGATCGTAAAAAGCTAGACCTGCCTCGTTTGGCTCAAGCTCGTCTCCTTTAGGGAAGATACGTGACCAAGCGATCGACATACGGTATGTTTTAAATCCTAATTCAGCGAATAACGCGATATCCTCTACATAACGATGATAGAAATCGATCGCTTCGTGATTTGGATAGGTTGAGTATTTTTCTGTGTCAATTTTAAAGTCGAATCCAGGTTTTGAGATGACATCTAAACGGACTTTCCCGCCAGGCATCACATCTGCTAGGTTCATTCCTTTGCCGTCTTCAAGATAGGCACCTTCTACTTGATTAGCAGCTGTAGCACCGCCCCATAAAAATCCTTCTGGGAATTGATAGTTATTCATATAGAAAACCTCCATATCAAAATTTGAAATGATTTAAAATGAATCGTCATTCACTAAGGCAAACAAAAAAACCTAAACCACGTAAGGAAGACATACTAGTCTTTAGGAGATACGTGATTTAGGTTTTGCCTGTGTGAACAGTTACAATCCTAAATGGGTTGTTTGATTATTTGCGATAACTATATCATGATTTTTTTTTGCTAGCAAGAAATTTGTAACCGTTTTTTTATCCGAATCTTGTTTATCTTACTTAACGAGCTGTTTGCTGTTGCCTTTAAGTACTTCTTCAATGGCAACGGCTACGCCATGTTCTGTATTCTTTTTTGTCGTAAAATCAGAGATTTCTTTAAGTCCTGGAGCCGCATTTTCCATCGCAACTCCTAGCCCAGCAACTTCAAGCATCGAATAATCATTGAAATTATCACCAATGGCCATGACATCCTCTAGCTTGATTCCTTGTCTATTAGCATAAAAAGTGAGGGCTGCTCCTTTATTTGCATCCCGGTGGTTAACTTCGAGGTTTTGGTGACCAGAGGAGGTGATAATAAGATCATGCTCACCTTTTAACTGTTCACGAATGAAATTTAAAGAATCTTCTTCTAGAGAAAAGGCAAGAAATTTAAAGACGTCAATGTTGTTATTATTAAAAATATGGTCAAAATCATCGACGGTTTGAATCTTTTCATCTTGAAAACGCTGCTTCACTTTTTCTTTCAGTACGTCTATTTCCACATCTCGATAGTGGTACTTCATGACATCAACTAATATATCAATAAAAGTCTCCCTATTGACTGAATAACCTCCAGCGCTAGTAAAGATTTCAAAATAAATAGATTGACTTGTGCATGCTAGTTCAATTTTCCTACATGCATCCTTATCTAGAGGAATATTACGAATTAATTCTCCATTTTTTAAATAAATTTGTGCCCCGTTCAAACAAATAATGGGACAAGATAGTCCAGCTTCTATTAAAGGTTTTGACGCAGCTTCGTATGATCGTCCTGTTGCAATGACAACCTCAATGTTTAACTCCTGGGCTTTGCGGATGGCTTTTACATTTTCTGGACTAACTTCGCTTAACTCGTTTAAGAGCGTACCGTCCATATCTGTTGTGATTAATTTCATCGTTTTCGCCTCTCTATCAAATATAATAACTTACGAATAAAGAGTATACTAGTTTTGAGAAAATGAATAATATTTTTTTTGAAAGAGTTGTTGACAATGAATAATTTGTCATGGTATAAAATTAGTAAGCGATTTCAAATGAATATTTTCTTAGACGGATTGTTACTGTTCGGCAGGCAAAACCTAAGTTTGTTTCGGAGGCTCTATATAGGGTATTCTGTATACAAGGTTGGGTTTTTTTTATACCCTTTTTTAAAACAGAAAGACCGAAACAGAACAGAAGTAGGGCGGGTTAGATTATGAAGATAAAAAAAGTGTTTAACAATAATGTCGTTATAGCCAATAATGAGGAAAACCAAGAAGTGGTTGTGATGGGGCGTGGGCTCGCTTTTCAAAAAAAGGCAGGAGAGCCAGTTGATACTTCTAAAATAGAAAAGACGTTTGTGTTGGAAAAAAAAGGTGTTTCTGATAAGTTAGCCAAGCTGTTAAACGATACTTCTGAAAGATATTTAAATATATCGTCTAAGATATTAGATTATGCCAAGTCGCGATTGCCATACAAATTAGATGATCATCTATATGTGGCATTAACTGACCATATTAGCTTTGCCATAAGTAGACATGAACAGGGGATTCAATTGAAGAATCCTCTATTATGGGAGATTAGAAAGCACTATAAGCTTGAATTTCAGGTAGCATTGAAAGCGTTATCTATTATTCAAGAGGAAACAGGAATTTTGTTCGGTGAAGATGAAGCAGGATCGATTGCGCTTCACTTAGTCAATAGCCAGCTATCTGGTGAGAATATGGCTGAAGCTATACAAGTAACAGAAATGGTTAACAATATTTTAAATATTGTCAAGTACCATTTTGGAATGGAATTAGATGAAAGCTCGATTAATTATGAACGTTTTCTCACGCATCTTCGCTTTTTTGCGATGAGGTATGTACGGAAAGAGCGGGTCATCGCATCGGAGGATCATTTCCTCTACGAACAACTGAAACAAAAGTATCCTGACGCCTTTTCATGCAGCGAAAAGATTAAGGTGTACCTAGAAAAGAGCTACAAATGGGAAATTTCTACGGATGAAGTGATCTATTTGACGTTGCATATTCATCGTGTGACACAGCGTTATCAACAAAGTTGAGGAAATGTCAAAGTTGCAATCATTTGTGTATTAAATAAGATTATTAACTTAATATCTTTACCTAGGAATGTTACCTTAAGTGGGCTTAACCTGGTCTGATTGGAAGCACAAGAGCTTATTCTGTGCGCTCAATCGGATCAGGTTTTTTATTTGCAAAATATACGAAAGATAAATATGAAAGTGGGGGTTAGTCATGAAATACGAACAGTTAGCCAAGTCCATCATTGAGAAAATTGGCGGGAAAGAGAACGTAAAAAGTGTTGTTCATTGTATTACAAGATTGCGATTTAAATTAAAAGATGAGAACAAAGCGCAAACAGAGGCTTTGAAAAATATGGATGATGTTGTAACCGTTATGAAAAGTGGTGGACAATATCAAGTTGTTATCGGGAATCATGTACCTGATGTGTATAAAGCGGTTGTTGCTGTAGGTGGATTTGCAGATCAAACTCAGCAAAATGAAGAAGACGCAAACGAAAATAAAGGGAGCCTTTTTAGTCGCTTTATTGATATTATCGCTAGTATCTTTACACCAATCTTAGGGGTTCTGGCAGCTACAGGGATGATTAAAGGGTTTAATGCGCTGTTTTTATCTGTTGGTTGGTTATCAGAGAGTGATGGAACCTATCAAATTTTAAACATTGTTGGGGATTCATTGTTTCATTTCTTACCAATATTCTTAGGTTACACGGCGATGAAGAAGTTTGGTGGGTCGCCATTTATCGGGATTGCAATCGGTGCGTCGCTAGTGTATCCAGCAGTTGACACATTGATGACAGGAGATCCGCTTTATGTCTTATTTGCAGGGACAATGTTTGAATCACCTGTGTATGTAACATTTTTTGGAATTCCAGTTATATTAATGAGTTATGCTTCCTCTGTAATACCAGTTATTCTTGCAACATACTTTGGAGCGAAGATTGAAAATTGGTTTAAGAAGGTCATTCCTGATGTTGTGAAAACATTCTTAGTACCGTTCTTTACATTGCTTGTTCTAGTACCATTAACATTTATCATCATCGGTCCAATTGCTACATGGGCTGCACAAATTGTTGGTCAAGCAACGGTGTTTATCTATGAGTTAAGTCCAATTATTGCAGGGGTATTTATCGGTGGGTTCTGGCAAGTATTCGTTATGTTCGGTCTACATTGGGGTCTAGTGCCGGTAGCGATTAACAACCTATCGACATTGGGGGCTGATCCTGTATTAACGATGATGTTTGCGGCTTCCTTTGCACAAATTGGTGCGGTGCTTGGGGTTTATTTAAAAACGACCAATCAAAAATTAAAATCACTTAGTATTCCAGCATTTATCTCAGGGATCTTCGGTGTAACAGAGCCTGCAATTTACGGCGTAACCCTCCCTAAAAAGAAACCATTTATCATTAGCTGTATCGCTGCAGGTATTGGTGGAGGAATTATAGGATTTTTTGGAACTAAAACATATATGATTGGTGGATTGGGAATTTTCCAAATCCCATCGTTTATTGGTCCAAATGGCCTTGATATCACTTTATGGGGTGCTTTAATTGCTATGGTTGTTGCATTCGTATTGGGTACAGTCTTTACGTATTTATTTGGTGGGGTAAATAAAGAAGAAACTCCGCTTGAGAAAGCAGAAGTAGCAGCTACGGAAGCTCCAGTAGAGCCATTAGCTCAAATTAATAATGCAGCAGATGTGAAGGGTGAAGTCGTTTCAAGTCCTTTTGAAGGGAACGTAGTACCACTTGATGAAGTGAAGGATGATGCCTTTGCAACAGGAGCGCTTGGAAGAGGGGTTGCTGTTGTACCGACTGAAGGAAAATTAGTTGCACCTGTGTCAGGGACGGTCTCAGCCTTATTCCCATCAAAGCATGCTGTTGGAATAATCTCTGATCATGGAGCTGAATTATTAATCCATGTAGGTATGGACACGGTTCAATTGCAAGGTGAGTTTTTCACAGCTCATATTCAGCAAGGAGACCGTGTAGAAAAAGGACAACTTCTGATTGAATTCGATATTAATGGAATTCAGGCTGCTGGGTTTGACATTACGACACCAGTCATTGTAACGAATTCAGGTCAATATAACTTGATGTCAACAGAAGAATCAGTAGTAAAACATGGTGATAGCTTAATTACTTTAATTAAATAATTAGAAGAAGATGATTGTGACCAGAAGGGAATATAAGTTGTAATTTTTACACCTTCCTTCTGGTTTCTTACAAATAGAGAGGAGTTTTGTTATGTCTACTTATCAATTCCCTGACAATTTCTTATGGGGAGGGGCTATTGCTGCCAACCAAACAGAAGGGGCTTATTTAGAGGGGGGAAAGGTTTAACATTAGTTGATTTATTGCCAACGGGGAAGAAACGTTGGGACGTTATGTTTGGAAAGGTAGATCAGTTTACACCGCTAGAAGGAGAGTTTTATCCTTCTCATGAAGCAATCGATTTTTACCATCGTTATAAAGAGGACATTGCCCTTTTTGCCGAGATGGGTTTTAAGGCATTGCGTGTGTCGATTGCCTGGGCTCGAATTTTTCCAAATGGCGATGATTTAGTCCCGAATGAAGCAGGCTTGCAATTTTACGATGACTTATTTGATGAACTTTTAAAATATGGAATTGAGCCTGTTGTTACAATTGCTCACTTTGATGTTCCAGTCAATCTTATTGAGAAATACGGAAGCTGGAGAAATCGCAAGCTTGTAGGATTTTTTGAAACATATGCGAAAACGATTTTGGAACGTTATAAGGATAAAGTGAAATACTGGATGACGTTCAACGAAATTAACATGCTTCTACATCTGCCATTTGTTGGTGCGGGACTTGTGTTTAAAGATGGGGAAGACCAGAAGCAAATTAAGTATCAAGCTGCCCATCATCAGTTAGTAGCAAGTATTTTAGCGGTAAAGGCATGTCATGAAATCAATCCAGAGGCAAAGATCGGCTGCATGCTAGCTGCAGGCATGACGTATTCGTACACGTGTAACCCAGATGATGTTATGGATGCGATGGAAAAGGATCGTGAATCGTTCTTCTTTATCGATGTACAGTCTCGCGGAGCATATCCAGGTTATGCAAAACGTTTCTTTAAAGAAAATAACATTACGATTGAGATGGAAGCCCAAGACGAAGCTCTATTAAAAAATCATACGGTCGATTATATTGGCTTTAGCTATTATGCAAGCCGTGTAACGAGCACAGAGCCAGAAGTATTGAAGAACCAAACCGCTGGTAACGTCTTTGGTTCTATTGAAAATCCATACTTAGAAAAATCAGAATGGGGCTGGACGATTGATCCAAAAGGCTTCCGTATTACAGCAAATCAATTATATGACCGCTATCAAAAGCCGTTATTTGTTGTAGAAAATGGCTTAGGTGCAGTTGATGAAGTGAATGCAGATGGCGAAGTACGTGATGACTACCGTATCGAGTATTTACGAAAGCACGTAGCTGAAATGGGTGAGGCGATTGAAGATGGAGTCGAAATCATCGGTTATACAAGCTGGGGGCCAATTGATATCGTTAGTGCTTCTACTGGAGAAATGAAAAAACGTTATGGCTACATTTATGTAGACAAAAATAATGAAGGAAATGGCTCGTTAAAGCGTATAAAAAAGAAGAGCTTTCATTGGTACAAGCAAGTGATTGAATCGAATGGAGAGAGTTTAGATTAGTGGGGGGTATGTCTACTGAAAAGATGGAGATGGCCTTAATCCGTCATTATAGTAATTAAGATCGTCTCGTATGGAGAAGCTTGTTGACCCAATAGGGAAACAAGCTTCTTCGTTTTTTAGAAGGACAACTTTTTTATGAGATTATAAAAATGAAGAAGGTTGATGACGCCCGAAAAAGAGAGAGAAGGAAGAGAACGGTAGTCAAAGGAGGTGGATGACTACCGAAAAAGGAAGAAGGAGAAGAGAACGGTAGTCAAAGGGGTTGGATGACTCCCGAAAAAGGAAGAAGTCAAACAGAACGGTAGTCAACAAAGCCTTAAAAACCCACAATACCTTTACCCCCTACACAACGGCAGCAATACTGAAACCGTTGTTCCCTCGTTAAGTATACTTTTCACTTTAATCTCACCATGTAAGTGCCCAATCGTTTTATAACAAAACATGGTTCCGAGCCCAGTTCCTTGATCCTTTGTTGTATAAAAAGGGGTGCCTAACCGTTGAATTTCCTCTTCGCTCATTCCTTTGCCTGTATCCGTAATATCAATTTGGACATAGCCTTTTGTTTTAGAGGAGCTTAACGTCAATGTTCCTTTTTCATCAATGGACTCAATGCCGTTTTTGATTAAATTTAAAAACACTTGACTTAATTCGCTACGATTAGCTGTAACATAATAAGTATCTTGTAATTGATTCAAAACGGTCACACCTTTTAATAAAGCGTACGATTCCGTTACGTAAATGACATGGTTACAGAGTTCGATCATATCTATTTTTTCTAAGTCTGTCGTATTTGTTTTAGCAAGAGATAGATAGTCATGAATGATTTTTTCTGCTCTTTGTAATTCGGAGTCCATTAATGCAAGAGAGCTAATTTGTGATGTTGTTAAATTCGATTCGTTTTTGAATATATGGATAAACCCTTTGACTACGGTTAATGGATTTCGAACTTCATGTGCGACAGATGCGGCTAATTCGCCTACAACCTTTATTCTCTCCGCTTGTTGAAGCTTCACTTTGCTATGTTCTGCTTCTCGTAATGATTCAATGATGAAAATCATAATAACAATTGTAACTAGATGAGAGAGAGTAAAATAGATGATAAAAATAGGGAGAGTTACAGATTCTATATATGGTTGAGTATAGAATAGTCCCGCTAGGACTAGTAATGTATTTATCAATGTTAAAGTGAAACTTGTCCTTAATTTATCCTTAAAATTAGAAATCCTGTAGTTTTTCAAATAAAGAAGAACTGTAATGAAAGAGATGCTATAAGTAAATAATGTAATGAAGAACCCGTAATCCACTCCTATAATAAAACGATAAATGAAGATACAGGCTGTTGCGAGAATCCCCATATTAAGTCCACCGTATAAAAAAGCCAAAAGCCATGGAATGGTTCGTAAATCATAGATATGACCATTACTTAGTTCAAGAGGATAGGTCATAGAAAGAATGATTGAGACACAACATAATAACCCAAATAATAAAGAGTTCTCTTGTGTGTATTCCTTCTTAAAAAAGTAAGAATAATAGACAAATACAGGAACTAACACGACGAGTAGGACAAACAAGTAATTATCGAAACTAAACATATTTCTCTCTCCCTGATGTGTGTGAAAATCTATGGGTTAATCTTACCATAGATTGTTAAAGGGAAGAACGATACGAAGTCGTTTTAGTTGTCGGAACTTGAAATGCAGAAATAATTTGTTAATTTGAGAGTACAGCTATAGACTTAATAGAGATAGAAATTTTAGATTAGAAAGCGATCTTGAGGAAGTGGTTCGTTCCACTTCGTCTCTAAAATAAAAGGAGAGATACGATGGTAAACTTCCAAACGATTATTGATAATGTACCAGATTATAATGCTTTTTTGACGGTAAATGAGTTAGACAAAAGTTCATTTAAGTTAGCAAAGGAATTTCCTCATGCCGTATCGATCCATGAAGTTGGACGATCTCGAAAAGGACATCCGATTCAATGCCTGAAGATTGGTGATGGTTCCAAAAACGCCCTTTGCTTTGCATTTCCCCATCCAAATGAGCCGATTGGAGCCATGACGATGGAGTACTTTTCTTTTGAACTTGCAAAAAATAAGGAGCTTCGAGATGAGTTAGATTTTACATGGTATATCATTAAATGTATTGATCCTGATGGAGCTAGATTAAATGAAAATTGGTTTAAAGGACCATTTACTATACATAATTACACGAAGAACTTCTTTCGACCAGTAGGGTATGAGCAAGTTGAGTGGACTTTTCCTATCGATTATAAGGAGTTGCATTTTAACAGCCCTTTGCCGGAAACAAAAGCATTAATGAAGATGATGGAAGACATCAAGCCTGATTTTGTCTATTCTCTCCATAATGCAGGGTTTGGAGGTGCGTATTGGTACATATCTCAGGACATTCCAGAGTTGTATGAGGGACTTTTGCAGTCAGCGGTTAAACAGAAAGTAGCGTTAAGCTTAGGTGAACCAGAAGCCCCGTTTGTTACTCAATTTGCTCCTGCGGTATTTCAAACAATGGGCTTAGCTCAAGTGTATGATTATACTGAAACGTTTACTGGGAAAGTTCCGCAAATGGATACCGGTACGTCTAGTGCTGACTATGCATCAAGACAATCGGAGGATTGCGTGACCCTTTTGACAGAACTTCCTTATTTTTTTGATAAGCGGATTGAAGATATGAGTGAAGGAGATATGACGAGAAAAGAAGCCATTAATAAAAATATTGAGATGAATGAAGCGCACTTTTCGATCATTGATGGTTTTTTAAAAGAAGTACGTCCATATATCACGAAGGAAAATCCATTCGTAAAGCTAGTAGATCAAATCATGTTACACGAGGAAGAGAGTAACACAGCTAAGAAAAATTGGGCGAATAGTGACCCTGCATTTGATCAGAAGGCAAAAGTTTCAAACATATTCGATAATTTATTAACAGCAAAATTTTACAATGGATTAGCCCTAGGTTTAACTGTTAGAACCATTGAGTATGAATTGGAACGTTTAAAGAACGAAGATTCAAAGAATCCGGAAGGGATTTCTTTGCTTGAAGATCAACATGATAAAAGTGCTGCGTTATTGAAATCTTTTTGTGAAGAGTTAGAGAGGGAGTTAGATTATTCGGTTATTCCCATTCAAAAGTTAGTCCGAATTCAATTAGAAAGTGGGTTGCTTGTAGCGGAATACATTCATAAGAAAAAGAGTTAAGTACAAGAGGGAGACTAAAAATGCACAGCAGAATGGAGAGGAGTAAAATATGAAGTCGCTTTTTTACAACGGTCTAATCTATACATCTAATCCAAAACAACCATATGCAGAAGCAATGGTTGTTGAAGATGGCATGATTACGTCTATCGGCAACCTTGCTGCATTAGATAAGGAAGCTACGGGAGAGCGTATTGATTTATGCGGTCAAAGAGTGTTGCCGGGATTTATTGATGCACACATGCACCCGCTCATGCTAGCGGAAGTAGATGAAAAAATATTTTGTGGGCCACCTAATGTGTTTTCCATTCAGGATCTAAAAGAAAAAATACAAGAAAAGTTGGTGAACGCTAAGGGGAAGCATCATCAATGGATTCTAGGTTGGGGATATGATGAGGTGAAATTAGCGGAAAAAAGAACCCCGACTAGATGGGATTTGGATGAGATTTCTATAGACGTACCCATTATCCTGACAAGAACTTGTACTCATATCGTTGTTGCAAATAGCATGGCAATGGAGTTAGCAGGCATTACAACCGAATCTGTTTCTCCATATGGAGGAGAAATCGAAAAACGATCGGATGGAGAGTTAACGGGAATTTTCAAAGAGACAGCAAGAGAGCTTATTTATCAAGTGATGCCACAAAAAACGAAGGAAGAAAAAGCAAACCTGTTGGTAACATTAAGTCATAAATTATTATCCCAAGGAATCACTGCGACAACGGATCTTATGGCAGACCCATCCAGAGATTATGATTTATTTAAAATGGCATTTGATTTAGGCTATAAGCAGAAAACTGTGCTTTATTATATGTGGGACCAACTTAAGCACTGCCCGGAAAAGCTTTGTGAAACCGACAAAGAATCTTATCCAAATTTAGAAGTAGGTGGAATCAAGCTATTTGGTGATGGCAGCGTTTCAGGTAGAACTGCATGGGTTTCTGCTCCATATGTAAATGAAGATAAAAATTTTGGGTTGTCTACCACTTCTGTTAATGAACTATTAGGTGCAGCAAAAAGAGCGAAGGAATATAATGTTCAACTAGTTATTCATGCAATGGGGGATGTGGCCATAGAACAAATCGTAGACACATTCGAAGATATAAAGCCATGGCTTTGGGATGCTCCCTCCATTCGAATTGAGCACGCAGCTTTTCTATCAAAACAAACGTTACTTAAAGCCATTAATGCTCGAATCGGATTTGTTACACAACCAATCTTTTTATTTGCTGAATACGATAGCTATATTCATAATTTAGGAAAGGAAAGAACCGATCAGTCGTATCCATTTAAGACCATGGTGGAATTAGGAGCAGATATGTGCTTTTCTTCGGATGCTCCGGCAACATCTTGGCAGGATACATCAAACCCACTTATAGGAATCCAGGCAGCCGTTACAAGAACAGCCTATACCGGCGATGAGTTTAACATAAATGAGAGGCTTTCAATAGAAGAGTGTATTGACCTGTATACAAGAAAAGCAATGGAAATGACCCGTATTCCGAAGATTGGACAGCTGAAGGAAGGTTATTATGCAGATTTTATTATATTAAATAGAGATATTCTACATGTACGCTCTGAGGATATTGATAAAATAAACGTGATGGAAACATATATTCAAGGAAAAAGGGTCTTTTCAAAAAACGAACTTGTTGTATAAGTGCAGATGATTTTAGAGGGATGTTAAAAAACTTACCATAATTCCTATAAAGTAGTTAGACGGAAAGAAGCAATTTCTTTTATGTATAAGCCCCCATGGTGTTCAATGAACAGCATGGGGGCTTCGAGCATTTTCAAATGACCCTCGATACATAATTTTTTTATTTTTAAAAAGTAATTGTTTCAACAGGAAAATTTTTCGGAACAAGAGTATAATGAATTCGAGATAAAGATTAAGGGAGCGTGTAGGTGCAAAAACAATTTATTCTATATGATTAGGAAAGGGGAGATGAATGTAATGACAACTCTTGCTGGGCAAGCGGGTCTTGAAAAGAGCCTGAGTGATTCGGAAAAGAAGAAGGTCCTTTTCTTAATTTGTTCGGTATTATTATTTTCAGTGATGAATGGAACGATGTTCATGATTGCTGTACCGGATATCGCCCTTTCGTTTTCCCTTACCCCGTCACAGGTGAGCTGGGTCGTCACTGGGTATATTGTGATTTATGCCATTGGTGCTTTGATGTACGGGAAGCTGGCGGATATTTACCCTTTAAAAACGCTATTGACGATCGGACTTAGCTTTTTTGCATCCGGTTCGATTTTAGGTTTTTTCGCACCGAATTTTGAGATTGTCGTTCTCGCACGTATTATTCAGGCAGCGGGGGCATCTTCAATCGTTGCATTGGTGTTCATTGTGCCAACGAGATATTTCCAGGAAGAAAGAGGGAGGGTACTAGGAATTGTTTCGAGTACGATGGCTTTTGCTTCTGGAGTTGGGCCGGTCATTGGCGGATTTGTTGCTGGTGTGTTGAACTGGCAGTTTCTTTTTTTAATTTCTGCTCTAGTCATCTTTGCGATTCCATTTTTCTGGCTATGGATGCCAAAAGAGGAGAAGAAAGAAGGCAAAGTGGATGTATTCGGTGCGGCATTGATTGCTCTAGCGGTCGCGGCACTCATGCTTTTTATCACCATGTTTAATTGGTGGTTTTTCGTAAGTAGTATCGGGTTCTTTGGTTTGTTTGCTGGGAGAACGTTGAGTAGTGATAATCCATTTATTCGACCAGACTTGTTTAAGAATGTCCCTTTTAGAACGACCATTATAGCTGGTTTTTTGGCTATTATGACGATGTTTGGCATGATGTTAATGTTGCCACTGATGTTAAGTGAGGTAAATGATTTAAATACGTTATTTATTGGGCTGACGATTTTTCCGGCTGCGATGGCTGCAGCTTTTATTGGGAAGGTGGCAGGAAGGTTAACGGAGCAGCGCGGAGCAAAGCAAGTTGTCTATATTGCTTTTGCATTAATGATGATCGGATTTATGTTGTTGTCAACATTTATTGGAAGTCCTGCTTGGGTCATTGGACTTGTGGTGATTATATGTTATATTGCTTTTCCGTTCCTTCAGACAGGAACGGCGACATTAATTTCAACCTCTCTCCCTAGGAATGAAATAGGGATCGGAATGGGGATTTACAACTTATTTAATTTTATGTCTGGTGCCATTGGGGGAGCGATTATTGGAAAAGCCTTAGATTATGATAGTGGCGTGTTGCTTAACCCGTTTTCTTTTGCCCAAGGTCATGCGATGATGTATAGCAACGTTTTCATTGGGTTAGCGGTATTAACAGTATTAAATGCTTTATATTTTAATAGGGCTTTTAGAAAGTCTGGGTGAGATTTCTGCGGGAAATTTCTATATGGATATAAAACAGACACATTCTCTCCATTGTGAGAATGTGTCTGTTTTTGTGGCTTTTTGTGATTAAGTGTCACAATTTGACTCTTGAAAGTACTGGTACAATGGGATTATTGCATAGGAAATATATGAATGGGGGGAGGATCGTACTTCAAAGGTCTATGCTTTTTGCTATCAATTCAACATGAAATTCACTTATCTTTTTTACATCAAAAGAATAATAGAGTAAAATGATTAGTAATATTTACCATAATCAATTATTTGTTTTTTGAAAAATTTGCCACTTGATAAAAAACAGATATTATTACGTATGCTTCTAAAAACAGTAACTTCCTAAACTACTGACAGTTGGAGGTAGAAATGACAAATGATCAAAAAGTTCAAGAATTAGAAGAGCGGATCGTAAAACTAGAAAGTGAAATGACGCGACTTAATGGATTGTTAAAGGATACTGTCGACACAAAGCCGCCATTGAAGGAAGAGAAGAAAATGAATCAGCCGCTACCTGCGAACAAAAGGCCACAACCTAAAAAAGAAGTCGATTATGAAACATTAATTGGGCAAGTATGGCTGCCTAGAATCTTTATTATTGTCTTAATTGTAGGGGTGTTGTGGGGATTTAAAGCACTAATTGACATTGGCTTTATAAATGAATGGGTTCGAGTGCTTTTAGGTTATGTCGTATCTGTCTTATTGCTTTGGGTGGGGCACAAGCAATTCCGATCTAAGCGAAACGCCATTGGTCAAGTTCTGTACGGTGGAGCGATTGTCATCTTGATCTTAAGCACATTCGCTGGGAATGCTCTTTATGGAATGATTCCTGGCTATGTTGCGTTTGTTCTGAATGTAATTTGGGTGATTGCAGGTATGTATTTGGCTCATAAACAACAGTCACAATCGATCGCTGTGTTAGCTTCGATTGCAGGTTTCCTGGTCCCTTTCTTAGTAAAAGGGACGTCGACTAATCTTTATTTGTTTGTTGGTTATGAAGTTTTGTTCTTTCTTGGTTTGCTTTATTTCTCTATTTTAAAAAAATATGTGTCTCTTTTCTACGTTTCTACTATATTTATGCAGCTTTCATTGTTTTCTTATTTGGTGATATCTGGTCATAATAGTGAAGTTCTTTTAGCTGGAGTTGTTGCTCAACACATGTTCTTATTCGTTGCCCTAATCATACGAAACGTCTTTATGTCTCATCAAAAAGCTATACTGTTAACTAGTTTTGTTTTAACTCATATTTGGGTTGGTTTAACCGGTCATATTGATCAAACCGTCTTTCTAGTTGTCGCTTTAGTCATTTATGGTGTGTATTCGTACATTCAAAAGCAAACAGCAAACCTTCATGTGTTCTTGCCAATAACGACTTATGCTTTAGCGATGTTGATTGTTGATGTTATTCAGTTTGATCAAGTCAGTGTATTCTTGCTTATTCATGGAATGGTTGCTCTATATGTTGGCTTTTATACGAAAGGGAAGTTGCAATTAGTTTTCGGATTATTGGTGTATGTTTTTGGGGCACTAGTTACTGTTCTTTCGCCTATTGCTCAGGTGATTTCTTACGAAAGTGTAGCTTGGCTGGTGTTAATTAGTAGCTTGGTTGTTATAAGAAAAAGGCTGTCAACTTTTCAATCTGCTAACGAAAGAACGCTTGACCATCGAGCATTAATGAATTTCCTTTTTGGATGTACGGCTGTATTCATACTGATTTTCATCACGCAAATAGGAAATGCTGCTACAGACACTTACTCCTATACCGTTCAAAATGTTACTGTTTCAGCACTGTGGGCTTGCTATGCTATTTTGGGTGTTGTCTATGGCGTGCTAAAAGATAGTAAGAGCATACGTCTATTGGGGATTGTTTTATTGTTTTTAACATTGTTAAAAGTGATCTTTGTTGATATTGATGCCATCTCAATGATAGTCAGAGGACTTTTATTTATCGTCTTAGGGGCAATTGGAGTAGGGCTTTCTCGGTTTTTCTATAAGAAATAAAGGTTCGGCATTTGTGTCGAGCTTTTTTATTTTGGGTTTACTAAAAGTCGAGGTAAGCGAATTTTTATTATTTTTTTAAAAATGTATTGTAAAACGCTTTCATTTGTTTTATACTTTCTCTAAACCGGTTTAGTAAAACGATTTAGTAAATCGATTTAGAAAAGGTATGAGGTACTTAATCATGAAAACAGTTACGATTACAGATGTTGCCAAGCATGCAAATGTATCTAAAAGTACGGTTTCTCAGTATTTAAATAAGAGATTTGATTACATGGGGGAAAAAACAAGAGAAAGAATTGCGGTAGCGATTAAAGAGCTAGGTTATCAACCAAATATTGTGGCCAGAAGCTTAAAACAAAAGTCTACGTCAACAATTGGTGTGATTGTCGCAAATATTCTTCATGCGTTTTCTACACAAGTGATTAGAGCCATTGAAGATTATTGTCATGAATCTGATTTTCACATTATCGTTTGTAATGCAGATGATAACCCTGATAAAGAAAAAAAGTATATTGAGATGTTACTAGCAAAGCAAGTTGACGGACTAATTGTTTTCCCTACGGGGGACAATGTTGAGTTATATGAAAAAATGGTGAAGGATCAATTTCCAATCGTGTTCGTTGATAGAACGGTCGATAGCGTAAACGTTCCAGCTATTGTGTTAGATAATGAAAAAGCATCAAGCTTAGCGGTTAGTCATTTGGCAGAAAAAGGATACGAACGTATTGGAATCATAACACCGTCTCTAATAAAAGGGGTTACAGCTCGAATGGGACGAATTAATGGGTTTCGACAGTCAGTGAAGGAGCAAAACTTACCAATTATTGAAGATTTTATCAAAAGTGTAGAAATAAATGAGGTCCAATCAACTTTAGAAAAAATGATGACGTTACCAGTTCCGCCGCAAGCCATTTTGGCAGGGAATGACCGTGTATTAATGGAGATTTTGAAATATACCAAAGCTAACTCTATTAATATACCAAATGATTTAGCGATTATAGGCATTGATGATGTTTCCTTTGCAAGCATTTATAGTCCTGCATTAACCGTCGTTTCTCAACCTGCGTTTGAGATGGGAAAGCAGGCCGCAACTTTAATTTTATCATTCATTCAAAAAAAGGAAGAGAAGACGTTAGTTTATACATTTGAACCGACATTAATAAGTAGGGAATCTTGTTAATAGGGCGGAATCAGGAAAGAGGGGGAGTGATCTTATGGTGGATGTATTAACAATTGGGGACGCGATGGTCTCTTTAAATCCACAGGCAAAAGGTCCATTAAGATTTGTTTCAACCTTTGAACGTAAGGTAGGAGGGGCTGAGCTAAATGTAGCCATTGGATGTTCAAGGTTAGGGCTCAGTGCAAA
Organism: Halalkalibacter okhensis; assembly: GCF_000787375.1. Taxonomy (GTDB): domain Bacteria; phylum Bacillota; class Bacilli; order Bacillales; family Bacillaceae_D; genus Halalkalibacter; species Halalkalibacter okhensis. The sequence goes on along the minus strand of NZ_JRJU01000019.1, from coordinate 40,813 downwards.
GTGGATTAGTCGGTTAGGGAAGGATGAATTTGGAAGATATATATATAATTTTGTTCGTGGGGAAGGCATTGATGTCACGGATGTAGGGCTCGTGGATGGGTATCCAACATCGGTTCATTTTAAAGAGATATTAGAAGATGGAAGTGGCAGTACGTACTATTATCGTTCGAACTCTCCAACATCAACGTTAACAGTTGATGAGTTGAATGACTCACAATTTGCTGGGGCAAAGCTTCTTCATATAACGGGTGTTTTCCCAGCAGTTGATAAAATTAAAAATATCGGCGTTATAAAGAAAGCGGTTGCTTTAGCGAAAGAACATAATCTGCTCATCTCATTTGATCCCAATATTCGCTTGAAAATGTGGTCAAAGGAAGAAGCAAGAGAAGCCTTAACTGAACTCTTACCATATGTAGATATCTTATTAACAGGTTTAGACGAAGCAGAAATCATATTTGGTACAAATGATCCTAGAAGTGTTATTGAAGAGAGTAGAAAGTTAGGAATTTCATATGTGGCAATAAAGCAGGGTGAAAAGGGATCTATTGGTTATCACAACCATGAATGTATAGAATCTGCACCAGTCAAACCAAAGAAGGTTGTCGATACCGTTGGAGCTGGTGATGGATTTGATGCAGGCTTTATTTATGGAGTATTGCAGCAATGGCCCTTGGAGAAAATCTTGCATTTTGCAAATACGATTGGATCTATGGTCGTAAGTGTTTCAGGTGATAATGAAGGATTGCCTTACTTAGATGATATTCTCGTACAGTTAGGTGAAAAAGAGTTTATCGAACGATAGATTGGAGTGGAGCTTATGAACATTCAATTGGCTCTTGATAGGTTAAGTAGAGAGGAATGCTTTACCGTAATCAAGGAAACAGAACCATACATCGACTGGATTGAAGTGGGGACCGGGGTTATTAAGGAATATGGAATGTCCATTGTAAGAGAAATAAAGGAAGCGTTTCCTAATAAGATCCTTGTTGCCGATATGAAAACATGTGATGCTGGTAAATTTGAAGCGGCTCAAGCATTTGAAGCAGGGGCGGATATTACGACTGTCATGGCGTTTTCAGCAGATAAAACAATAGCCGATACGTTAGAAGTGGCTAAAAAACAAGGAAAACGAGTGATGATTGACCTGCTTGGTATTACAGAGCCTACACGTATAGAAGAGCTTGAGCGATTAGGTGTCGATTTAATTGGACTGCATTTTGGCAAGGATATGCAGCTTGAAGGGGAAATGCATACGGATTTATTCAATTTGGTAGAGAATTATTCTACTTTTGAAGTAGCTGTTGCAGGTGGGATAAATGTAGAATCCTTACCTGATATTTTAGAAAAATCACCAAATACGATCATTGTCGGAAGCGCTATCTCAAAAGCTGAAGATCGTACGGGAGTGGCTAAGAAAATGAAAGGATTGATCAATGCGTATGAAGTCAATTATTGAGACGGTTGCAAGTGAGATGAATACGGTTTTATCTCAAGTAAAGGAAGAGGAAGCATTGCTATTTAGTCAAAAGCTTCAGTCGGCTAAACGCATTTTTGTTACTGGTGAGGGACGATCGGGGCTAATGGGCAAAGCATTTGCCATGCGACTGATGCATGGAGGCTTTCATGTTTATGTGATAGGTGAAACGATTACTCCAAGTATTGAAGCAGGTGATCTTCTCATTGCTATATCTGGTTCTGGATCGACAGGCGCGATTATTCAATTTGCGTCAAAAGCGAAAGAAGCTGGGGCTGAGGTGCTATTAGTAACGACGAATCAAGAATCTAAAATAGGCTCGATTAGTGATGGAACGTTAGTTATTCCGGCAGCAACCAAGTATCGCAGGCCTGAGGAACCTGAAACGATTCAACCACTTGGTAACCAGTTTGATCAAGCCGTTCATTTAGTGTTAGATGCGATCATTATCGGCACGTTAGAAATGGCTAAAGACCAACCAAGCTTTGCAGAAATGACAAAGCGTCATGCAAATCTTGAATAGCAATTTGTCAAAATTACGATTTTCATAAAAAAAGAAACTGAGGGGGAAGTACATTATGAAAAAGTTTTTCTCAAAAACAGCAGTTGCAGTGTTAGCACTTTCGACGATTTTAGCCGGGTGTGGTGGTGGACAACAAGAAACAAGTGGCAACGGAGAACAGTCAGGTGAAGCAGTGGATAGCCTAAAGATCATTGCAGCGCACAATCAAACATCACCGGACAATCCATACCAAACTGGTTTGTTGAAGTTTCAAGAAGTAGCAGAAAGTGAATCTGAAGGTGCCATTGAAGTAGAGGTTCATGCTGGAACATTAGGTACGGAGGAATCGGAGTTAGTTGAAAGACTTAAGCTAGGTGGTGCAGATGTTGTCCTCGTATCGCCAGGATTTATGACATCTGCTGGAATTGATGAAGTAGATTTATTCGCACTTCCTTATCTATTTGAAAGTTATGAGCACTGGGAAAGTGTCGTTGACGGAGAAGTAGGGGAAGAACTAGCAAACATCATTAATGAAAAATCAAATAACGATTTTAAAGTTCTTGGGTACTGGACTGCTGGTGTAAGACATTATTATGGTAAGAAGCCGCTTGAGTCCATTGATGATTTAAAAGGAATGACAATTCGTACACAAACTTCTGGTGTAGTAGCAGATTATTGGCAGCAAGTGGGCGCGATCCCTACTTCAGTAGCATGGGGTGAATTGTATCAAGCATTGCAACAAAATGTTGTAGATTCAGCTGAGAATGCGTATCCGTACTATATTCAACAAAATCATCATAGAACTCCAAATGGAAAATATACAACGGAAACAGGACATGACTACACGACTCGATTATTACTAATTAGCGGCGATAAATTTGACTCATTAACAGAGGATCAGAAGGAAATCATTCTTGCAGCTGCAGATGCTTCTGTTCAAGCAGAACGCGAAGCATTATATGAGCAAGAAAACGAGTATAAAGAACTTGCGCTTGAAGAAGGTGCTGAAATTAATGAAATCGATCGTGCGCCATTTATTGAGATTGCAGCACCATTAAATGAAAAAGCAGCTCAAAACATGGGAATTGAAGAATTACTACAAAAAATTAACGACTTAAAATAATCAAAAAATGAGGGGAAGGGTATAGGACAAATACGTCCTTCCCCTTTACTTTCTAAAATAAGAAGGTGAGAGCATGTTTATTAAACGACTAGAAAAAATTCAATTAACACTTGGTGTAACCTTTTTAACCGTATTCTTTGTTGCTGTTATTATTCAGGTCATCACTAGATATGTTGGAGTGTCTGTCATATGGACGGAAGAAGTAGCCAATTACTCATTTATATGGGCTGTATTTATGGGAGCGGCTGTGATGGTCAATCGAAAAGATCACTTTAACTTTGATTTACTTGCTAAGAAGTTAAAGGGGAATGCTAAACACTCGCTTCATATGGTGGTCGATGGGATCTTATTGCTTTTCTGTGCAGCTTTATTTTTCTATAGCTTAACAGCCTTAACCACATTCTGGGACTATAAGTGGGTTTCATTACCTTCCATGAAAATGGGGTATGTATGGCTCTCTTTACCAGTTATGAGTATAACAATGGTGATTTATTTATTGTCACATATTACAGCTACGTTGAAAAAAATAACAGCAGGGGAGGCGACTGAATAATGGGGTTCATCTTAATTGCACTTTTTCTAGTTTTGATGTTTATTGGCGTGCCTATTGCATTTGTTATTGGAATTGTCGCCTTGCTTGGGATCTTAAACATTCCCTATATTCCTGAAGTGTCTGTCCCTGTGAAAATGCTAAATGGTCTTGATTCATTTGTCTTATTAGCAGTACCTTTGTTTATTCTTGCAGCTAATTTAATGAATCATGGACAAATTTCTCAAAAATTGATTAATTTCTCGCTTTCTATTGTTGGTCATATACGTGGTGGTCTGGCGCATGCCAACATTTTAGTATCTATGATTTTTGCCGGAGTTTCAGGAGCATCTCAAGCCGACACAGCTGGAGTAGGTAAAATCCTCATTCCAAATATGAAAAAACAAGGATACGATACAGAAACAGCGGTAAGTGTAACGGCAGCTTCTTCTACCATTGGAGTAATTATCCCTCCAAGTATCCCAATGATCATATTTGCTGGTTTAACGAATGCATCAGTAGGAGCTTTGTTTCTTGCAGGGATTATACCAGGAGTTCTTGTGGGGCTTGGTATGATGATTTTAATTTACTATTATTCAATTAAACGAGGTTATCCGAAATATGAGAGAACGTCGCTAAGTAAATTCTCTAAATTATTGGTTGAAACATTACCAGCATTATTTACACCAATCATATTAATTGGTGGGATTGTAACCGGTTTCTTCACTGCGACAGAAGCAGCGGCATTTGCATCTTTGTATACTTTGTTTGTAAGTATGTTTTTCTATAAAACAATTAAAATAAAGGATTTACCAAAGATATTAGTTGATACGTTAACATTGAGTTCCTTATCGTTGTTTGCTCTAGCAGCAGCTAGTGCATTAGGAGAACTAATGAGTTACTATCGGGTCTCTACTTGGGTACAAGATTTCTTTACGACTAATATTGATAGTAAGTTTTTATTCTTAATCATTATTATTATCTTCTTCTTGTTTATCGGAACTTTCATGGACGCCATTCCAGCGATGATTTTATTTATTCCTGTGATTTTGCCTGTCGCTCTCATGTATGAAATAAGTCCTGTACTTTTAGGGTTAATTACGATCATGACATTAGCTATTGGTCTTATCACTCCACCGTATGGGTTGTGTTTACTATTGGCTGCCAAAATAGGAAATCTCTCCATTGAAAAGTCATTTAAAGCGGTTATTCCGTTTATAGCAGTAATTCTTGTTGTACTTGGATTTGTAGCGTTTTTCCCAAGTATTGCTTTCTATATTCCTAAACTATTTAATCCAACTCTGTTTTAGCAAAAGTAAGTGTGAAAGGAACGTGTTGTTATGGTAGAAAGAGAAGTCTTAACGCATGAAGGATCGTTAATGTTTGTAAAGGTTGCATTAAAAAAAGGTTTTCACGGAGATGTCGACCAACATATTCATGAACAGGTTAGTTATATTAATAAAGGTTCAGTTGAATTTGAAGTAGGTGGAGTTACGTCTGTTCTTAAAGAAGGGGATGTACAGTACATTCCTTCGAACGTTGAGCATCGTGTAAAGGTTCTAGAGGACTGTATCATTCTCGATGTCTTTACCCCTATTAGAGAGGATTTAGTTGAATAGAAAAAGAAAGAGAAGAGATCTTTAAAGACCACTGAAAAGGGTGGAAATTGTCCCTTTTTTAGTGGTCTCGAGATCTTTTCTTCTCTTCTTTATTCTTTAGTAAGGAGTGATTCGATTGACTGATCAAGTCGAGCTAAGAAAGAAACGTGCAGGTGAAAAAGCAGTTGAATGGATAGAGGATGGGATGACGATCGGTCTAGGTTCGGGATCTACTGTTTACTGGACGATTAAAAAATTAGGGGAATTAGTGAACAAGGGGATGAAGATTAAAGGAGTTCCATCCTCAATTCGAACAGAAGGATGGGCTAACCAATTTGGTGTTCCCTTAACGGATTTCCAGCAAGGAACAGAGCTTGACTTGGCCATTGATGGTGCAGATGAAGTTGATCCCTCTTTCCATTTAATTAAAGGTGGAGGAGGCTCTCTTGTTCGAGAAAAGATAGTCAATGCGGCTTCTAAGAATCTCATTATCGTTGTGGATGAATCGAAGGTAGTTAGCAATCTCGGTGAATTTGGTGTGCCAATAGAAGTCGTACCATTTGGGTGGGAAGTTACCGAGCGACGTATTTCACAGATGGGTTGTCGCAGCATTCAACTTCGAAAAAGTGAGAATGAGATATACGTGTCTAATAATGGAAATTATATTTTAGATTGTCATTTTGGGTACATTGAAAATGCAATGAATCTTCATGCTCAATTAAAGCAAGTCGTGGGTGTAGTTGAAACGGGACTTTTTATTGGAATGACAGATCACGTGATTGTGGGCAAAGACAATGGAGTTCAAGTTTTAAGAAAATAGTGCATAAAAAAATGAATGGAGGAGGAATTTATGACTTTATTACAAGAGATAAAAGATAGTGGCGTTGTCGCCATTATTAGAGGGGCAACTGTCGATACTATTGTTCCTATTTCAAGAGCTCTCCGTGACGGAGGGGTAAAGACATTGGAAATTACAGTTGAAACGCCCAAAGTACTTTCGCTTATTGAAAAGGTGTCTACGGAATTAACTGATGTGATTGTGGGGGCTGGTACTGTTTTAGATCCTGAAACGGCACGCGCAGCCATTATGTCAGGAGCCAAATTTGTTTTCTCTCCGACGGTCAATCCAGAAACGATTCGGATGACAAAGCGTTATGGTGTTGTTTGTATTTCTGGGGCATTAACACCAACGGAAATTTTAACTGCTTATGAGAGTGGGGCTGATGTAATTAAAGTGTTCCCAGCTAATGTATTTGGACCGTCTTATCTAAAAGATGTTCACGGACCTCTTCCTCATATTCCTCTTATGCCAACAGGAGGCATTAATGTTTCGAATCTTGCAGATTATATAAAAGCAGGTGCGGTGGCAGTAGGGCTAGGAAGTGCGCTTGTTAATACAAAACTAGACATGAATGAGGAAAATTTAGCAGCGTTAACGAGAAAATCAAAAGAGTTTGTTCGTGCGGTGCAGGTGGCAAGGGATTAGCATTTGGTAAATATTATAGTTGCTAGTAAGACAAACCAGACATTTATTGTCTGGTTTGTCGAGTTTGAAAAAAGCTAAAGGAATCTTTGGGTTTTGGGAAACGACCATTTAAAAGAATGAGGATATACCTACTTCCCGCTTCCAATGACGGTGTTTAGCGATAGCTTGAGAAAAAGATTGGATGAAACTAGTCATGTTTGATGCATTTCTAATCGTAATAACCCCTAATGAGTTAACGGGTGATGCCGTGCTTTCGGTCGAGGCAATGGCAATTCCGTATATTTGTGCATCGGCTATCAAATCCACACCTTCATTTGATGCTCCGATCGTTTTCGCATGGGTGTAAGTCTCTTTTATAAAATGTAAAGCTTTTTCATCGTCGGATAATTGCTTTACACTTTTCTTCCCCCCTGGAAGATAGATGGCATCATACATGACAGATTCCCCTGTAGAAAAGGTCTTATCTACTTTAAATTCGTGACCAGTAGTACTTTTGATTGTACCAAGTGAAGTACTAATGATCTCCGTTGTTACCCCAAAATTCTTTAAACGGTTTATTACTTGGGTGATTTCATCCTCGTTTACCCCATTTTCTGCTAATATAGCAACTTTTCTTGATAGTGTTGAATGTTTTGTATTCATTTGACTGACAGCTGGAGATTGTCCTTTTACTCCAGTGCCCCCTGGTATCATAGGAGGATCTACCCCTATACCAGCAGCTATTGCAATGGCTAGTTGGTTATCGACTTGATTAAACACTTCTACGACACGTTCCCTTATTTCTTTACTTTCAACATTGCCAACTTCAAAGTGAAAGGCGTTAATAATGTGCTGTTTTTCAATGTCAGACATACTGTTCCAAAAGAAGGTAGCCTGGCTAAAGTGGTCATGAAAGCTCGGACTTCGTTCGCGAATTTTTCGACCATCCACTTTTTCAGCATAGTGTACGTAACCACCTTCTTTTTTTGTAGATGGTCTTGGGTCATTATCTTGCAGCGAATTAACAGAATAGCTTGTGACACCTCGGTTGATTGTCATGCGATGAAAGCCATCACGTTGATTGTTAACAACAGGTGAAACGGAGCGATTGATCGGGATCTCATGGAAGTTTGGGCCACCTAATCGAATTAATTGAGTGTCTAAATAGGAAAAGAGTCTGCCTTGAAGGAGGGGATCGTTTGTAAAATCAATACCTGGTACAACATTGGCAACATGAAAAGCAACCTGTTCCGTTTCTGCAAAAAAGTTATCGACATTTCGATTTAATGTAAGTTTCCCGATTTTTTGGACAGGGATTAACTCCTCAGGCCAGAACTTTGTAGGATCTAAAATATCAAAATCAAATGCAAATTCATGTTCTTCTTCAAGGATCTGTACACCGAGTTCGTATTCTGGGAAGTATCCAGCTTCAATGGCGTTCCATAAATCACGACGGTGGTAGTCGGGATCTTTTCCGGCTAATTGTTGAGCTTCTTCCCAAACTAATGAGTGCACACCGAGTAGGGGTTTCCAGTGAAATTTAACAAATCGAGCCTTTCCTTGTTCATTGACAAGTCGAAACGTATGAACGCCAAAGCCTTCCATCATACGGTAACTTCTTGGAATTCCTCGATCCGAAAGCACCCATAATACCATATGAGCTGTTTCGGTATTATTAACGACAAAGTCCCAAAAGGTATCATGTGCTGTTGCAGCTTGAGGAATTTCTCTGTTAGGTTCAGGTTTGGCTGCATGAATCACATCGGGAAACTTCATGGCATCTTGGATAAAGAAGATAGGGATGTTATTGCCAACTAGGTCAAAGACTCCTTCTTCTGTATAAAATTTTACTGCGAATCCTCGCACATCACGTATCACGTACAGTATCAGCCGAACCTTTTGACCCTAGAACCGTAGAAAAGCGAACGAAGACAGGAGTTTGTATAGATGGATCTTGTAAGAACTTTGCTTGAGTAAGCTCCGGAACTGGTTCATAAACTTGAAAAAAGCCGTGGGCACCACTTCCACGCGCATGGACGACTCGTTCTGGAATCCGCTCGTGATCAAAATGAGTCATTTTCTCTCTAAAATGAAAATCCTCCATGATGGTTGGTCCACGTGTTCCCGCCTTTAGGGAATCATCGTCATTTGATACACGAATTCCTTGATTAGTCGTCATTCTTTTGCCGCTATGATCAACGGTAAACGACTCTAGTTGTTCATCTTTAGAGTGGTCTGGTTTATTAAGTATAAATATTTTCACGGATATTTTTCACGATTTCTCGTCAAGATAGACATGAACGCTATATTGCTATCTAGGGGGCGACAAAATGGAGTTCAATGAATATTGGGATCAAATATATGAAAAAAGCCATGAGATGGATATGTTAATTACGTCATACTGGCAAGAATATTCTCATATGGGGACATGGCAGTTTTGGGTTGTTACATTGTTGTTAGTAGGACCATTAATTTTACTTTGTTTTACAGTCGATCGTAAGAGAATTTTTGAGTTGTTTTTCTTTGGATATACCGTTCATATCTTGTGGTCATACATGGTTATTTTTTTACAAAATCATAGTTTTCTGATTCATAAGTATTTCTTTAATCCGTATTTACCATTTGCATTAAATATGACGGCATCGGCCCTTCCTGTAGCCTTTTTACTTTTGTATCAATACTGTACCAATCATAAAAAAAACTTCTATTTATACACAATCATATTAAGTGCTGTGTTTGCCTTTGGTTTTGCAACCATTGAGGAGATGTTAGGGCTTCTGGAGTTCAATAAAGGTATGAATAAATTTTACTTGTTTCTTATTGATTTGGTGATTGTGTTTATTACATATTGGTTTACTAAATGGGTTTTAAAAATTAGGAGGAGGGCAAGTTAGGGACGGGTGCTTACAATAAGGAACAAATATAATTTACAATGAATTTATACTAAATGAGTAATCCTTCTATTTACGAAGGGTTACCTCTTTTTGTTTAAAAAGGTCTTATCTAATTAATGAACGTTGAAACATACTAAATTGAAACCAGAACAGTCCCTATATCCAGTCCATGAAAATCAAAATCTAATTAAAGAGACGAAAATCAATTTGATTTTCGTCTCTCACTAATGCGTTGTACTTTAAAATACTTTTTCTTCGATTGTGATACCACTTGGCTTATAATGGATTTTGATATTGGTGATACATTCAGACGCACCGGTGGAAATGGCTAGATGTTGCGCATCCTTAATGACTTCAATTACCTCGTCTAAGTCTCCTTCAATAACTGTCTCCATTGGTCCAATATAAAATTCTAGTCCCGTCTCTTTTACGAGATTTAGTACTTCAGGAATCATTCCATCCGTATGCATATCTTTTCCCTCTGGTAAAATTTGAAATCCAGCTGTAACTGTAGCCATTATTTTCCTCAATCCTTTCTGTATCGTTATTGAATTTCTTTATAAGTAAACTCCAAGGGGTTATCTAAAAAATGATGTGGATGCAGGTCCAATGACCAAATCAATTGTACGTTTAAGTTGCTTCATTACGACCAACTCCTTTCGTTTGTATAGTACTCTAATACCCTACTTGCTTGTTGTAAAACATATCCGTTCATTCAGTATGTTAGTAGAATGGCTCCAGAAATGGAGATGATCGTTTAAGGTGCAAGAAAAACAAATGAGAAGCATCTCCTTTTACATAAATATAAATAGGTAATAAAATCTGGACTTTGAAACCTTAAAGCTAGTTCTTCGTAAATATACATTATCGTAAAGAAGGAACTTGAAGGTAAAGGATGTGTCACGAATGGGGAAGGACCTAGATCAAATTGTAAATGAGTATTCATCCATTTTTCGGCAACTAAAAAAGAGACTGAAATGGCACTTTACAGATGAGCGTACTTTGATGATGGTCGCATCGTTATACGTAACAAGAAATAAAGAATTTAGACCCTCATCTTTTCTTGAAATAAGTGATTACATTAAAAATAATGTAGGCATGTTCTCGTCATTAAAGTCATCTCAGCGTTTTATCTCAGCGGCGATGCTTGATGTGAATTATGATCAACCGAAAGAGAAGTTTCATGAATATGTTGCAGTATATGAGAAGTTGGTTGAAGGTGGATTTAAAAGAGGAAACTTTACATTTATGGCGGCCTTGTGCCTTCTTTTAGGGGATACCAATGAAACGAATCATAAATGGATGATTGAAAGAGCCATGGCAGTATATAAAGGAATGAAAAAAGATCATTTCTTCTTAACAGGAGAAAGTGATTATCCTTTAGCGGTTCTTTTGGCCCAAGTAAACAGGGATATTGATGAGATGATGGATGATATTGATTATTACTATAAAGCGTTACCTCCGCATGGATTTCGGAAAGGGAATGACCTTCAATTTTTGTCACATATACTTTCATTAGATAAAAATGTTGATTCGGATATACTCATTCATCGTATTTCTGAATTAACGAATATGTTTAAAGAAGCTGGTAGAAAAATAAAGCCAGTATTTTATCCTACCATTGGGTTGCTTTCATTGTTAGAGAATGGTTTGGAGGAAGTAGATAACGTAATGGCTTTATTTAAACGTCTAAATGTGGAAAAAGGCTTTAGGTGGCATAAGGATGTTAATTTTATTATGGCTGTTACTTTTATTGTGAAGGATAAAGTGGAAGATACCTCTTTAATTAGCACAGGTATTCAAACGACGATTGAAACGATTATCCAAGCTCAGCAGGCTGCCATGTTTGCAGCAATGACAGGTGCTGCAGTGGCTGTTTCAAGCAGTAATGGAGGGAGTTCATAAATGCTGGTAATAAGCTAGCACCTTTTAGAAGAGAAACAATCCTTGCAATACTTAAAAAGATCAGAGCTCTTCCACAGGGTGGAATTATACCTTTTGGGAGAGCCCTTTTTTAAATTTGAAAAAGAATTCTTCTTGACCTTTACGCGACGTAAGGCTTTATCATGAAATTGTTAGGAGGATAGTAGATGGAATACACAGTCAAAAAATTGGCACAGTTATCAGGTGTCAGTAGCCGTACACTTCGTTACTATGATCAAATCAGTCTGTTGAAACCGGCCAGAATTAACTCCTCTGGCTATCGAATTTACGGACAAAAAGAGGTAGATCAGCTGCAGCAAATTTTATTTTATCGAGAATTGGATGTTGGCTTAGGAGAGATTCTCAATCTGATGAATAAACCGTCCTATGATCAATTCGAAGCATTACAAAATCACTACAAAGAATTAAAAAAGAAACGTGCCCGATTGGATAGCATTATTGAGACGGTTGAGAGAACCATTGAAAGTAGAAAAGGAGGAGTAGCCATGCAGGATCAAGAAAAATTTAAGGGGCTTAAGGAAAAATTAATTGAAGAAAACGAGCAAACGTACGGGGAAGAAATTCGTGAAAAATACGGGGATGAGATGGTAAAGGCTAGCAATGCAAAGTTAAGAAATATGTCTCAAGAAGATTATGAGAAGATGACGAACTTAGGGAATGAAATATTTTCGTTGCTAAAGAAAGCATTTGAAACCGGAGATCCTTCCTCGGATCTAGCATGGGAGCTTGCTGCAAAGCACAAAGAGTGGCTTATGTATTCGTGGCCTAGTTATACGAAGGAAGCACATGCGGGGCTTGTAGAAATGTATGTGGCGGATGAGCGGTTTACAGCTTATTATGACAAATCTGTTAAAGGTGGAGCTGGATTTTTGCGAGATGCTGTTTTGATTTATTTAGGGAAGAAGGAATAGAGGAAATCATCAACAAAGCAGCATTGAACATGATAGACTACCTGACAGAAAAAATACCTGTAAAAAATCCCCCCTCCCTATACAGGAGGGGGGATTTTTGATTGAATTTGAAAGAGTTTGGACAGGATATTGAACAGTTGCGAAAGTATATTCGTGAAATTCGACAGCAAATGGTCCAAATTGGATAGAAAGACTGATGTGAAGGGAATTTATCTAGGTCTTTTATGGTAGGGTTACAGAAAAAAGAGGGATTCATTCGGGAAAAGTCATTAGTAAGTCATAATTTAAATCAAGATTAAGTAAATCATTTAGAGAACATTCGTACAAAAATAGGTCGATCTCCATTCTGATGCTGCACTTAAAAAGATAAATACATTTGACGTCAAATAAATAAAATGGAATCATAGTACTTGGCGAATTTAATTTGTAGCATCGAATGAGATGGTCTACATCATGAGAGGAGTAGAAAAATGGGATTAACTAAGAAGATTATTATTGCGCTGATCCTAGGGGTAGCTGTAGGGCTTGGGTTTAACCTATTTGCTCCGGGAGCATTTGGTCCTTTGGATTCATATGTATTGACTCCACTAGGGCAAATATTCTTAAAGCTAATTACGATGTTGGTTGTGCCACTTGTGTTCTTTTCGATTGTCTTAGGAACAGCTGGAATGAGTGATACGAAAAAATTAGGGCGAATTGGCATTAAGACAGTAGGATTTTATTTATTATCGACGGTTGTCGCGTTATGTATTGCATTTGGTGTGGCTCTAACAATTCAGCCTGGACAAGAAGGGTTGATGGGGACTGAAGAGGCTAATTTCGAAGCGACAGAACCGCCTCCGGTCATGGAGACTTTATTAAACATCATTCCAACCAATCCAATTGATGCCTTAGCAACTGGTCAAATGTTGCAAATTATTTTCTTTGCTATTTTTATTGGGTTTGCATTAGCGCATCTTGGTGAAAAGACTAAAGGAATTCATAAGCTAATCGAGCAAGGAAATGAGATTATGATGTTCCTTGTTACTATTGCGATGAAGCTTGCACCATATGGAGCCTTTGGTTTAATCGCATCAGCCATTGGGAAGCTTGGTTTAGATGCATTATCTTCGATGGCAATGTACATGCTTTGTGTGGTGTTAGCGTTGATTCTTCACGTGGCTCTCGTGTATTCGGGTGTTGTTTATGCTTTAGGGAAAATGAGTCCACTTCATTTCTTTAAAAACTTTGCGCCAGCTATGACCGTTGCATTTAGTACATCAAGTAGTAATGCAACGCTTCCGCTTTCTATGAAAACGGCCCAAGAAAAATTAGGGGTATCCAAACCAATTTCTGGTTTTGTGCAACCGCTTGGGGCAACAATTAACATGGATGGTACAGCTATTATGCAAGCTGTGGCGACTGTGTTTATCGCGCAAGTTTTTGCTGAACCACTCTCAGTTGGTGCGTTAGTTACCGTTGTGTTAACGGCAACTCTTGCTAGTATCGGTACCGCTGGAGTTCCTGGGGTTGGGATGATCATGCTTGCGATGGTCTTGCAATCTGTCGGGTTGCCAGTAGAGGGTATTGCTCTTGTGTTAGCTGTAGACCGAATCCTTGATATGCTTCGTACATCAGTCAACATTACTGGAGATGCAGCATGTGCTGTATTTATCGAGCGAAGTGAAGGTGGAAAAGAAAAAGTAGAAACAGTATAAACGTTGCAGGGCGTTATAATCGTGATTGATTACGGTTATAACGCTTTTTCGATTTCTTTAGAAATAAGACACCTACTACTCATTGTAGAGTAAAGGTGTCACTTGTCTTTCTTATTTTCTTATAAACATCGGCAAGTCAGTATGTCCCATTCCACGAACGTAAACAAACAAATTTCCTTTATGATTAATCTCGTGATCTATAGCCAAATTAATGATTTTTTCGGCAGGGAGTTTCAAGCCAAGAACTGCAGTAAGGTCAATGATCTCGTCAAGGTCTTCTTCTGCTAATGACTCGATGATTTTCACAGACTCTTCAGTGTATAGCTTCGCAAGTTCCGTTAAGTTTATATCTGCATTTTCATCATGGAGTGGGGTGGGAGTCCTCTTTGCTGCTGCTGATACAAATTGATAAAAGGATGTTAGCATATGAACGACAAGCTCTTTAGCTGACATGGAAGTATCTGTTGGCTTGTAGTTATAATGGTTATTGCCAATCTTTTCAACTAATTCATTTGTAACAAGACGGTGTGCTAGAAAGTAGTCCTTATAATGAGTGCTTTTTTTCATCTGAATCCTCCTTGAGTATGATCATTCCCATTTAAAGGTAAATGTTGTAAGGGCAATCGTCAAGCAATAACACTTTGACTAAAAAGAGCTCTATTATTTAATCTTTAAACTTTTTGTATTATACTTTGTAAAGTCGGTTACTTGTAACATTTTATATCTATGTGACTAGCAATGACAAAGATTTTTTTATAAGTTGTTAGGTTCGTAAAATTCTAGGGAAGGTGCTTATGATTTATGTTACATAATCCAACTGGGAAAGAGCGTATAGGATTAGCTTTTCTGCTCGGTATGCTGGCGATATTAGGTCCGCTTAATATTGATATGTATTTGCCAAGCTTTCCAGAAATAGCTGATGATCTAGGGGCCAGGGCCTCTCTTGTACAACTTAGTTTAACAGCATGTTTACTTGGCCTTGCAGTTGGACAAGTCGTTGTTGGCCCAATTAGTGATGCACAAGGGAGAAAAAAGCCATTATTGATTTCCATCTTTTTATTTGCTATTTCTTCATTGCTTTGTGCACTGGCTCCTAATATAACCATTTTGGTCATAGCTCGATTTTTACAAGGCTTTACGGCGGCTGCTGGGGTTGTTTTATCACGCGCTGTCGTTCGTGATGTGTTCAGTGGTCGTGAGTTGACGAAGTTCTTTGCACTTTTAATGGTTATTAATGCAGTTGCACCAATGGCTGCTCCGATGGCTGGTGGGGCCATATTGCTTCTCCCTTTTGCAAATTGGAGTACGATTTTTTACTTTTTAGGTTTGATTGGTCTTTTCATTGTGTTAGTTGTTGCACTGAAATTAAAGGAGACATTGCCTCCAGAAAAGCGGATTCCAAGTACAATTGGACATTCTGTTCGGACAATGGGGAGCTTGTTTAAAGATCGGTCTTTCATTGGATATGCATTAACGGTTGGGTTCATTCATGGTGGAAGCTTTGCTTATGTCGCCGGGACTCCTTTTGTGTACCAAGGAATTTATAATGTTTCACCGCAAGCATTTAGTGTTTTATTTGGGATAAATGGACTGGCTATTATCCTAGGGAGCTTCATTATCGGTCGCTTAGGTGGAATTGTTCACGAACGAAGCATATTGCGCGTGGCGGTGATTATTTCCGTTAGTGCAACTGCATTCTTATTATTAATGACAATTATTGAAGGACCATTAGCCACGCTTGTGATTCCTATTTTCATTTACATGACAGCTATGGGGATGATTTTAACGAGTACATTTACATTGGCGATGGAGCATCAAGGACACCGTGCGGGAAGTGCAAGTGCGGTACTAGGGACGCTTGCCTTATTGCTTGGCGCTATGGTCTCACCACTGGTTGGGATAAATGAATCAACTGCTGTGCCAATGGGAGCTATTTTGTTTTTTACTTCATTACTAGGGTCTGTTGCTTTCTTTAGGTTGACAAAAAAGCAATCAGAAAAACAGGTTGCTAAAGATATGGTAGGGTGAAGTAGAATACATTCTTACAAGTAACGCGGACAAACTATTGATGATTGATTATTTGGGAGGAATTGTAATGAGACTTTGGTTTTCTATTTTATTTGCTGTCATGCTAACATTAACTGGTTGCGGAGCGAACAATGAAACGGTGGAAGAGCCCGTTCAAGATGAGTCTAGTGAAGAGGGACAAGAAGAAGGTCTAGAGGAGCTTTCTGCTACTGTTGTATTGAGTGAGGAAGATCATGAAAATATTCTGAGTGAAGATACGGTAACGTTCGAACAAGGACAAACGCTTATGGAAGTCATGGATGAGAATTATGAAATTACAACGGCATATGAAGGTGCATTTATCTCAGGAATTAATGGAATTGAAGCAGATGATGAAACATCAAGTTATTGGCTCTATACAATCAATGGAGAAGAAGCGTTAGTAGGAGCTACTGAATATGAACTCGAACATGGAGATCTGATTCATTTTCATTACGATTCAATTGAATAGCCATGTCTATTCGCAGAATCACGTTACTTGCCATGCTAAGTGCGCTTTGTGTGGTTGGTCGAATGGCTTTCGCCCATATTCCTAATGTTCAACCTGTCACGTCTATCATTATTATTACGGCCATGTTTATGGGTCCTGCTAATGGCCTCATTTTAGGATTCATTAGTACGGTATTAACGAATATGACTTTAGGAACCGGTATTTGGACGATTTGGCAAATCATTTCTTGGTCTATGATCGGGCTTGTTTCTGGTTGGATTGGAAGAGCCCATGAAAAATGGGG
Organism: Halalkalibacter okhensis; assembly: GCF_000787375.1. Lineage (GTDB taxonomy): Bacteria > Bacillota > Bacilli > Bacillales > Bacillaceae_D > Halalkalibacter > Halalkalibacter okhensis. The sequence goes on along the minus strand of NZ_JRJU01000019.1, from coordinate 23,875 downwards.
CATTCCTTTTGTCGTTCTTATCATGTATGCAGGATTTTGTGGTTACTTTTATGGATTTGTCATTTCGTTAAATATGCTTTTATTGAGTGATCGTTTTCTAGCTTATTATTTAGCTGGTGTACCATTTGATACAAACCATGCGATAGGCAATATGATTTTCTTTTCACTCCTATACCCTGTAATGAGTAGGATTTTTATTCATTATTTGAAAAAAGGTCCATTTTCATCAATCTAATGGGAATGTTTGCTTCAAAGAGGCTTGGTTAGAGGCGGAATTTAAAATTATAACAAATTGAGGCGGAAAAATAGCTTTCCGTCTCTTTTTGGATTATGAGAAGAATGAGAGCCCAAAGCGTTGGGAAAATGGAGGGAAGGTAACGCATTAGAACGATGATGGGACCAAGAACTTGTTAAATGAACAGAATATTGCACAAAATTGCAATATATGTTACGCTTTGCTTGGAAAATTCAAGAAAAGTATTAGGGGAGCTATGAGGTTGGCTGAGAGGATATCCTGATGAAGATATCGACCCTTAACCTGATCTGGGTAATGCCAGCGGAGGGATGTTTATTAGGATTACATGATTAACATGTAACGTCTACATGCCTCTGTGGTGTGTAGACTTTTTTTAATGAGGCATTTTATAGGAAATGAACGTAAAAAGAAGTAAGAAGGGATGAGCACGATGAAATTTTCAGAGCAACTTCGAAATAGAGTAGATGCGATTTGGAATGCAAGCTTTGAACACCCATTTGTTACAGGAGTAGCAGATGGCTCATTGCCAATTGAGTGTTTTATTTATTATGTACAGCAGGATTCTTTTTATCTGTCTAGGTTTGCCCAAGTGCAAGCAATTGGAGCGGCGAAAGCACTGGATTTCTATACAACATCACAAATGGCCTTTCATGCTAGAGCAACCTTTGATGCAGAGCATATGCTTCATGAAGGGTTTGCCAAAGATTTAGGTCTTGAAAAAAATAGTGAAGGTCACATGGCAAACGTGCCTGCTCCGACGGCAGTTGCCTATACGAATCATATGTTATCTGTTGCTTATAAGGGTTCTTTAGGGGAAGTCATTGCGGCTATCCTTCCATGTTATTGGTTGTACTGGGAAATTGGAGAGAAGTATAAAGGATCTACCCCAGGGCATCCCGTTTATCAAAAGTGGATTGACACGTATGGAGACGAATGGTTTGCAACGTTAGTTAAGGAGCAAATTGACCGTTTAGATGACTGGGCAAAGCGTGCTTCTAATGAAGAGATGAAACGAATGGAAGATATTTTTGTAACAAGCAGTAGGTATGAATACATGTTCTGGGAGATGTCCTATACGTTAGAAAAGTGGCCTGTGTAAGGCAGGGCAGAATGGACATACTCAGTGATTTTGAGCACTCTTTGAATAACAGATTAAACAGTTATTAAATACACAAGGTGAACATTGAATGTTCACCTTGTGTTCATTCTTAAATAGCTCCAATAAGTTGCAGAAGGACGCGTACGGCAAGGACACTTACAATGGCTAAAATGATCCCGTATCGGATGTTTTGTACGAGTGTATTTTTATAGAAGCCAAGTTTTCCTTTTTTATTTGAGAGAATCCAGATAAAACCTACAATGATTGGCAAAAGCAAGCCATTTAATGCTTGAGCTGAAATGATTAACTCGATGGGCATTTGTCCAAATAAAAATACGATTAACACTGGTAAGATTGCAGTAGCAATCATAATTCCTCGATTCATGTGAGCTTTTGCGTCCTCTGATGTGCCGAACGCTTGACCAAATAACATGGGCTGAACACTAAGGTTAAATAGGCCAGATGAAAACCCGGCAGCCCATAGACCTAAAGCAAAAAGGATACCCGCATATTGACCAAGAACCGGTGTAAGTTGACCAGCCATGTCTCCAGCACTTGTAACAGTTGCGCCCGTGCCATATAAAGTAGCTCCTGCACAAATCAAAATGGAAAGTGTAATAAATGCAGTAATAATGAAGTTTACGCGAAGATCAGCATGTCCCCGTCTAATTTTTTCTTCTTGGCTTATAGAGTGATCTTGACTGTACTTTCTTTTAGTAAAAGCAGATAGAGCTAATACCGTGTTAGGTGGAAGAGTTGTAGCAATAAGAGCTAAAACAAGCCAATAATCTCCTCCGGGAATTTGGAATGAAAAGCCTGTTGTTGCTATTTCACTTGCGCTTGGTCCTGATGCTATCACTGTAATAAGAAAGGCAGCTGCCATAAGTACAATGATTGTTCGGTTAATATTCTCAATTAATTTATATACTCCAATTAAAGAAATGGCTAGTGCTCCAAAAGATAATAGGGCAACCCACGTAACAAAAGAAACATTTGGAGCAAAGAAATTAAGCGCCATGGCTGCACCTAAAAAGTTCCCTGCTTGAAACGCCAAAGCCCCTATCAAGAGTGCAATATAAAGAAAGATCGCCCATCCTTTTCCAATTTCGTTACGAACGCCTTCCATCGCACCAGTAGAGGTTTGAATGGTCCATTTAATTACAGGTTTTTGTACAAAATAAGCGATAAAACAAGCTAGCACGATAATCCATGCACCTTGATATCCGTAGGTAGCTCCTGTAACAGAGACTGTTGTAATTGTTCCTGGGCCAACAATGGCTGCAGCTACTATTGCACTTGGGCCCCAGGCTTGCCACCAAGGTCTTCGATCAGTTGATGATGTTTTCTCTTTCATCTCTAACTCTTTATCTACTTTCCGTATAGCATTGCTCATTCAATTCACGCCTTTCGTTATGTATAGAATTTTGGTGTTTTAAGTTACGTTTATATTAAAAATATAAACATATATCTTCTTTTTGTTCTGTTATGTTGTTATATAATCTACTGATGTATTTTTGTAGAAAGTGTGAAAAGTGAATCACCATATGATTTAGTTAAAATGAAAATCATTAAACATGTGTGAGATTTATTCACGGGTTTTGTATTAAGTTATTCCCTTATACATCGTTCTTTCAAAAAAGGTGAAATAGAAAAAAGATCATTGTTTGTCTTTTACTTCCTTATTTTGCATAAAAGGTGAAGTTAATTGTTTGTTTTGTCTTTAGGCTACTTCATGTTTTAATTGGTTTTGATTGTGTAATTTTTATAGCAAATCTGTACTAAATGTTAGTTGATAAAATTATATTGTAGAAATGTCTTATTTCTTGGTTTGTCTTGAATCGCCAAGAGGAGGGGAGAACTTGAAGGAGATTTTATTGATTATCATACTTCAGCTAATTTACGTCCCCATTTTCACACTGAGAACGATCTTTGTTGTGAAAGGTATGAGTGTCATTGCGGCGCAGCTTGCTGTGATAGAAGGGTTGGTTTATGTATTTGGATTATCCATTGTTTTATCAGGCAACCCCTCCACAATCGCAATGTTTGTCTATGCAGTCGGTTTTGGCATAGGGATCTTATTAGGGGCATACGTTGAAAGGAAATTAGCGATAGGTTATACCTCTTTGATTGTAAATCTAGAAAGGAAAAATGAAGAGTTAATTTCTTTTTTACGAAATGAAGGATTTGGTGTAACGGTGTTCGAAGGAGAAGGGAAAGAGAGTAAGCGATACCAGCTTGAACTCTTAACTAAAAGAAGTCGTGAAGACGAATTAATGAACTTGATAGAGGAGTATGAGCCGAAAGCTTTTATCATCTCCTATGAGCCAAGGAAATTTAAGGGAGGTTTCCTTGTAAAAGCAATGAAGCGAACACGAAGAAAGAAAGAGATTGATAAGGAATAATAGCATACATTCAGGCCAGATCGTAGTTGAAGAAGCGGAAATATGATTTATCCTTGTCAGAATTAGAACAAAATGATTACATAGATCTATGAAGAAAAAAATAAATAGCATATTTGCTATTTAAATGGGATGGTTAAATGAATAAACAGACCCCTCTATATATAAAGGAATTAATCGATGAAATAACAGGGTTTCCGAATGAATATTTGCTTTATGATCGATTGCATATGAATTTAGCTTATTGTGATCGGTTTAAAACAGCTACAGCTGTATGTTATGTAAGGTTATTTCAGCTTAATACTGAACTGAATGTACTAAGTTTTCTTCGTAAACAAGTAGCGGACCGTTTACGAACGAGTATTAGGGATGTAGATACAGCTTGCTTTTTGTCTGACACTGATATAGTAATCTTGTTAACAGATGTAACAGAGCACGAATGTACGGTAATTGTTGAAAGAATTATTGGAGCTTTATCAGGAACCTATACGTACAAAAATAATCAGAGCACGTTAGGAACTTGTATTGGCGTTTGTATTTATCCTTATGCGCACTCTAGTAGTGAGGACTTGATCATGTTAGCTAAATCTCAAATGTATGAAGCATTGGAATTGGGCATAAACCAATACAAATTGTATCAAGGCAATGTTAAAGAGTCTGCTTTTCGTAAAGTCGTGATTGAAGTGGATTTGCCACATGCATTAAGAGATGATGATTTTTATATGGAATATCAGCCACAAGTCGGTTTGAATGAAAGGAAAGTCATAGGTGTTGAAACGTTGATTAGGTGGAAGCATCCCAAGCTAGGGGTGATTGGTCCCGATGAGTTTCTCCCATTAGCGGAGAAAATAGGGATGGCTAATAGGATCTTTACTTGGGTAATCAGACAAGTCTGTTGTAACATCAAAGATATGCCAGATAAACATGATGATGTATTCTTTTCGATTAACCTTTCTGTAAATCAGCTTTTAATGGACTCTTTTGAAGAAACGGTCCAAGAGATTATTGCTGAGGCGAATATCGGGAAGCCGAATTTTATTTTTGAGATAACCGAGAATATTAGTATTTATAAAAGAGAAGATGTGAAATCCAAATTGCAATTTTTACGGAATAAGGGTTATAAAATTGCGTTAGATGATTTTGGAAACGGCTATTTTTCCTTTTCTGACTTTGTCGATCTTCCAATCGATCATATAAAATTGGATAAAAGGTTTATAACAAGCTTAATGAAAAACAATAAACTCACAAACGTTATTATTCCAATTAAACAGATGGCCACTAACTTAGGGTTTAAACTAGTAGTTGAGGGAATTGAGGGGCAAAGTCAGTTTGCTGAGTGGCGAAAATTAGATATCGATGTTTTTCAAGGCTACTTTTTTAGTGAACCAGTGCCATTTGAGCAGTTGAATGATGTGATTTTTAAAGTGAATAGAGAGATAAAAAATTGCTTGTAGTTATTCAAGTTTCTAAAAAAGTATTCGAGGGCAACCGTCAATGGTTGTCTTTTTTGTGGAGAGAGACTTGGGTTTGTACTATCTGTGTACAATACTAATAGCAATAGCAGGCAGAGTTATGTACAATTTTAATAGTATGTATTTCGCTTAGAACGGGAGGATTTGTAATTTTGAGTTATCGAGGACGACTTTATACATCAATAGCTACAGTAGCTCTTGGATGTTATTCGATAGGCACTCACTATCTAATAGAGAAAGCTATCCATCCATGGGAACTAGGGGCATGGATACTTGGTTTAATTGTTGCATTTCTAGTTGGTAAGAAGTTTGATGAGAAAACATATCATTATCGAAAGCAACTATTAGAAAAGCAAACGAAATTAGAAGAACTAAATGATCAAATTAATCATGTATTTCATAATATCGAAGCAGGTATTTGGTTTGTTAATGTGAATAATGGTCAAGGAGACGTTTCCGCAGGCCTTGGTGAAATTTTCGGAGTAGATCCTAATGTTTTCAGGCGGAATTTCCACATCTGGAAGGAGATGATTCATCCAGATGATAAAGACATCATTAAAGATGTTGAACAGGCTATTTTAACTAAAGAAAAAACGAGCTTTCAATATCGAATTGCTCGGTCAAGTGGGGAAGTTCGCTGGGTAGAAAACAGAATCAGACCTCAAAGAAATGAGGAGAATGAAGTATCCATGGTGTATGGCGTTATTTTTGATATTACCGAACAAAAGAATGCACAAGACAAAATGAAGTATATGGCCTATCATGATATGCTTACTGGCTTACCGAACCGTTATAAGTTTACGGAGTTGTTAGAGGAATCATTGGGAAGGTGCAAGCGCGGCTCCCACAATTTAGCTGTGATGATGATTGATTTAGACAGGTTTAAATTTGTTAATGATACGATGGGGCATAACCAAGGCGATATCTTGTTAAAGTTAGTGACAGATAGAATCCTGAAAAGAGTGCGTAAACAAGATGTAGTGGCCAGGCAAGGGGGAGATGAATTTATTATTCTTTTAGAGGATGTTCATAAAGGTGAGGTGAAGGAAGTCGCAGAACAAATTTTGACTGGATTTACCACATCTTTTTTATTAGAAAAGGAAGAATTTTTCACATCTCCTAGTATCGGAATAAGTATGTATCCACATGATGGTCAAGATTTAAAGACTTTAATTAAGCATGCCGATACGGCCATGTATTTAGCCAAAAAGCGTGGGAAGAACAACTATCAATTTTATGAATATGAAGACAAACACATTCTCGACCGACGAACAAAGATAGAACGTGATTTAAAAAAAGCTCTTAGGAACAAAGAGTTCTATCTGCACTATCAGCCTAAATTGAATTTAGTAACAGAAGAAATTTACGGAGTAGAGGCACTCATTCGTTGGAAGCATCCTGAATTAGGGATTATTTCTCCAATTGAATTTATTTCAATAGCAGAGGAAACGGAAATGGTTGTACCGTTAGGGAAATGGGTGTTAAAAGAAGCTTGTAGGCAAAATAAAGAGTGGCAGCAATCCTCTGATGTAAGAGTGAAGGTAGCTGTTAATATTTCAGCGATCCAGTTTGAAGCGAATGGATTTGTAGAAGAGGTAAAAGAAGTTCTTAGAGAGGTCGAGTTAGCTCCGGAATACTTAGGGCTTGAAATAACAGAAAGTGTGATGCAAAACACGAAACGCTCTTCTGCCATCATTCATGAATTAAAACAGTATGGGATAAAAATTTCTATTGATGATTTTGGGACGGGGTATTCTTCGTTAAGTGTTTTAAATCAATTGCCAATTGATTTAGTTAAGATTGATAAAACATTTATAAGTGAGATTATCTCAAATTCTAATACGGCCTCATTGGTGAAAACAATGATTGAAATGGGGAGAAACTTTGATTTTGATCTTATTGCAGAAGGAATTGAAGATGAACAGCAAGCCGCGTTTCTCATTCAGAATGGGTGTAAATATGGACAAGGGTATTATTATAGCCCGCCACTGCCGGCTCCTGAGGTTGAAAAACTTTTAACAAAATTGCCTTCTAGATTAACTTAGTGGTTATTTTATGCCATATAAGAAATAAAAAGACGCCCGAATGGGCGTCTTTATGCGTATTGCGGCGAGAGACAGCACTCCACATAGTGCATTGCCAAAAAGGCGCGTCAATCTCGTCTTATGCAAATTAGCTCATCGCTAGATTAGTATATCATTTTTCTTGATAAAAAAGAAGTTGATTTATTCTCCAATTTTTTCTTGAGTAAGTTTATTAATAGAAAGAGATTAAAATAGATAAAAATTGGAAATAACTTGTATTTAAGATAAGTTATTTTACTTAGGTAGGGGGGAGTTAGATGAGCGTACAGAGAGACCAACTAGCAAACGGCTATGCCTTATTTGCGCTAATAAGAGGACTTAATTTTGAAATGGAAAAGGATATACGACGACAAATTGAGAAAAAGAAGCTTACTTTTCCTGGTTTTCGTATTCTTTGGATTTTATATTTCGATTCGAATTTAAGAATGTCAGACCTGACTTATCTAGCTCAAACCAATATCTCAAATGTGTTTCGACAGTTAACAAAGTTGAAAGAATCAGGATTAGTTGTGATAAACAGTGGAAACGATGCACGAACAAAAGAAGTTACTTTAACAACGAAAGGTCAAAAGGTTGTAGGAGAATTTATTAATCAAAATGCCGACAACTCTGAGATTGAATTCATTCATTTAATAGCTAAAATTTCTAAAGAAGATTTGACGAAGATAATGGAGGTATTATCGGATCTGAGTCAGGAATTAGTTGGGAAGGATTTTAGTGAATTTGTTTGTAAGTCTGCTTCAGACATTAAGTCTAACTAAGACTTCATTATAAGAGATTGGTTCGTAAAATGAAAATAAATGGAACTGTTTAGTTGAGGATTCTATATGAACCTCAACTTTTTTATTTTGCATTCGCAAATAAATATGTCGATTTGTGTCATAATATGAAGAAAATAGACTTCCTTTTTATTAATAATAGGTTCGTTTTAATTACTTAGGAGATGTTAAAGATGCCTTATAAAAAAAGAGAAAATGTAGTCGTTGCTTCATCTTGCATCATTATTATATTGCTTTTATTTAATTTTGTTCCTCGAAATAAAATGAGGGAAGCTCATATATCCTTTTTATTTCAGCAGGCTATGACATGGTTTTTCGGCTTATTGGTTGTAGAGAAAGGCTTGATTAAGTATCCATATCGAACATTTTTTAAGAAATCAAACAAATCAAGCTTTGCATTTGAGTTCTTTATCTATCCAGCAATAACAATCCTATTTAATCTCTATTATCCAGAAAGAAGAAGTTGTCTAAGTAAGATTTTTTATATTTGTAGTTATAGTGGAGTTATTACCTTTTTAGAAACGTTCACAGAGAAATACACAGACTTAATTGAATACAAGAAATGGAATGGATACTGGAGTTTTATTACTTTATCCATTACTTGTTTTATATCGAGGGTTTACTATAGGTGGTTCTTTAAGAAGGAAGATAAAATGAGACTGGGAAATGAGTGATAGAAGAATTTAAGTGAGTAGAGGCTAATGCAGTAGCTTTTAAGGGAGGCCTAAGAGTTTACATTTCTAAATGAAATTAATTTTATAAACATATTGAGATTGTTCTGTAGTTATGGTAAATTAATAAACCTAGTCGCAAAAAAATCGTTAACTTATGTGAGATAATAATTTATGTTATGAATGAATAATATTTTATTTTTGGGGTAAAAAAAGGTAAAAAATGTTGCGCGGAACAATGTATTGTGCTAATATAATTATTGCCGGTCAACGGAAATGGGGCCTTAGCTCAGCTGGGAGAGCGCCTGCCTTGCACGCAGGAGGTCAGCGGTTCGATCCCGCTAGGCTCCACCATTCTTGGACCTTTAGCTCAGTTGGTCAGAGCAGTCGGCTCATAACCGATTGGTCGTAGGTTCGAGTCCTACAAGGTCCATGTGAATATTGCGGAGGAATACCCAAGTCCGGCTGAAGGGATCGGTCTTGAAAACCGACAGGCGGGTTAAACCGCGCGGGGGTTCGAATCCCTCTTCCTCCGCCATCTTCAAAATGACGCGGGGTGGAGCATGCAGCAAACCATCGTCGAATAAGCTTCGACATGTCTTGACGCAAACACTGCGAAGCATTACTAGAAGAGGAAAAGACAACTTCTTCGAAAAACATCATCAAGTTGCTTTATAACGACGCGGGATGGAGCATGCAGCAAACCATCGTCGAATAAGCTTCGACATGTCTTGACGCAAACACCACAAAGCAAAGCTAGAAGAGGAAAAGACGACTTCTTCGAAAAAACATCATCAAGTTACTATATAACGACGCGGGGTGGAGCATGCAGCAAACCATCGTCGAATAAGCTTCGACATGTCTTGACGCAAACACTACGAAGCGTTACTAGAAGAGGAAAAGACAACTTCTTCGAAAAACATCATCAAGTTACTATATAACGACGCGGGGTGGAGCAGTCTGGTAGCTCGTCGGGCTCATAACCCGAAGGTCGGCGGTTCAAATCCGTCCCCCGCAATACCAAAATGGTTTGGTAGTTCAGTTGGTAAGAATGCCTGCCTTTCACGCTGGCCTCTTCTTGACTGCCAATTTAGGGGCATAGTTTAACGGTAGAACAGAGGTCTCCAAAACCTCCGGTGTGGGTTCGATTCCTACTGCCCCTGCCAATAATTAAAAACTTACTTTTATGGCGGTTGTGGCGAAGTGGTTAACGCACCGGATTGTGATTCCGGCATTCGTGGGTTCAATTCCCATCAGCCGCCCTTATTGGGCTATCGCCAAGCGGTAAGGCAACGGATTTTGATTCCGTCATGCGTAGGTTCGAATCCTGCTAGCCCAGCCAATGCGGAAGTAGTTCAGTGGTAGAACACCACCTTGCCAAGGTGGGGGTCGCGAGTTCGAATCTCGTCTTCCGCTCTTATGAAATGGCGGTATAGCCAAGTGGTAAGGCATGGGTCTGCAAAACCTTGATCCCCGGTTCAAATCCGGGTACCGCCTTTGTCATTATGTTTAAAGTCCTGCCGGGGTGGTGGAATTGGCAGACACACAGGACTTAAAATCCTGCGGTAGGTGACTACCGTGCCGGTTCAAGTCCGGCCCTCGGCACCAAAAAAGAAGCGCCCTTAGCTCAGCTGGATAGAGTGTTTGACTACGAATCAAAAGGTCGGGAGTTCGAATCTCTCAGGGCGCGCCATTCTTATTAGAGAAAACGGGAAGTGGCTCAGCTTGGTAGAGCACCTGGTTTGGGACCAGGGGGTCGCAGGTTCAAATCCTGTCTTCCCGACCAGAAACTGAATATGCGGGTGTAGTTTAGTGGTAAAACCTCAGCCACGAGCGAAACATCTGCCGAATAAGCCTACGAGTTGTCTCGACGCATTTGCTTCTATGAGATACTAGAAGAGGAAGAGACATGTTAGTGCGTTTTTGAAATTTACGATATATTATAACTTGATATGCGGGTGTAGTTTAGTGGTAAAACCTCAGCCTTCCAAGCTGATGTCGTGAGTTCGATTCTCATCACCCGCTCTTATTACATGACTGTGGGCCTGTAGCTCAGCTGGTTAGAGCGCACGCCTGATAAGCGTGAGGTCGGTGGTTCGAGTCCACTCAGGCCCATTTTATTCCACAGTAGCTCAGTGGTAGAGCTATCGGCTGTTAACCGATCGGTCGTAGGTTCGAGTCCTACCTGTGGAGCCATGGAGAAGTACCCAAGTGGCTGAAGGGGCGCCCCTGCTAAGGGTGTAGGTCGTTTACGCGGCGCGAGGGTTCAAATCCCTCCTTCTCCGCCATGGACAAGTTAATTATTTAAATTGGCCCGTTGGTCAAGCGGTTAAGACACCGCCCTTTCACGGCGGTAACACGGGTTCGAATCCCGTACGGGTCACCAACACAAATGGAGGATTAGCTCAGCTGGGAGAGCACCTGCCTTACAAGCAGGGGGTCGGCGGTTCGATCCCGTCATCCTCCACCATTTTGCCGGCCTAGCTCAATTGGTAGAGCAACTGACTTGTAATCAGTAGGTTGGGGGTTCAAGTCCTCTGGCCGGCACCACTACGCGGGTGTGGCGGAATTGGCAGACGCGCTAGACTTAGGATCTAGTGTCTTATGACGTGGGGGTTCGACTCCCTTCACCCGCATTATTTAAATCAAATAATTTTACTTACGTTACTATGTAGAAAAAAGACAATCCAATCGATTGTCTTTTTTCGTATGCGCAAACCGAATGCTATAGGCACACTAAAGAGCAAATTGTGTAATGAAGCAACATCTTATCGATTAAGCCGGTAGTAAGGAGGGGAGACATACTACCTCACAAAGTATTACGAAGAAAAGAATACAAGTAGATCAAAAACGTTTGCAATACTCATAAAATCGATTTCGACAGCAAGTTAAGGAGTTTGGACTGAAAATTAAGAGGTTTGGACAGAATATTCGTCCATTTGGACTGAATAACCAGCTAGTTGGATAGTAAGATTCGTAAGTTTAATTTATTTGATGATAAATCAAGACATCTTCGCTATACATTTAGAGTACATACATATAAAACGTATAATAAAGTGTATCTCTCTTAATTTAAAGGACATTCAAAGCTACGAATGTAATAGAATGGCTTCATTGAATGTTGTTAAATGTCCTTCACAAGATCTCTAAGAGTACTTCCTTTTGGAAGAGGGGCTAAGGAAAGTCGATTGTCTTTTGCGGGTTTAGCCATGATCATGCAGCTTAAACCAGGCTTCCCATTGATCATCATCATACATGTAGCGCATAAACCAGTACAACAGGAAAATCTGTAGGCAATGGAGGGATCATGAAACCTGTAGATTTCCTCTAATATAGTAAGAACAGTCATGTCTGAGCTGTAATTGACCTCATAGACATTTGTATGTGTAGTCGTTCTTTGAATTTCAACTTGAAGTTTCATAATGATTACACTCCTTTGACGGGGGATGTGCTTCGTTTTATTTGTCCATTATTCTGTTCTACAAATGTATGGTATATCTTAGTAGTAAGGGTTGGGTGGTCGGTATTATAATGGGCACCTCTGCTTTCCGTTCTTAATGCTGCAGCTTGGGCGATCGCTTGAGCGGTTCGAACCATGTGTTTGGCTTCAATTGCATCTAGGATCTCCCTTGATAGGGTATCTCTGTTTGTTATATTTATTGTAGTAAATTGTATTTTCATTTTTTGTAAAAGTTCTTTTGCTTCGGCAATGCCTTTATTGGAGCGGATGACTCCAAGGTTATGACCTAGAATCGTTTGGATTTGTTGTTTTAATTCATAGGGCCTTACATTACCGCGCGTTGGTGATAATAAAAATGGCCAATCTACCTCCATACGTTTTGCAATTTCAGATTGGGTTATAGGAGGGACTTCGGCTATCTTAGAAGCTTCGGCCGCAGCAGCTATTCCTGCTTTTGCTCCAAAAACGAGGCATTCAGAGAGTGCATTATTCCCGAGACGATTTCCTCCGTGTAATCCGCCTGCTGTTTCGCCTGCAACATATAGACCTGGAATAGACGAGGAAGCATTGGAATCAATTTGAACTCCACCCATCATGAAGTGAGCAGCAGGGGCGATTTCAGCATGCTCTTTTGATAAATCGATGCCGCGGTCTTCACAAAGCTTGTATTCATGAGGAAATTCGTTTCTTACTTTTTCAATTTGTTCTGTGGCATCAAGCCAAATACCTCCGCCTGCTGTGCCTCTACCAGCTGCAATTTCCGAATGGATAGCAATTGCTAGTTTATCTCTTGTTGTATTTTCTAGTGTTTCAGGTTCATATCGATTCATGAAGCGTTCACCGTGACGATTATAAAGTTTAGAATAATGATAGAAACTAATACAGAAACCTGAGAGTGAACGAGGTGCTACAAGACTAACAGGATAAAATTGAACCTGCTCCATATCGATAAGGGAGGATCCTGCCCCTAGAGCTAAAGAGAAGCCGTCACTCGTTGCTTGCACAGGATTACTTGTTACTGGATAAAGTTGACCGATTCCTCCTGTGGCTAGAATGACAGATTTGCTCTGCACAATATAAAGTTGGTTTTTTCGTAAATCAAATACAATAGCTCCGGTTACTCTCTGAGATGACGTAATGAGTTCAACGGTAATTACGTCGCTTAATGTTTGGATGTTTTTCATGGATTTTACTTTTTTTACTAAAGTTTGTGAAATTCCAAGACCTGTTTTTCCTTTTCTTGCACTTACTGACCGAGGTACCGAGTGACCAGAAGTAGAAAACACCGCAACCTCTTTGTCTTTTTTAACATCAAGTTTTAAACCCCACCTTATGATTTCTTGCAGTCGTGTTGGTAGGTCGGAGGAGAGTGTTTCAATGAGCTTAGGATCGCTAAGACCACGACCGCTTTCTTTTATATCGTTAGCATATTGCTTTTCACTGTCTAATGGATTTGACCATGCTCCTAAGCTTGCGATCTGAACAGCTCCAATGGTAGATCCACTTTTTCCTATTGCACCCTTATCGAGTACAAGTACGTTATTGGTTGAATTTCCAGCATATACCGCTGCAGTAAGACCAGCGGCACCAGAACCGATAATCAATATATCTGTTTTGATAACATCCATCGTAACAACTCTTTCTTTTAAGTATTTTTTACATATGTATGGTCAGTTTTCCTTTAATGATGACATGTTTTTGAATAGAGATAAATAGTTTACATATTGTTTTGTTGTGTCATTACCTTTGAAATTATGGAATAGGAATAATATAAATAGGGTTTAATTTCTGAGAATTGGAGGTCTATATGACACAAAACACTCAACCTATTAAAGTGGGGTTTCTTTATCCTGGTTATGCTGCCGAGGATGATTATCCCCTTTTGGGACAAATGGTAAATCCATCAGTAAATGTAGAACTAATTCATACAAAATTTAATGAGGATGCCCACACAGTAGAAGCGCTTAGTGAAATGGGAAGTCCGAAACGAATTAAGGAGGGGGCAAAGTCCTTAGTTGGTACAGGCATACAATCTGTTTTATGGACATCAACAAGTGCAAGTTTTGTACTTGGTTTAGATGGGATAAAAAAGCAAATAGCCACTCTTGAAGAGAATTTACACGTACCGGCTTCAACAACTGCTTTAGCTTTTGTTCGAGCCGCAGAAACGATAGGAGTGAAAAGAGTTGCTATTGCAGCAACCTACCCAGAAGATATCGCTCTATTGTTCAAAGCATTTCTAGAAAGCTTTGATATAGAGGTGTTGCAGTATTCTTGTAAGGGAATCGTTACAGCGGCGGAAGTGGGGACGTTAAGGAAGCGAGATGTACTCGAGTTTGCAGTAGAAAATGATTGTCCGAAAGCCGATGCTGTGTTTATACCTGATACAGCACTACATTCAGCTGCATGGATCGAAGAATTGGAACAGATGCTTAAAAAACCTGTTCTAACTGCGAATCAAGTCAGTTTCTGGGAAGCGCTACGCCTTTTGGGCCAATTCACTCCGCAAAAAGGGCTAGGAACCTTATTTAAAAAAAGCTGTAGCTAGAGAAGGGGATTGGACAGATGATCATAAGAGCAAACAAAGGGCAAGTGAGCTACGGAGAATCAATAGGGATCCTCATGCTTGATACATTTACACCTTTTATTCCAGGTGATGTAGGGAATGCGACAACATACTCATTCCCAGTCAGATACCAAACGGTCAAAGGTTTTACTTTTGACAAGTTACTGCAAAAAGATCGGTCTATGTTAGTTCCCATTTTAGAAGCGGGACATCAACTTGTGCAGGAAGGGGTTAAGGCGATTACAGCTGATTGTGGTTATATGGCGATGTACCAAGAAGAAATAGCTAATGAACTTCAAGTGCCTGTCTTTCTTTCAAGTCTCCTTCAAATTCCATTCATCTCAACAACCCTCAGGCAAGAAGATAAAATCGGAATTATATGCAGCAAGTCTTCTAACTTTGAGGAAGAACTATTATTAAAAATAGGCGTCAGCCCTAAGGTGCCACTTTGTATTAGAGGTATGGAGGATAAAGAGAATTTTCGAAAGGCAGCACACGATGAAATCGGCATTCTTGACCCGTCAAAGATCGAAGAGGAAGTTGTCGCGGTTGCTATAGAAATGATTCAATCGGAACCGTCCGTGAAGGTGATTTTACTCGAGTGCTCCAGTCTTCCTCCATATGCAGCTGCCATTCAGAAAGCTGTCCAACTCCCGATTTTTGATTATGTAACGATGATAAGATATGTACATTCTGCGATAGTTCAAACGCGATATAGTGGTCATATGTAAGTGATTGATTAGAGTGTATTTCTATTTATAGAAATACGCTTTTTAGTTCGTGAAGTTAGGATTTTAAATGGAACAATTGCGACAGTAAATGATAAAATGGAATACTAAGAAACTATATATTGAAATAAATTTACTTGAACTCATATAGCCATTTGTAATACGACTATTTTACTAATATAATGAACGATAGTTAGCAACGATATCGTATGATCAATAAAAAATGAGTTTTTAGGAGTAGGTATGAAGGAATTTTATCGAATTAACAAAAGGTTATATTATACAACAATGCTATTCATTAATCTTATGATGGTATTGGGTTTGTTAATAAATAACCCACTCATGAGTGATTTTGGGATTGGCTATATTTTACACTTGTTATTAGTGGTTATTTTAATTGTATGCT
This sequence comes from Halalkalibacter okhensis, assembly GCF_000787375.1. Classification (GTDB taxonomy): domain Bacteria; phylum Bacillota; class Bacilli; order Bacillales; family Bacillaceae_D; genus Halalkalibacter; species Halalkalibacter okhensis. Next base: position 7,955 of record NZ_JRJU01000019.1, on the reverse strand, counting down.
TATTACTTTATCCGTGGTATGAAACGCAAACTTTGAGACTGATCATTCTACTTGGTGTGTTTACTTACTTTTACACACTCTTTTTTCTTTATCCAGATACATGGTCTATTTTCTTGTTTTTATGTTTTATTCCGGCTGTATCGATCTTGTTTTTTGATTCTAGGTTGTTTTATTTTTCATTACTCATTAATGGAATTTCTGTTAGTGCTATTTTTCTCTATGTTTTTTTCATAGACCAAGGGATTCTTTTCCCCCATATTTATCTCGATTTGGTGGGGAACTTTCTTAATTTTATAGGAAGTCAATTAATCATCTATTTTATTTATTATTTGTCATATATGAGGTTAAAGAAAATGCAGTTGTATTATGAACAAATACAACAATCAGAGCGATTAAAAGCAACTGGCCAATTAGCAGCGGCTGTAGCCCATGAAGTTAGAAATCCATTGACTGTAGTTAAAGGATTTTTGCAGTTTTATGAAAAAGGTGCTTCCTATAGCAATGGAACAAAAGAACACTTTAAGTTAATGATTAATGAATTAGACTCTGCTGAACAGGTGATCTCACAATACTTGTCGATTGCCAAGCCAAGTGAAAATAGTACCTTAGAAGAGGTTAATATCAAAGACGTTCTGAAAAGTATTACTGATTTACTCCAATCTTATGGACTGCTTCACAATAATAAGATTGAGCTTTTTATTGAGGACAATTGTTATATTGAAGCGAATACCATAGAGCTAAAGCAAGTGTTTATCAATGTTATCAAAAATGCCATTGAAGTTTCTAAAGTTGGTGACCCTGTAAGAATTACAGGGGGAAAAAATAAAAATAATGTTGAAATCAAAGTTATTGATTACGGAATTGGTATGACAGAAGCAGAAATTAAGTCTCTTGGGACGCCGTTTTATTCACTAAAGAGCAAAGGGACAGGATTAGGATTAATGATTTGTTATAACATTATCGGGAAATATCAAGGTTCGATTGGCTTTACAAGTAAAAAAGGCGAAGGAACGACTTGTACTGTGCGCTTTCCGATAAAGAAAGGTTAATTAGATATAACACCTAGGAGGGCATTGAAAAGGGAAAGACTTTTCAATGCCCTTTGTCTTTGAGGAGGTTTAGTGTATTATACGATAGCTACCATTCAATAGAATGATTGAATTTAGAAGGGGATAGGGAAGTATATGTCGAATATTGAAAATAATTAACATAATCTTCAGATAAAAATATTAAGGAGAGAATGAGCGATGAGTGAAAAAGGATTTTTCGGACAATTCGGAGGAAGTTTCTTACCAGAAGATTTAGCGAAAGTATTAGCCGTCTTAGATGAACAGTTTGAAAAGTATAAAAATGATCCTGAGTTTATTAACGAATATAAATATTATTTAAAAGAATTTGTAGGAAGAGAAAATCCACTAACGTATGCCCGAAATTTAACAGAGCAAGTCGGCGGAGCTAAAATATATTTTAAACGAGAAGATTTAAACCACACAGGAGCGCACAAAATTAACAATGCAATTGGACAAATTCTATTGGCTAAGCGAATGGGTGCTACAAGGATTATTGCTGAGACAGGGGCAGGACAGCATGGTGTGGCAACAGCTACGGCTTGTTCAATCTTCGGAATCGATTGTACGATATACATGGGAAAAGTAGATACAGAACGGCAGGCATTAAATGTATTTCGCATGGAGTTGCTTGGGGCAAAGGTTGTTCCTGTTGATCAAGGGCAAGGGAGGTTAAAAGACGCAGTTGATGCAGCGTTAGCTGACTTAGTTGAAAATTATCAACATACATTTTACTTATTAGGTTCAGCAGTGGGGCCACATCCATTTCCAACGATGGTGAAGTATTTCCAATCCGTTATAAGTGAGGAGGCCAAACGACAAATACTTGAAAAAGAAGGAAAGTTGCCAACGGCAGTAGTAGCAGTTGCCGGGGGTGGAAGTAATGCAATAGGGGCATTTGCCCATTTTATTGATGAGGAAGACGTTCGTTTAGTTGGGGTTGAACCAGCTGAGGCACCAACGTTAACAGAAGGTGTACCTGCCGTTATCCATGGATTTAAATGTTTAACCTTAATAGATGAAAATGGGCAACCGAAACCTACATATTCGATTGCGGCAGGGTTAGATTACCCTGGTATCGGTCCTGAACATAGTTACTTAAAGGAAACAGGTCGCGCAGAGTACGCTACGGTTACGGGGGAAGAAGCGTTGGAATGGTTCCAGAAGCTTTCTAAGATTGAGGGAATTATTCCTGCTTTAGAAAGCGCCCATGCTGTTAGTCATGCTGTTAAGCTTGCAAAAGAGTTATCAACCGAAGATGTTATTATTGTAAATTTATCAGGGCGCGGAGATAAAGATGTTGAGCAGGTTTATAATATGTTACATAAGTAATTATTTATCTGCATTGATTGCGTTGATTTTGAATTAGTAGTTCAAGCTACTGAGTAATGTGAAAATGTTCCTAGAATGTTGTGTTAAAATTAATATAATTGAAAAAAATAATAATGGTTGATCGTTCTTTGATAATCTGATACACTGTAATCAAATCTAAAGGCTATGTGTAACTGGCGAAACGCGGATCACCGCGAGGGAGCACATAGTATCGTTAGCCGTTCGCCTGGGCAGAGGTAAGGGAAATTTCTTCCCTTGCCTCTTTCTGTTTTTTGAAAGGGGTAGGTACGCTTAGTTTACATATCCATATTCAAAGAACATAATAGAAAAGGAAGTAATAAGAAATGACCATAGACATAGAAGCAGAAAAAAAGGAGAGAATGATATGAGCGTAATAACATTAGAAAAAGTAAAAACAATCAAAACGTTAAATAATATAGCAGAAAGCGGGCTGAATGTTTTTAGAGATGATTATAAAATCGACAATGAAAGCGAGAATCCAGATGCCATTCTTGTGCGCAGCTTTAATATGCATTCACTTGATTTTGGTCATGATTTAAAGGCAATTGCTCGTGCTGGAGCAGGTGTTAATAATATTCCAGTTGATAAATGTACAGAGCAGGGAATTGTTGTCTTTAATACACCAGGTGCGAACGCGAATGCTGTAAAAGAGCTTGTTCTTACTACGTTAATGGCTTCTTCACGTAACCTTTTTGCAGGTGTACAATGGGCTAAGTCATTAGAAGGTGAAGGAGATCAAGTACCAAAGCTAGTCGAATCAGGGAAGAAGCAATTTGTCGGTAAAGAAATTAAAGGTAAGACGTTAGGAGTTATTGGTTTAGGTGCGATTGGTGCATTAGTAGCTAATGATGCACTTGATTTAGATATGGATGTCATTGGATTTGATCCATTTATTTCTGTTGATACTGCTTGGAACTTATCCCGTAACGTAAAGCGTGCCATGTCAATTGAAGAGTTATTTGCAAACTCAGACTACATTACAGTTCATGTTCCATTAACGGATGATACGAAGGGTATGTTTAATGAAGTTACATTTAGCATCATGAAGGAAGGCGTTCAAATTTTGAACTTCTCACGTGATGGACTTGTTAATGAAGAGGATATTGCTGTTGCACTTGAAAGTGGAAAAGTTGGTAAGTATATTACAGATTTTCCGAATGAAAGTGTGTTAAAAATGAAAAATGCAGTGCCGATCCCACACCTTGGTGCTTCTACACAAGAATCAGAAGAAAACTGTGCGTTCATGGCAGCTCGTCAAGTAAAAGAATTTTTAGAAACTGGAAATATTAAGAACTCAGTGAACTTTCCAAATGCTAGTCTTCCATATACAGGTAAGCGTCGTGTCGCTGCGTTCCATAAAAATGTTCCAAACATGGTTGGACAAATTACTTCAGCCATCTCAGACTATCATTTGAATATTGCTGATATGGTAAATAGAAGTCGTGGAGACTATGCCTATACAATGATTGATATTGAAGATAAAGTAAATGGAGATGTCATTCCTGGATTAGTGGATAAGATTAATCACATTGAAGGAATTGTTACGACTCGAGTTATATAAATACGAATGAATTGTAAATCAAACGAACGATTGTGTAATTGTTCGTTTGATTTTTTTGATGAGGTTTGAAATAACAACGGGGGTGTCTCAAAAGGTCAAAATTAGACCTTTTGAGACACCCCCGTTATCGTTTACTGTACTTAGTCTTGTCTTATTCATTTCAAATCTACGAGAATAAAACATTGATCATCGCTTTTATGACAGGCTTCTTTTTGATCCTGAAGTGTTTGTATGATCTTATTCTTAAGGCTTGAGATGGACACCGATTGATTGTTCTTTAATAAAGTAGTTAAAAGGTCAGAGCCAAGTGGGTCCGTAATACCATCTGTATACAAAAATAGTCTTCCACCTTCTGAATAGGGGAGGCTGTTTGTTTTATATACAAGTCCTTCAAAAGTTCCGAGAGGGGGAATTTTTGAAAAGAGCTCATGCAATTCTCCATTTGAATCCTGCCAAATTCCAGGAGGGTGACCTGCGTTAATATAATTGATCGTTTGCTCATTTGTGTCAATTAATAGATTAATTGCCGTACAATAATGCCATGCTTCCTGATTGTTTTGAAACAGCCGATGAAGATGATTATCAAGTTCCTTCATGACGGCCTCTGTTTTGACTCCTTTTGAAATAAGGCGCTGGAACAATGAATGAAGTGACATGGTAATCAGTGCAGAAGAAATGCCGTGTCCCATAACATCGAGAAGAATGATGCCATATCGATGTGAATCTAATTGATAAAACCCGTAAATGTCCCCTGATAATTCGTTAGATGCATTATAGTATGATTCTATATGTATTTGTTCGTTAACGATTGGTTCAGTTAGGGAAGTTTCTTGTATTTTTCTAGCAAGCTCAAGTTCTTTGGTTGTATTTATTTTGTAAGCTTGGTTTTGTTGGTTTAGTTCAAGAAGTTCTTTTTGTTTGATCTTCAAATTCTCAAGTGTTTCTTTTAACTCTTCATTTACCTTATCTTTAGCCAGTAAGGCTACTTCAGCCTCTTTCTTTGCCAAAAGCAGTTCATTTTCATACTCACTTCTTTTGTGTACAGGTAACAAGACACAATCTATTTCAGTCCTTCCATTTCTAATCTTAGGTAGGGCGTTAAGGATGACAGGTATTTCTTCGCCATTACTAGATTGCAAGGAAGTATGCAACTCTTCAACCTTTTTTTCGTGTCTCACAAGTGGAACAAAGTAGAGTTGATGAAAGAGTTGAGCAGGGACTGTCAAGATTGAATTGATATTCTCATTATGTAGTTGTTCAAGCCTGTATTTGAGCAGTGTAAGTAAAGTTTGATTGATCTTAAGGATTTTGCCATCTTCTGATAATGTTAGAAAACCACATGGTGCTTCGTTAATAGATTCATTCATTAAAAAAAGTCACCTCTATCAGCCTGTAGATACGTCTGTGAAGGTTTATTTATATATTGCTTGATCCATTTTACTGTTTCCTCAGGGTGGCTCATATGAGGGCAGTGTCCTGTTGCCGCCATTACTTTTAATGTACTTGAAGGAAGATTATGATGGAGGTACTCCCCAACTTCAATTGGTGCGATAATATCATCTGAGCATTGTAAAATAAGAGATGGGACGGTCACATTTAGTAAATCTTTCCTATTATCACTAAAAAAAGTTGCTTCGGCAAATTGACGAGCGATAATTGGGTCGGTTGAACAAAATCGATCTTCAAGTTCACTTCTGATTTCTGGGCGGTCTGTGTTATTCAATAATGTCCCTGCAAAAAGAGAGGCCCAGCCAATATAATTTTTCTCCAACATGTCTATTAAGCCTGTAAGTTGCTCTTTCTCAAACCCTCCATAGTATGTGGGAGGATCGTTTAAATAACATGGAGAAGGGCCAAGCATTATCAGGTCAGAGAAGAATTCCGGATGCTTTAGTGAGGCTAGCATCCCAATCATGCTCCCTACGGAATGTCCAACAAAAATGGTATCGTTTAGATCTAGTGCTGTACATACATCTATTACATCTTGTGCGTAACCATCAAGAGTACTATATCGATTTAAGTTATATGCTTGTAAATCAGAGTTTCCTGAACCTACATAGTCAAACAAGATGATTTTATAGTCTTTCTCGAATGCTTTTGCCACTGAGTTCCATACATTTTGATCACAGCCGAAGCCAGCTGCAAATAGCATTGATCGCGACCCGCTACCTTGAACTTTAATATTATTCCGCTTTATTATACATTGCTTCATACTAACTCCTTTTTAAATAGAACTTACTAATACTACTATTACATATCATAACATTTAACAGATTCAATGTATTGCCTTTACAGTAAAATACTAAAAGTACTATGCTAAAAACTAGTGGTCTTGTACTTGAGATTCTAAACGATTTTAAGGGTATCATAGAAACTTTTACGTTAATAATGTAAGGAAGGTATAATCACTAAGAGGGGAAATCATAATGGGCAAAAATAAATTTATGTTACCTATTGCATATAAATAGTTTATTATGATATATTATTTCTTGTCGCTACGAGAGTAGACAATGCGCAATAATAATTGTATTTTTTCTTATGGGGCCTTAGCTCAGCTGGGAGAGCGCCTGCCTTGCACGCAGGAGGTCAGCGGTTCGATCCCGCTAGGCTCCACCATAAGAGGACGAGGCGGCGTAGCTCAGCTGGCTAGAGCGTACGGTTCATACCCGTGAGGTCGTGGGTTCGACTCCCTCCGCCGCTATTTATCTATGAAACTTTACAACAAGAAAATACTAAACGATGCAGGAAACCATCGTCGATAAGCAACGACAAGTCTTTATGGCGATTGTGGCTCCGACATTCGTGGGTTCGATTCCCATCAGTCGCCCCATAAATAAATGCGGAAGTAGTTCAGTGGTAGAACACCACCTTGCCAAGGTGGGGGTCGCGAGTTCGAATCTCGTCTTCCGCTCTTTCATAAAATGTTTTAGTCCTGCCGGGGTGGTGGAATTGGCAGACACACAGGACTTAAAATCCTGCGGTAGGTGACTACCGTGCCGGTTCAAGTCCGGCCCTCGGCACCAAAAAAAAGAAGCGCCCTTAGCTCAGCTGGATAGAGTGTTTGACTACGAATCAAAAGGTCGGGAGTTCGAATCTCTCAGGGCGCGCCATTCTTATTAGAGAAAACGGGAAGTGGCTCAGCTTGGTAGAGCACCTGGTTTGGGACCAGGGGGTCGCAGGTTCAAATCCTGTCTTCCCGACCAGAAACTGAATATGCGGGTGTAGTTTAGTGGTAAAACCTCAGCCACGAGCGAAACATCTGCCGAATAAGCTACGAGTTGTCTCGACGCATTTGCTTCTATGAGATACTAGAAGAGGAAGAGACATGTTAGTGCGTTTTTGAAATTTACGATATATTATAACTTGATATGCGGGTGTAGTTTAGTGGTAAAACCTCAGCCTTCCAAGCTGATGTCGTGAGTTCGATTCTCATCACCCGCTCTTATTACATGACTGTGGGCCTGTAGCTCAGCTGGTTAGAGCGCACGCCTGATAAGCGTGAGGTCGGTGGTTCGAGTCCACTCAGGCCCATTTTATTCCACAGTAGCTCAGTGATAGAGCTATCGATTGTTAATCGATCGAGTCCTACTTATGGAGCCATCAAATTGGCCCGTTGGTCAAGCGGTTAAGACACCGCCCTTTCACGGCGGTAACACGGGTTCGAATCCCGTACGGGTCACCAACACAAATGGAGGATTAGCTCAGCTGGGAGAGCACCTGCCTTACAAGCAGGGGGTCGGCGGTTCGATCCCGTCATCCTCCACCATAATATTAGAGTAAATAAAATCAAGAGCCATTAGCTCAGTTACGAGCAAAGCGACTTGAATAGGCTACGAGTTGTTCTGACGCATCGTGCAACAGAGCGTTACGAGAAGAGGAAAGAACAGGTAAGACGGCGTAGCGAAACATCGTCCGTAAGCATCATGAAATACTCCTATGAAAAAACAGCAAGAGCCATTAGCTCAGTTACGAGC
>NZ_JRJU01000018.1 GCF_000787375.1 Halalkalibacter okhensis | reverse complement strand
GGTTTTAAGCTTTTTGAGCGAACTTCTCAAAAAGCGCACGGCGAGCGGAGCCATTGCCACCAGGATTGCACTAATGTCGAATGAAGGGGTGCCCTTCCCCTTTTTTATGATACTCGAAGTAATGAGCGAAGCCGCCGTAAATGGTTTTAAGCTTTTTGAGCGAACTTCTCAAAAAGCGCACGGCGAGTGGAGCCATTGCCACCAGGATTGCACTAATGTTAAATGAAGGGGTGCCCTTCCCCTGGATCCTCATTCCGCTATTTTAGTAAAAAGCCTTGCTTAGAGTGTTGTTTCGGATCCTCATTCCGTTATTGTCCTGTTGTCACATTAAAATTCATTAATCTCATGACTTTAGCGGAACCAGGATCCACTTTCCCTCCTGTTAGGGCTGTTTTTATCAATTTAACGGAACCAGGATCCACTTTGTACGACTTTGTTTGATCCCGTCAATGACAACACACCCCTTCGTCCTCACCCGGTGTGTTTACATGCATTTCTTCACAACAATAAAAATAGGGTGCAAATCGAACTTCGATATGCACCCTATCTCTATGTTAGTTCAATGTCCTTATAAAAACATAGTATATTAAAAGAACGCTCGTTTCTTTTTCTTGTTTTTCTTTCCTTCTATTACAGTTAAATTATGACCATCTCTACGATTTTTGGGACGGGATGTTTTCTTCTTTTCATTCATCATATTTGTCGTTCTTGGTTTAAAGGTGGCAGGAGCAGGAACAGGAGTAGATGAACGTTTCGTGCTCGTTTTTTTTGCTTTACGAAGTTGCGCTCGACTAGGACCCGTTTGTGATGGGAAAAGGGGAGTACCGTATTTACGAGACATAAACCATCGATAACCAAGAAAGATAACCGCAACAAAACCTACTATCATTAAGATCCTTGTTAGGAACCCAAGAGGATTAAAGATTAGCTCATATCCGAGTCCAATAAAGGCAAAGAAAAGAACAGCGGGAATGATGTACTTCATGATCGAACGCATTTGTCTACACCTCCAATAGAATTGACGATCAAAGGCTACACAATTTCTGCTTGAAAATCACTGATGGATTCATTCCATCATACATGACTAAAGAGAAAGGTACGTTTGCTCGTTTAGATTTTTAATATATACTTACGCCTGCATTGGCGGAGGAAAGAAGTGAAAATTAGATTATAAAACAGAATAGTTAAAGTACCCAACTATTAAATCAAGATAGATGTAATACAGTAGTGCTATAGAGCTTGCCCAATGTAAGAATTGGAATGTTCGTTACATTAATTATTCTACATTTGATCAATAAAATCCTCTATAATAACAACTTTCTCAACAATAGTTACAAAAAATGCTTTTCTTTCTATTATACCCAATGTAAGTAGTCTTCATTCTAGTTGGACAAGAAAATTTTAATGACTTTTCAACTTTAATATCGGACATACTAGTGTGTGGAGGTGGACAGTGTGGAAAAACAGTATGTCGAAAGAAACAAACAAGAAGAACAAATGTCATTTGCAACAAAGGTGGCGTTAATTGGGCTATTTGGGGGACTTATTTGGTCTCTCATTGGTTATTTGACTTTCTATTTTAATTTTATTAGAGTCGGACCAGCTCTTGCATTAATGCCATTTGTCGTTGGAGATTGGAAAGATACGTATATTGGACAACTTGTTGGGGTTGCAGTGATATCGGTGCTGTCTATTGGTGTAGCATTTTTATATAAATTAACATTGCAAAAATTTAACAAATTGTGGGTCGGTATTGGCTTTGGTCTTGCTCTTTGGGTATTAGTATTTTACGTATTAAACCCCGTTTTTCCAGGGCTGAAATCTGTCAACAATCTCGATCTTAATACAATCATAACGTCCGTTTGCTTGTATGCTCTGTATGGTGCTTTTATTGGGTACTCCATATCCTATGAATATGCAGAACAGCACCGAAATGATTAGGCTTTCTCTTCTTATGTGCTTTGCTCATCTTCTGTTTATGCTACAATAGTTTTTAGTGGCACAATCTATAAGAAAGAGGGAGACATATGAATCGAATTCAGGAGCTGCGTTCCAAGCTTGAGGAACAACAAATTGATGGATTATTAGTTACGAGTAATTACAACAGGCAGTATTTGACCCAGTTTACTGGTACTGCAGGTGTTGCCATCATTTCATTGCAAAAAGCAATATTTATTACTGATTTTCGCTATATGGAGCAAGCAAAAGAACAAGCAATAGACTTTGAAATTGTTCAACATACGGGACCGATTTTTGAAGAAGTCGCCAAACAAGTTGAAGCTCTTGGCTTGACGAAACTTGGATTTGAACAATCTCACCTTACATATGAAGCACATCAAATTTATGCTAAGCAGATGGATACAATTGAATTAGTTCCTGTCTCTGGGATGGTTGAAGGTATTAGACTTACAAAAAATGAGCAGGAAATACAATTGATACAAGATGCTGCCAATATTGCCGATGCAGCATTTGAGCATATTACAACATTCATACGACCAGGCATTACTGAATTAGACGTATCTAATGAATTAGAATTTTTTATGAGAAAACAAGGGGCAGTCAGTTCATCTTTTGATATTATTGTCGCCTCAGGTTATCGCTCTGCTCTACCACATGGAGTAGCAAGTGACAAGATCATTGAAAAGGGAGAACTTGTCACATTGGATTTTGGTGCTTACTATAAAGGATATTGTTCAGATATAACGCGTACTGTTGCCGTTGGTGATGTAAGCGACGAGTTAAAAGAAATATACAATACGGTTCTTCAAGCCCAACTTCGTGGTATGGAAGGAATTAAGCCAGGATTAACGGGAAAAGAAGCCGATGCACTAACAAGAGATTATATTACTGAAAAAGGGTTCGGTCAGTATTTTGGGCATTCAACAGGGCATGGCCTAGGAATGGAAGTACATGAAGGTCCTTCGCTCTCAATGAAATCAAGTACAGTACTTAAGCCAGGTATGGTTGTTACTGTTGAACCGGGAATTTATATTGCTGGTGTAGGAGGAACGAGAATTGAAGATGATACCTTAATCACTCAAGATGGAAACCGTTCCTTCACTCATTCTCCGAAAGAATTATTAATAGTAGGAGAATAGTGATCATATACGTTGTAATTTCTTTCTTAAAATTAGGAAAGAAACTTTTTCCAAGCTGTGGTATAGTAAGGGTTGTGACTGAACGTCCAAGTATTGGATGAAAGATGGAGGAATAAATAATGATTTCTGTAAATGATTTTAAAACAGGTTTAACAATTGAAGTAGATAACGGAATTTGGCAAGTGATGGAGTTCCAACATGTAAAGCCAGGTAAAGGAGCTGCTTTCGTACGTTCGAAATTGCGTAACCTTCGTACTGGATCTGTACAAGAAAAAACGTTCCGCGCAGGAGAAAAAGTATCAAAAGCACACATTGAAAATCGTCGTATGGCTTATCTTTATGCTAGTGGAGACATGCATACGTTCATGGACAATGAATCATATGAGCAAATTGAGTTGCCGACAGCTCAAATTGAACATGAACTTAAATTTTTGAAAGAAAACATGGTTGTTCAAATCATGACATATCAAGGCGAAACGCTTGGGGTAGAAGTGCCAAATACAGTTGAACTTGAAGTGACAGAAACAGAACCAGGAATTAAAGGAGACACAGCTTCAGGTGGAACAAAACCAGCTACTGTAGAAACTGGGTTAACGGTTCAAGTTCCATTCTTTGTTAATCAAGGTGATGTTCTAATTATTGATACAAGAAACAGTGCATACGTTTCACGTGCATAATAGGTTAAATGAAACTGTTGGATGGTTTTCCAACAGTTTTTTTTCTTTACAGTAAAATAATCAATTAAATTTTTAAAAGACGGGTGCTAATGCTCGTCTTTTTTTGTTCTGAATAAGCCCCTTCGTTCATAAGGTTGTACAAAGCGATTATTGTTGAGGTGGAAGAATGAAGACGTGGTTCTACACGATAGAAATGACTTTGCTAGTAATGGTGGGTTTACGAGTGATTTCTGGCTTAATTGAATTAACGGTGGCTGGTTTGATTTTAAAGTTTAACAGCATTGAAAAAGCCATAGCGTTAAATGCTATGCTGGCCATTATTGGTCCGACCATTTTTATTGCTTCTATAGCGTTAGGTCTTATAGGAATGTCAGATAAATTATCTTTATCGAAATTCCTGTTTATAGGAGCGGGAGTCGCACTAATCTTAATTGGTATAAGAAAGTAGAAGGAGTTGAAGGGGATATGTTACGAGATATAGCATCCATCTTACCAGAAAATATCCGAATCGTGATTAATCGCTTAGAAGCAAGTGTCGCACAAAATGTAGAAGAAATCCGCCTTCGCGTTGGCAGGCCTCTTGAAGTAGTTTCGGGAGGTAGGCCTTATTATCCACAGACCAATGAGCGTTATTATTTAGTGAAAGCTGAGGACGCTAAATATTTGTTAAATCAGCTCAGTCAATATTCTATGTATGCATTTGAAGAAGAATTACGTCGGGGATTTATCACGATTACAGGTGGTCATAGAGTAGGACTTGCCGGTAAGGTAGTGCTCGATCGTGGACAAGTGAAAACGATAAGAGATATAAGTTCATTTAATATCCGCATTGCAAGACAAACAATTGGAGTCGCAGAAGGTTTAATATCTCAACTGTACGATAAAAGATGGTTAAACACCATTTTTATCGGGCCGCCTCAATCGGGGAAGACAACGTTGCTTCGTGATGTCGCAAGGCTAATAAGCAAGGGAATGCCTAGTCGTAGCATTGCTCCCTTAAAAGTCGGCATTGTAGATGAACGATCAGAAATTGCAGCGAGCATGAAAGGGATTCCGCAACTTGATCTTGGTTCGAGAGTAGACGTCCTTGATGGATGTCCTAAGGCAGAAGGGATGATGATGTTAATACGTTCGATGAGTCCTGATGTGATTATCGTTGATGAAATAGGTAGAGACGAAGATGTTATTGCCGTGCAAGAAGCTTTACATGCTGGTGTAAAAGTGATGACCACAGCTCATGGATATTCGTTAGAGGATGTCGAGCGCAGACCGGCCCTAAAGAAATTAATGGAGCTTGGCATATTTGAACGTAGTGTTGAACTAACAAGAACGACAAGAGCGGGAGTCATAAGGCGGATTCGTAATCAAAAAAGGAAAGATATGGTGACGGTAACGTGAAGTTATTCGGCGCCATTATCATCATACTTGCCACAACATGGGTCGGGTTTGAGGGGGCAAAACGCTTGAGTGACAGGCCGAAGCAGCTAAGACAGCTAAAAGTAGCCATTCAATCTCTAGAAGCAGAAATTATGTATGGGCTCACGCCGCTAGCAGAGGCGAGTGCGCACATTGCAAAACAAATGCCCTCACCCATCTCGCACTTTTTTGAGAGATTTAGCTATCGTTTGAAAAGTAAACAAGAAACTGCATTTGAAGCATGGGAAGAAAGCTTAAACGAAACATGGGGACAAACCTCCATGCTTGATAGTGAGAAAGAAGTAATGATGCAATTTGGGGCAACTCTTGGTCAGCATGACAGAGAGCAACAGCAGAAGCAGATTAAGCTCACACTTTCTCATCTTGAGCGTGAAGAACAAGAGGCTAAAGAGCGCCAACATCGATACGAACGAATGATCAAGAGCTTAGGATTCCTGACTGGATTACTGATTGTCATATTGATGTTGTAAAGGACAGGAGGAGGAGAGGTTGTGGTGTATGATGTTAACACCATTTTTCAAATAGCAGGAATTGGCATTGTGGTTGCGATGATTCACACGGTCTTGAAGCAAATGGGAAAGGAAGATTGGGCGCATTGGGTTACTCTGATAGGATTTGTCGTCGTACTCTACATGGTAGCAACGATTGTGGATGATTTATTCCAGAAAATAAAAGGAGTCTTCCTGTTTCAAGGGTAGGGGGGTGAGTTGCGATTGATATTATCCAAATTGTCGGGTTAGGACTTATCGCAACCTTCCTAGCCCTTGTCGTCAAAGAGCAAAAGCCATTATTCGCTTTTATGCTCACCGTGTTTGTTGGAGTTCTCATCTTTCTTTTTCTAATTGATGAAATTGCGAAGATCGTAAAAATGCTTGAAGGGATTGCCGAGCAAGCAAACATGAATATGATGTATTTGCAAACCATTTTAAGAATTATTGGAATCGCATATATAGCAGAGTTCGGCTCTCAAATCGCAAAGGATGCGGGACAAGCTGCAATTGCTTCAAAAATTGAACTAGCTGGGAAAATATTAATCTTGGTCATGGCAATACCAATCTTAACAGCAGTGATTGAAATGGTCCTTTCTCTTTTGCCATCGTAATGGAGAGAGAGGTGATTGGAGGGACAAGCGTGAACATACGGTTCTTCATTCAAGGAATCATCGTAGTTACAGTCTTATTATTATTTGCACCGATCAGCTCAGCTGAAACTGAACCGTTAGAAGAGCAGGGATTTGTTGAACAACAAATGGAACAATTGCAGCTAGATGAGATCCGAGCGTATTGGGAAGAGATATCAACAGAGTACGGAGGATTTCTGCCAGAAAGCCAAAAAGGAACATTCATGGAGTTTGTTCGAGGGGACAAGCAATTTTCAATGAAAGAATGGGGAATGGGGCTTGTCCGTTATTTATTACATGAATTACTAGTGAATGGTAAGTTATTAGGTTCACTTATTCTCTTAACGGTTTTTTGTATGATATTGCAATCACTACAAAATGCATTCGAACAACAAACGGTCAGCAAAGTAGCATATGCCATTACGTATATGGTGCTAATGATTATAGCTTTAAATAGCTTTCAGGTAGCGATCTCTTATGCGCAAGATGCCATAAGTAGTATGGTCCATTTTATGATTGCGATGCTCCCACTTTTATTAGCGATGATGGCAGCTATAGGTAATATTACATCCGCAGCGTTGTTTCATCCACTAATTATTTTTTTAGTTAATACGAGTGGACTTTTGATTCAGCATTTTGTGTTGCCGCTACTTTTTTTATCAACTGTATTAAGCATTGTCAGCACACTTACCGATCATTATAAAGTAACGAAACTAGCTAACTTTCTTAGAAATCTAGCTATTGGTACATTAGGGGTATTTTTAACGATTTTCCTAGGAGTTATTTCTGTTCAAGGTGCCGCAACGGCTGTATCAGATGGAATTACCGTCAGGACAGCAAAATTCATTGCAGGAAACCTAGTCCCAGTGATAGGACGAATGTTTACAGATGCTGCTGATACAGTACTAAGTGCATCGCTCCTACTTAAAAATACGATTGGAATTGCCGGGTTAGGAATTCTCTTAATGTTATGTGCCTTCCCAGCAATCAAAGTACTATCATTAGCTATAATCTTCAATTTGTCAGCAGCGGTACTGCAACCATTAGGTGGAGGACCGATCATTGAGTGCCTATCAATCATTGGAAAAGCAGTTATCTTTGTCTTCGCTGCCATGGCAGTCGTCTGTCTCATGTTCTTCCTAGCTATCACCATCATGGTCGCAGCAGGAAACTTGTCACTGATGATGAGATAGAGTTTATGAAAAAAGGCCGATCTTGCCTTTTTTCATAAACTCGAAGCGATGAGCGAAGCCGCCGTAATCATTTAAGCCATTTAGGAGTGGGTTTCTCCTAAAAGGCGCACGGCGAGCGTAGCCATCGCAAATATGTTCGCACGAGTAAGAGAACAAAAGGCCGATCTTGCGTTTTATCATAAACTCTACCCTGTAGAAAGGAGAGAAAACCTTGGGATTTTTAACGGAATGGCTGACGAATATCATTTTACTCATTTTGCTAGCAACGATCTTAGAACTGATGTTACCAAATTCCAATATGCAAAAGTACGTCAAAATGGTAGTAGGGTTACTCTTGCTTGTAGTGATGCTTCAACCGTTATTAAATATATTTACTGAAGACGTTGATGAATGGTTGTTTTCCTTGTCTAATGAGGTCGAGCAAACAGAAAGATCTATAAATGAAACAATAAATTTACAAAAAAGAGATATAGAGTCAGGTGTACGTGCATATACCTTAGAACAGGTGGCTGTCCAATTGGAGAGACAAGTAGCAGGAGCATTAAAAGATCAACATTCACTTGCGATCAAAAGTGTAAAAATTGATCTTGATGGTGACTTGAATCCAACTGTGGATGAAGAGCAGATAGTCGAACAAATAAACGCAATCCACGTATATGTTCAAACATCATCTTCTCCTGAAACAGAAGAGGAACAAGAGGAGTCAAGAGAGATTTTACCTGTCCAAGTGGTTCAGATTGATACTGCAAGATCTGGGTCAACGGATGAAGAAATCGAGGAAACAAATCATGACTTAGAACCTGTTCAAACATTTCTCTCGGAAAATTGGCAGATCCCAAAAGATAAGATTTTACTAGCTTGGGAAGGGGGGAAACAAGCACAATGAATCGCGATGAACAGAAGGATAAACAATGGCTACAAGCCCTATTTAAGAAGCCGGAAAATGGAAAGAAGAAACGAATGCCCTTCCATTATATTTTGCTTCTAGGTTGTGTAGGTATAGCGCTCATGATCACGGGCAACCTTCTGACCAATCCAGCAGGAGACGAAGAACAATCCTTACCCGTCTTTAGTGAAGAAGAGGAAGATGCTGAGACCGTATTTGGGAGAGACACATCATCAGCTGAACCGAATTCGATGCAAGACTATGAAATGCGCTATGAAAATCAGTTAAAAGAAGTGCTTGAACAAATTGTAGGCGTGTCTGATGTAAACGTCATGGTGAACTTAGCGAATACAGAACGCAATGTGTATGAAAGAAACACAAATGAAAAGCAGCAAAACACGGATGAAACAGACCGTGAAGGTGGCACGAGAAAAGTAGAAGACATTTCTCGTGACGAACAGCTTGTTATTACACGAAATGGTGATAAAGAAGAACCCATTCTAGTTGAACAGGAAAAGCCAACTGTTCGTGGAGTTCTGGTTGTAGCTAAAGGAGTGGAGAATGCTCAAGTTAAAAGTTGGGTTGTAGAAGCAGTAAGTCGGTCCCTTGATGTTCC
The DNA here is from genome assembly GCF_000787375.1 of Halalkalibacter okhensis. Taxonomy (GTDB): domain Bacteria; phylum Bacillota; class Bacilli; order Bacillales; family Bacillaceae_D; genus Halalkalibacter; species Halalkalibacter okhensis. The sequence goes on along the minus strand of NZ_JRJU01000018.1, from coordinate 88,486 downwards.
ATCACATAGAGTTTCGGTCATGCCGAAGAAAACAAAGGAGGATTTATAATGGTCTTAAAAAAGCAAACAGTTTGGTTATTAACAATGTTGAGTCTAATTATCGTTCTTTCCGTGTATTATGTGCAATCTCCGGGTCCAGTCCCTGGGGAAGAGGTTGCGTTTGATGAACTACAAGAAGACTCAGAAATGGATTTAGAAGAAATGGTAGATGGTGATGCAAATGAAGTTGTTGTCAACGTTGCTGAAGAGTTAGATGAGGCTGAAGCAGAAGAAACAGAGTCAGGTGTCATTTCTAGCATCTCGACCAATGAAGCATTCGCAACGATTCGTATGGAACTTCAAGCATCACGTGATCGAATGGCTGAAGAATACACGCAGATTGTTGCTTCTCAAGATGCATCAGCTGAAATGAAGTCACAGGCTCATGATAAAAGTATCGAATTGCAACGTCTATCGCAAAAAGAGCACCAACTAGAAACGTTAATTGTTGCAAAAGGGTTTGAGGATGTCTTAGTTATGGCTGAAGAAGACCAAGTTCGTGTCATTGTACAAACGGAAGAGCTTTCACGTGAACAAGCAAATGAAATTTTAAGCATGACATATGATCATTTAGGATCAAACAATACAGTTACAGTTGCTCATCAAGCATCAAAGTAAGAATAGAAAAGAAAGGGTTTTTCAAAAGTCCGATTAAATTAAAAATCACGGAGAACTGCTTACGCTAGTCTCCGTGATTTTTTTATTTTTGTCGACTTTCGATAGATAACGCATCTAATTTACTCCTTATCCGTGCACAAAAAAGGGGAAAGGTCTTTCATTCATTCACTCAATGAAAGACTTCTCTTTCTTCTATATAATCGTAATGGAAATTAACCATCCTCTTCTGCTGTTTTCTATAGAAAGGTAAGTAATGATGACCAGGAGGATGATAGGCAATAAACCGCTTAAGGACCTATTTTTCGAAAGATCAATGGCTTCCGGTTATTTGTGTATGATATAATACGCAAAGTAACTAATACGTAAGGAGCGATTGGAATGGAATGGAATGATTTAACAGAAGGTGCAAAGGCAGTTCTTGAGCAAACACGTAATATAAAAAATGATAATATTCAAATTGTTGAATTTGAAATTGGATTTGAACAAGTCCCAGAAGAGGGTGACGAAGATACATATGTAGTCTCCATTCAGGAGGAAGATTATCAAAATTTAAAACGTTATACTCAAGAAAATGAATATGGAGATAAATTCCATATGGCGCGTAATAAAAACATCGTCAAAATCATCCTGCTAGAAAACGGAAAAATTCCTGATAACTTATCGGAGTTTCCTGTGTTTCGTCAATATAAAAAGGATGCCCTAGTTAAAAATGAAGTTGACGAAACGGCAGTAGAGTCAACAGAAGAATAATAATTGTACGGTTAATTAGACTTTTGATAGATCTAGTTAACCTTTTATATGAAATCTTTTATCCTTGCTTCATTTCAAAAGAGGGAATTAGATGACCTTGTCGAAGATACTAATATAATCATGATATAATAATATGTCTCAATGATCCCTTGGGATAAGTTTGAATAAAAGTCGAGAGAGGGAGTGCATAAATTATGTTAAAGGTACAAGAATTGAAAGAGTTAATAAAGGCACTAGATCAATCAAATGTAGATGAATTGAAATTTGAACAAGAAGGAACAAAGCTTGTATTAAAAAAACAACAAGCACCTGTTTCAACTGTTGAGAAAGTGGTAGAGGTTGCCAAGCAGGCTCCTGTCGTTTCAGCACCAGCTGTAACTGCAGAGGCACCTACAGAAGCACCTGTTACAGAAGCACAAAAACAACAAGAAGTTACGGTAAATACGAATGTACATACGATTACGTCACCAATGGTCGGCACGTTTTATTCAGCACCGTCACCAGATTCTGATCCATACGTAAAGCAAGGTGACAAAGTAAGTGAAGATTCAGTAGTGTGTATCGTTGAAGCGATGAAACTAATGAATGAAATTGAAGCTGAAGTCAATGGAAAGATTACAGAAGTTCTTGCTGAAAACGGCGAGCTTGTTGAATACGGACAACCATTATTTGTTGTTGAGCTTGTTTAACATAGGAGAGATACGATGATAAAAAAGGTCTTAATTGCAAATCGTGGGGAAATTGCAGTACGGATTATCCGTGCTTGTAGAGAGTTAGATATTGAAACAGTAGCTGTTTACTCAGAAGCTGATAAGGATTCATTACATGTTAGGCTGGCAGATGAAGCTATTTGTATCGGCCCGACAGCCTCGAATCGAAGTTATTTAAATGTCACAAATATAATGAGTGCTGCTACGTTAACAGAAGTTGATGCCATTCATCCTGGATATGGTTTCTTGGCTGAAAATGCTGATTTTGCGGAGATATGTGCTGCGTGCAATATTACTTTTATCGGTCCTAGTCCTTCAGCTATAAATCAAATGGGGACTAAAGATGTGGCAAGGGAAACTATGGCACGCGCAGGTGTTCCCATTGTTCCAGGTTCAAGCGGAATTGTTGAAAATATTGAAGCAGGACTGAACATTGCAGAGGAAATTGGTTATCCTGTTATTATTAAAGCTACAGCTGGTGGCGGTGGTAAAGGAATTCGTGTCGCGCGAACTCCAGAAGAGCTGAAAAAGGGTATGAATATTACTCAGCAAGAAGCAGCAACAGCGTTTGGAAACCCAGGTGTCTACATTGAAAAATACATTGAGGATTTTAGACATGTTGAGATCCAAGTATTAGCAGATAATCACGGAAATGTGATTCACCTAGGGGAGCGAGATTGCAGCATTCAGCGTCGTTTGCAGAAACTATTAGAAGAAACACCATCGCCTGCCATTTCTCCAGAAACAAGGTCGGCAATGGGAGAGGCGGCTGTCAATGCGGCGAAAGCGGTAGATTATTCTGGAGCTGGAACCGTTGAGTTCATTTATGACCATAACGATGATCTGTTTTATTTTATGGAAATGAATACTCGAATTCAGGTTGAGCACCCTGTTACAGAGATGGTAACAGGAGTAGATTTAATTAAGGAACAAATAAGGGTAGCAAGCAATGAGCGACTATCTCTTACGCAAGAAGATGTATCATTTCAAGGATGGTCGATTGAGTGTCGAATCAATGCGGAGAATCCAGCTAAGAACTTTATGCCATCTCCTGGTAAGATAACAAATTACTTAGCGCCAGGTGGATTAGGGGTTCGAGTTGATTCAGCTGTTTATCCAGGGTATGTGATTTCTCCCTTTTATGATTCAATGGTCGCAAAAGTGATCACTCACGGAGCAACAAGAGAAGAAGCGATCGCTAAGATGAAAAGAGCTCTAGAGGAGTTTGAAGTAGAGGGAGTGGAGACAACGATTCCATTTCATCTTCGACTTTTAAACCATGATACATTTGTTTCGGGTGATTTTAATACGAAGTTTCTTGAACATTATGATGTGATGTCAATAAAGCTCTAATTCACTATAGAAAGTGTATTACATCTGATAATAGGAGGGAAGTACCATGAACGAAAATCATATTCTCGAACTAGAAGAGCAAAAGTCGGAACTTGGCAAGGTTGAAATTTCACCAGAGGTTATTGAGGTTATCGCAGGGATAGCTGCGTCCGAAGTTGATGGAGTAGCAACGATGCGCGGTAATTTTGCAACTGGTGTAGCTGAGAAGTTAGGTCGAAAAAATCACGGAAAAGGTGTCAAAGTCGAGTTAGCGGAAGATGGCATCACTGTAGATGTGTCAGTTGTTATAACGTATGGTGTAGCTGTACCTGAAGTTGCGACATTAATTCAATCAAATATTAAACAAGCGTTACAAACAATGACAGCAATTGAACTTCAAGCAATTAACGTGCATGTAGTAGGAGTGCAATTTGAATCAGCTGAACCAGTAGATCAAGATGAAGCATAAATTCCCAATTAGGGTTTAAATGATATGTGAATATCACAGGGTTATTGTATTGGGGGTGTTTCAAAACGTCTAAATTGACATTTTGAAGCACCTCTTTTTTCACTTATTGAATTAATTTATTTTTGGCTATAATAGGATAGATGCAAGAAGTACATAATAAGCAGTTACTTTAGGGAAGAAACGAAGGATTTTATACAAAACATTGTAAATTGTTCTGTTTTAGCCTTGCGTGTTATGCTATTATCAACATATTAAACGAACAGAAGGAGTTTGACTATGAATCGAAGAGTAGCAAGACTCAGAGCAGCACAAGCGCTCTATCAAATAGACTTAACAGAAAGTGAAGTGGACGTAGCGATCGAGAGCGTTCTCGATGAGGGTGAGACGCCAAGCTCTTTTATGCTTGAGCTTGTACGTGGAACTTTGGAACATAAAGAAATAATCGATCCAGTCATCTCTTCCAGTCTTCAAGGGTGGACCCTTGATCGAATGGGGCTTGTGGATCGTGCGATTGTACGTATGACTGTATATGAAATGAAATATATTGAAGATATTCCTGTTAATGTGACATTTAATGAAGGGATTGAGCTCGCAAAAGCCTTTGGTGGGGAAGAGTCAGGAAAGTTTGTCAATGGAGTATTGTCTAAAGCAATGGAGCAGTTGCAAAAATAAGTTTTACTAAAAGGAGCGGAATAGGTCATGACAGCATTATTATTAAATGGTAAAGATTTAGCAGCTAAAAAGAGAGAACAATTAAAAAGAGATGTGGAAGAATTAGCTACTCAACAAATTGTGCCAGGATTGGCTGTTATTTTAGTAGGGGAAGATCCGGCATCACAAACATATGTTAGAGCAAAGCAAAAAGCGTGTGAACAAGCAGGAATTCATTCGGTTTTAATCGAAAAACCAAATACCATTACTGAAGAAGAATTATTAAGAGAGATTGACCGCCTTAACGAGGATCCTACTATCGATGGTATATTAGTTCAGCTTCCGATTCCTGATCATATCTCAGAACAAGCTGTTATTGAAAGAATTGCCCCTAATAAAGATGTTGATGGGTTCCATCCGATCAATATTGGCAAAATGATGACGGGTGAAGATACGTTTTTGCCATGTACGCCTTTTGGTGTGGTCGAAATGTTAAAAGAAGCAAATATTGACCTTGTAGGTAAGCATGTCGTTGTTGTTGGAAGAAGCAATATTGTTGGTAAACCAGTTGGACAACTTCTATTAAATGAACATGCGACCGTTACATACACTCATTCCAAAACAAAAAACCTACGTGAAATGACAAATCTTGCAGATATTTTAATTGTTGCTATTGGAAAACCAGAATTTATTTCAGCTGAAGACGTGAAAGACGGTGCAGTGGTCGTTGATGTCGGAATTAACCGCGTGGACGGCAAGCTTGTTGGAGATGTTGAGTTTAATGGTGTAAAAGAAAAAGCATCTTATATTACCCCTGTTCCAGGCGGAGTAGGACCGATGACGATTACAATGTTGCTTGAAAATACAGTTCTTTCAGCAAGAAAGCGTCCATAGAGGTTTAGCATGGCGACTAAGAATGTTTTAACGATTTCTGAAGTGACCCGATACATAAAATCACTCATGGAAGAAGATGTGATGCTTCAAAGTGTTTGGATAAGAGGAGAACTTTCTAACGTGAAAATGCATAGTCGTGGTCATTTGTATTTTACCGTGAAAGATGATAAATCAAGAATGCAAGCCGTTATGTTTGCCGGTCATAATCGTTATTTGAAATTTAAACCTGAAAATGGGATGAAGGTACTGCTTCGTGGTGAAGTAAATGTGTACGAGCCGTATGGACAGTACCAATTTTACGCAAAAGAAATGCAGCCAGATGGAGTTGGCAGTCTGTACCTAGCTTATGAAAAATTAAAGGCTCAGCTTGAGGAGGAAGGGTTATTTGCAAATGAGCGCAAGAAGGCGATTCCCCAATTCCCTTCTAGAGTTGCGGTCATCACTTCTCCGACTGGAGCAGCTATTCGAGACATCGTCATAACCTTAAAAAGACGTTACCCAATTGCTCAAATCACATTGCTTCCAGTGCTAGTTCAAGGGGAACAAGCTCCTGGCTCCATTACACGTGCCATTGAACAAGCTGACCTAGCTGGTTGCTTTGATTGCTTAATTGTTGGGCGTGGTGGAGGCTCTATTGAAGAATTATGGGCGTTTAATGATGAAGGTGTAGCCAGGGCTATTTCACAAGCTACTGTTCCAATCATTTCAGCAGTTGGTCATGAAACGGATTTTACGATTAGTGACTTTGTTGCGGATCTACGTGCCCCTACGCCAACTGGCGCTGCGGAACTGGCGGTACCGGATCATCAAGAAGTGAGAAGATCGCTAAATATGTTAAAGAAAAGATTAAAAAAGCTGATGATCGATCAATTAACGTCTGAGTCGGCTAAATTAGAACGATACAAACGGTCATATGCATTCCGATATCCTGAGCAGTTAATTAGACAAAAAGAGCAGCAACTTGATGGGTATATGGACAGATTAAGACGAAGTGCCTCTACCACGATAACAGAACCGGCCAAGCTATTGAAGCATTTAGACAAGACATTAACGATGCTTCATCCACAAGTGAAAGTTCAACAAGCAAACGAGAAAAGAAATCAACTACAAGCAGCACTTGTTAAGGCGATGAAAGAACAAATGAAAAGCAAAAGAATTCCTTTTGAAAAAGCAATTGGAGAATTAAACCTTCTTAGCCCTTTACGATTAATGGATCGTGGGTACAGCTTAGTGTATGATCAAAAAAACAATACATTGATAAAGTCGACACAACAAGTTGAAGTAGGAAGCAAGTTGGATATTCGTTTAAAAGATGGAAAAGTCCATTGTGTAGTGGAAGAAGCTGAACGAATGGAATAGGAGGAGAGTTGGATGGCAGAAAAAACGGAACTAAGTTTTGAAGAAGCAATGAAAGAGCTAGAACAAGTTGTCGAACAATTGGAGCAAGGAGACGTACCATTAGAAAAAGCCATTTCCATGTTTCAAGAAGGGATGGCTTTATCGAAGCAATGTCACGAGAAATTAGAAAAAGTTGAAAAACAAATGGATCAAATCCTACATGAAGATGGGGAGTTGGAGCTGTTAAATTTTCAGGAGGATGAATAATTGTGAATCAAGAGCTTACTTCTTTTTTAAACGAAATAAAAGAGCAAGTAGAGGTGCGCTTGCCGCAACATCTTGAGCGATTATCCGTACCTGAAAAATTAGTTCAAGCAATGACGTATTCTTTAGAGGCAGGGGGAAAAAGAATAAGGCCTGCCTTATTGTTAGCAACGATTCAAAGTTTCGAACAGCCAATAGAATCCGGTTTAGATGTCGCGTGTGCCATTGAAATGATCCATACGTATTCTTTGATTCATGATGACTTACCAGCAATGGATGACGATGATATAAGAAGGGGAAAGCCTACGAACCATAAAATATTCGGTGAAGCACTTGCAATTTTAGCAGGGGATGCGCTTCTTACATATAGCTTTGAATTAATTGCGCAAATGAACAATGATCATGTGTCTGCACAGCAAAAGTTGCTTTTGATTCAAGAGATTGCTAAAGCTGCCGGACCTGAAGGAATGGTGGGCGGACAAGTAGCTGATATTGAAGGAGAAAACAGGTCCCTGTCATTAGAAGAGCTTCTGTACATCCACCATCATAAAACCGGCGATCTTTTAATAGCGTCTGTTGTGGCGGGAGCAATTATTGCGGGTGCTACATCAGAGGATATTGCTAATTTGCGCATGTTTGCCAAGGAGCTCGGGTTAATGTTTCAAATTAAAGATGACATTTTAGATGTAGAAGGTGATCAAGACTTAATTGGAAAGCCTATTGGCAGCGATGATGGCAATAACAAAAGCACGTATCCTAATCTTTTAGGTCTAGACGGGGCGAAAAAAATGTTAAATGAGCATATGGATCAAGCAAAAGAATACTTATATAGAGTGAACATGAATCATCAATTACTTTTGACATTAACAAACTATGTGGCAGAGCGTGACCATTAATTCAAAGCATTTCCATTGAGCTCATGGATAGCTCATGCTATAATAGCGTGACATGTGAGTGGTGCAGTATTCTAGTCAGTTCTCCATTCTTGAAGGCGGGGCTAAAAATCCGCCAAAGGGCACATCGATGAAGCTCCTTGTTTGGGCTTGAGGCGCCCAGCCTTGGGTCTTGACTGGGAGAAAAGGTAGTAGGGCGATCCGCAAAGGCATGTGGGCGTTGACCCTCCTACTGTGGAGGCCTTTTGCTCGGTCCATACACGAGTATGGTACCAGGGCAAAGGGTATGAACCTGTAACGGCAAGCTAGGGAGCTTGTCTGCAGCGTAGCCTGCCTTGAGTGGAGGTAGAGGGGATTATGGAAATGAGGTCAAAATGTGTCGGCCAACAGGTTTTGACTTTTACCCATATGAAATCTACTCTGCAAAAGAGGATAAAAGAATGGCAAGGAATTGCTGAGGAAATCTCCTAGACTGTTCAGTTGACATTTAAAGAGGATTGCAGTGTAGACTAAGTGGTAATCCAGTCTGGCGCTTGGTGACAACGTCAAGTTCAGTATAAAGGGAAACCGCCACTGCGGCGACGCAGTGGAGCTGAATTGGGAAATCCTACTGGACCTAAGCTACAGAGTTTACTCTTTAAATGACCACTCCTAACATATACATAGGAAAATAAAAGGTGATCGATAGATAATTATGAAACCTCTTCAGAAATCAATACATTGGAGCTTGGGAATCGCCGTTATCACACTTGTGCTAGCGGCTATTTTTTCAGTTATTTCCACCTTTATTTTAAGTGGAGTAACATGGGCTATTGGTATGGTGATTGTTTTTATTATTGTGTTTTTAGGTGTGTTCTTTGATACAATAGGTGTAGCCGCAACTGCAGCAGATGAGAAGCCATTTCATGCGATGGCATCAGAGCGTTTACATGGAGCCAAACATGCTGTTTTAATTACAAGAAATGCTGATAAATTTGCAAATTTCTGTAATGATGTGATTGGAGATATTTCTGGTATTATTAGTGGTACGGCATCTGCATATGTTGTTTTGCAATTGTCAATTCAACTAGGCTATGGTGATACATCCATTCAACAATTTGCAATATCTATTTTATTTACAAGTGTTGTTGCTGCTTTAACAGTCGGTGGAAAAGCAGTCGGCAAAACGTTGGCGATTCATTACGCAACTCCAATTATCTATCAAGTCGGTAGATTATTATATTTATTAGAGGTAAAACTGAAGATAAAAGTATTTTCAGGAAATGGTAAAACAAAGAAAAAAGAAAAACTGACTCGAAAGTGAGGGTTCCTTTATGAAACTAGAGGAATTTAAAGACCCAAACGACCTAAAGAACTATTCAAAAAAGGATCTAGAAGATCTTGCTGAGGATATTAGACAGTTTTTAATTGGGAAATTGTCTGTTACTGGTGGACATCTAGGACCTAATTTAGGTGTAGTTGAACTAACACTTGCTCTACACCATTTGTTTGATAGCCCAAAAGATAAATTCATTTGGGATGTTGGACATCAAGCGTATGTGCACAAAATTCTTACAGGGCGTGCCGATCAATTCGATAAGTTACGTCAATATAAGGGTCTTTGTGGATTTCCAAAGCGTAACGAAAGTGAGCATGATGTATGGGAGACAGGACATAGTTCTACTTCATTATCTGCTGCAATGGGAATGGCTACAGCAAGGGACTTATTAGGAACGGATGACAATGTTGTAGCGATCATAGGTGATGGCGCTTTAACAGGTGGAATGGCTCTTGAAGCATTAAATCATATTGGTCATGAGCAAACAGATTTAATTGTCATTTTAAATGATAATGAAATGTCGATTGCTCCCAATGTAGGTGCTCTTCATAATGTATTAGGAAGACTACGTACAGCAGGTAAGTACCATAAGGCAAAAGAAGAGCTTGAACAATTAATCAAAAAAATTCCAGCTTTCGGTGGGAAATTAGCATCAACTGCTGAACGAGTGAAAGATAGCCTGAAATATTTATTAGTTTCAGGGATTTTCTTTGAAGAGTTAGGCTTCACTTATTTAGGACCCGTAGATGGACATGACCTTGATGATTTGGCGGAGAATTTAAAATATGCTAAGAAAACGAAGGGGCCGGTTCTGGTACATGTACTGACGAAAAAGGGAAAAGGATATGAACCGGCTGAAAACGACGCAAAAGGGACATGGCACGGCCTTGGACCATATAAAATCGAATCTGGGGAAGTGGTAAAGAAACCAGGACCTCCTAGTTACAGTGGTGTGTTTGCAGAAACACTTAAAAAAATTGCACGTGAGGATAAGCGAATTGTTGCTCTAACAGCAGCAATGCCTGGAGGGACAAAGCTCGACGTGTTTGCTAAAGAGTTCCCAGAGCGAATGTTTGATGTAGGTATAGCAGAGCAGCATGCGACAACAATGGCAGGTGGTTTAGCAACACAAGGAATGAAGCCGGTGTTTGCGGTCTATTCTACTTTCTTACAGCGTGGATATGACCAAGTCGTTCATGACATCTGTAGACAGAACTTAAATGTTGTTTTTGCGATTGACCGTGCAGGTCTTGTTGGTGCAGACGGTGAAACACATCAAGGGGTATTTGACATTGCTTTCCTTCGTCATTTGCCAAACATGAAAATCTTAATGCCGAAAGATGAAAATGAACTTCAGCATATGATTTATACAGCTACAAAGTATGATGATGGTCCAATTGCTGTACGTTACCCTAGAGGGAATGGTTACGGAATAAAAATGGACGAAGAGTTAAAGCAGTTACCGATTGGTAAATGGGAAACGTTACAAGAAGGAACCGATGCCTGTATTATTACGTTCGGAACGATGATACCAGTTGCAGAACAAGCATTAGCGCAACTTACAAAACAAGGACTTTCGGTAAAGCTTGTGAATGCTAATTCGGCTAAGCCTCTTGATGAGGAACTGTTACACGAAATTGCGCAAAAGGACATTCCGGTACTTACATTAGAGGAAGCGGCTCTTCAAGGGAGTTTCGGAAGTGCTGTATTGGAATTTTTCCATGACAATGGTTATCATAACGTTGAGATAAAGCGGATGGGAATTCCAGATGAATTTATCGAACATGGCAGCGTATCAGAACTTTTAGCAGAAATTGGACTTACTGCGGCCAATGTAGCTGATCAAATGATGACAATGCTACCGAAAAAAAAGCAAAGGGCGTAACGAACTGTGAATAAGAAAGAACGAATAGACGTTTTGCTCGTCGAACGTGGCTTAGTAGAAACAAGAGAAAAGGCGAAGCGCTCTATTATGGCAGGGCTTGTGTTCTCGGGTACCGAGAGAGTGGATAAGCCCGGTGTGAAAGTGGACCGGGATCTGCCTCTAGAATTGAAAGGCAACCCACTTCCTTATGTGAGCCGTGGAGGATTAAAATTAGAAAAAGCGATTGAGCTCTTTCAACTGACTTTACAAGATAAAATTGTATTGGATATTGGAGCATCAACAGGAGGATTTACAGATTGCTCGTTGCAAAATGGAGCTAAGGCTGTGTATGCCCTTGATGTTGGATACAATCAGTTGGCGTGGAAGCTACGACAAGACGAGCGAGTCACAGTGATGGAACGAACGAACTTTCGTTATGTGAAACCAGAGGATTTAACAGAAGGATTGCCGCAGTTTGCCACCATTGATGTTTCATTTATTTCTTTAAAGCTAATTTTACCTGTTCTAAAAACGGTTCTTGTTCCGAGTGGAGATGTTGTGGCACTAGTAAAGCCTCAATTTGAAGCTGGGCGAGATCAAGTTGGCAAAAAAGGCATTGTCCGTGAGAAGAAAGTTCATGAAGATGTACTTAAACGTATGACAGAGTTTGCTTCGAGTGAGGGGTATCATGTCTCTGGCTTAAGTTATTCACCGATCAAAGGTGGAGAAGGAAACATTGAGTTTTTAATGCATTTACACTTTAAAGGTGACCAAGGCTCAATCAGTGATTTCATTTCGATTTCAGACGTTGTTGCAACGGCACATGACGAATTAAAGACGAAACAAGAAGAATAAATAGATGAAAAGTCTCGATCAAGAATTTGATCGAGGCATTTTTTTCTATAATTATTCATGAAAATGTATGAAAAGGTCATTTTTTCATCGGTTTTAAAAGAATTTATTGCAGTAAATGTTGTATTGCAGTGCGATTACGTAGATAATGAACATATGAAACATGGAAGAAATAGGTGAGAAAAGATGAATAAAGGACAAAGGCATATAAAGATAAGAGATATTATTGCCAATAATGAAATTGAAACGCAAGATGATTTAGTTGAGCAGTTACGTAAAGAAGGGTATAACGTAACTCAAGCAACGGTGTCTAGGGATATTAAGGAACTTCATCTTGTGAAAGTGCCTATGCTTGATGGCCGATATAAGTATAGTTTGCCAGCAGACCAACGATTTAATCCACTACAAAAGCTTAAACGTGCGTTAATGGATAGCTTTGTAAACATAGACCGATCAGACAATCTAATTGTTATGAAAACATTGCCGGGAAATGCCAACTCAATAGGTGCTTTAATTGATAATTTAGATTGGGCCGAAGTGATGGGGACTATTTGTGGCGACGACACCATTCTAATTATTTGTAAACATAAAGAAGAAGGGCCAGCCATAACGCAACGATTTTTAGATATGTTATAAGGGTGTGACAGCATGTTAATTGAATTATCAATCCAACATTTTGCCATTATTGACGAATTGACCGTGCAATTTGAAAAAGGATTAACGGTACTCACGGGAGAGACCGGAGCAGGAAAGTCGATTATTATAGATGCGATAGGTCTTCTTCTGGGAGGTCGTGGGTCTGCTGAGTACGTGAGACACGGGGAGAAGCGAGCAGAAATTGAAGGCTTGTTTATTGTAGATGATGACCACCCAATTATCAAGAAAGCAATGGATTTTGGAATAGACGCTCAAGATTCGATGTTTATATTAAGAAGAAACATTACCTCGCAAGGAAAAAGCATTTGCAGAGTAAATGGCAAATTGGTTACCCTTGCGATATTACGTGAGATTGGACAGGCCTTAGTCGATATTCATGGACAGCATGAGCATCAAGCGCTCATGCAGCCAGAAGAACATATTTCTATGTTAGATGGTTATGCCTCAAGAGCATTGACAGATACATTTAAAGAGTATCAAACAATATTTAATCGGGCGCAACAGCTACAAAAGCAAGTGATATCTCTTAGCAAAAATGAACAGGAGTTAGCACAGAAAACGGATTTATTTCAGTATCAGCTCGAAGAAATTGAACAAGCTAAATTGGCTCCTGAAGAAGATGTTCACTTAATGAATGAAAGGCATAAGCTAGCCCATAGCGAAAAATTGTTTTCACTATTGCAAGACAGCTATTTAAGTTTGTATGGGGAAGGAAAAGGCCTTGATTACATTAACAATGCTGTATCACATTTAGAAGAAGCCGTTTCGATTGATCAAGAGTTGAAAGACTTATTTGAATCTGTAAGTAATAGCTATTATCTATTAGAAGAAGCAGCGTTCGCCTTGCGAGATCGATTAGAACAAATTGAGTTTGATCCAAATCGTCTAGAATTTATTGAAGGACGATTACATGATATACAACGGTTGAAGCGGAAATACGGCGAGACAGTTGATGATATCTTGGTGTATGCTTCGAAAGTTGAAGAAGAGTTAGATTCGATTATTAATAAAGATGATCGAATATCGAAGCTTCAAAATGAGTTAGATGGATTGTGGCAAGATTTATATATAGAAGCAAAGGCACTAACATCTATTCGAAAAGAAGCTGCTTGTGAGCTGACAGAAGCGATCCATGAGCAATTGCGTTCCTTATATATGGAAAAAACAATATTCGATGTTCGGGTTCTTGAAAGAGCGCCAGGAAAGCAAGCGCCAACAATTAATGGAAAAGCCATTCCTTTTAGTCATGATGGCATTGACACGGTGGAGTTTTATTTGTCCACCAATCCTGGAGAGCTAATGAAGCCACTCTCAAAAGTGGCATCCGGTGGGGAAATTTCACGAATAATGCTCGCGATTAAGTCGATCTTTTCAAATCAGCAAGGTGTTACATCCGTCATTTTTGATGAGGTCGATACAGGTGTTAGTGGTCGAGTTGCTCAAGCTATTGCTGAGAAAATTCATGCGATTGCCATTGGATCACAAGTGTTGTGTATTACTCATTTGCCCCAAGTAGCTGCGATGGCTGATTCGCATCTGTATATCCAAAAGCATGAACAAAATGATCGTGTAAAAACATCTGTAAAATCTCTATCAACAGAGGAAAAAATAAGTGAAATTGCCCGCATGATATCTGGAGTTGAAGTAACGGAATTAACAAGAGAGCATGCAAAAGAGTTGTTAGAACTTGCTGAATCCCTAAAGCAACCTGTTTGAAAAGCTAGCCAAAAAAGGATAGCTTTTTTCTTTTTGTTCCAGTTATAAATGTTGTTCTCTAAGGCAACATTAATAGTACATCCAGTAACGGAGGTGTGGGCAAGGAGCTAGGAGAGTGAAGTGAGTGAGAGGCGATGCAGTAAGAAAAACATTAGGTATACTTGTTTTGCTATTAGTCGTAAGTTTAGGTTTTTCTGATGGGGTACGTGAATGGGTAAAAGTTCCCACAGCTATGACTGTATTTGAAGGGGATATGTCTCCTGTTGTAGATGCAACCAAGTCACTAAAAGCTGTAACTGCAACTGCTGCGCCATCAGCACTTACTTTTCAAATGAGTGGGGCCAGTGAAAATGACATAACAGATAATGTATCATTAGAAGTCGCAGGCTTTCCCGTGAAAAGTATTGATGTTAATGTGCTTCCAAAAACGGAAGTTATTCCGGGGGGGCAATCCATCGGTGTAAAACTGAATACCGAAGGAGTGTTAGTTGTAGGTCATCATTTAATTGAAACCGAAGATGGCAATATATCTCCTGGTGAATTAGCTGGTATTGAAGTGGGAGACATGATTACGAAAATTGATGATCATGAAATACAGCGTATGAGTCAAGTTGGTGAATTTATTCAAGAAGCTGGAGATGACAAAAGAAAGCTTACACTTGAAATTAAACGAGACCAACAAACGTTTGAAAAGGAATTAACACCAATCAAGGCAAAAGGTGAGCATTCTTATCGTATGGGTCTTTATATTAGAGATTCAGCTGCAGGGGTAGGAACGTTAACATTTTATGACCCAGAAACAAAAAAATACGGGGCATTGGGTCATGTTATTTCTGATGTAGATACCCAAAAACCAATTGTTGTACATGACGGTCAAATCATTCGGTCCTCAGTTACTTCTATTGAAAAAGGGAGCAATGGCGACCCAGGTGAAAAACTGGCAAGCTTATCTAATCAACGTGATGTATTAGGTACAATTGAAAAAAATAGTTCCTTTGGGATATTTGGAACATTAAAAGAAGCAAATTTAAAGAATGATATCCTCGATAAAAAAATGCCGATTGCTCATTCTACTCACGTAAAGGAAGGGCCGGCAAAAATATTAACCGTCGTTGAGGGGGAAGAAGTAGAGGAATATGATATTGAAATTGTAAGTTCCGTTCCCCAAAAACAACCAGCGACAAAAGGGATGGTTATTAAAGTAACTGATCCAAAATTATTAGAAGCAACAGGTGGAATTGTACAAGGAATGAGCGGAAGTCCGATTATACAAGATGGAAAAATTATTGGTGCGGTAACTCATGTCTTTGTTAATGATCCAACAAGTGGATATGGATGCCACATTAGTTGGATGCTAGAAGAAGCAGGAGTAACTGATCATTTTTCAAATACACAGGGAGCCAAAGCGAGTTAATTCGTTTTGGCTTCTTTTCATTTTGTATTTTTGTGATATGATTAAGGTATAAAGAAAATTCGACAAAAGTAATGAGTGTTTTTTTTGTCAATGTTCGAATAAGGTCGAATAACGTAGTATGTTGAAGAAAAGCTTAGGAAATGTAAAAAAAACTAAATAAATTAAAAAAAATTAAAGGGAAATAAAATCCCTTGTCGAAATTCTTAAAGTATGAGAGAAAAAAGGAACAGAGGAGGCTTTATTGTGCAAAAAGTAAAAGTGTGTATTGCGGATGATAATCGTGAGTTAGTCAATCTACTCAATGAATACATATCAGCTCAGAATGACTTAGAAGTAGTAGGAACAGCGTATAATGGTCAGGAATGTTTAAGTTTAATCGAAGAACTAGAGCCGGATGTGTTAATTTTAGATATTATTATGCCACATTTAGATGGGCTAGCCGTACTTGAGCGCCTGAATAAGTTAAATTTGAAGAAAAAGCCAAATATTATTATGTTAACAGCTTTTGATCAAGAAGATGTCACGAAAAAAGCTGTTGATTTAGGTGCTTCTTATTACGTACTTAAGCCATTTGACATGGAAGTGTTAATTTCAAATATTCGAGAAATTAGCGGACAGACAAGGTCATTTGTTCAACAAGCTCCAACGAACTCATTTATCTCAAATGCATCTCAGCCTGAACAACATGGATTTAACCTAGACGCGAGCATTACTAGTATTATCCATGAAATTGGTGTGCCGGCACATATCAAAGGTTATATGTATTTACGCGAAGCCATCACGATGGTTTATAATGATATTGAACTGCTAGGTTCTATCACAAAAGTATTGTATCCAGATATTGCTAAGAAGTTCAATACAACTTCTAGTCGTGTAGAACGAGCTATTCGTCATGCAATTGAAGTGGCATGGAGTCGTGGAAATATCGATTCAATCTCAAGTTTGTTTGGTTACACGGTTAGTCATTCCAAAGCAAAACCAACAAACAGTGAATTCATTGCTATGGTAGCAGATAAGTTAAGGATTGAACATAAAGTTTCTTGAAAGGGTCATAATCAAGATTCAGATAAAGATTAAAAAGTAACTTAGGGATGTCCCTCAGGTCAAACAGGCCTTTAGGGACATCCTTTTTTGTTTTGTAAAAATATCATAAACAGAAAAATAAAGAGGGTTTTCACTATCTGTATAGTAGTAAATAGTATGAGAGGGGTGAAATCGGTTGGATGGTGGTAAAAGTCTAGCGATTTTGACTGTAGCAGTTGCTTTAGTTATAAAGTTACTTTTGGCATCAATGCTATTTTATTGGTGGAAGAATGAAAAGAAGAAAGGTCGATTTTAGCATTTCCAGCATTTTACGGAAGTGCTTTTATTGATTTTAAGTCAATTTTGTTTTCTTCTAATTTGTATTTAGGGAAATCTAGTCCTTTATAAATAAAATCGAAAAAATTGCTCATATTATGACCAAACGGTGTAAAGAGGGTTATCATATGATGAATCTGATTAAAGGACCAATCTATGAACACAAACAAACAAAAAAGCTGCTTCATTATTTGCCAAAACGAAGCATTGTTTTTTTATGGCATGAAGACCTTGACGGAGTAGCAGTGGATGGGCTAATCGAAGCTCAAGTGAAGGCGGTTATAAATGCGAGAACATCGATGACTGGCCACTATGCGCAGCATCATGTAAGGCGATTGCTTCATGCAGGGATTCCCGTGTTTGATATAATCTCTTCCTGTAAGAGCGAGACCATCTATCAAGGAGAAGAAGCAATCATTTTTCAAGATGAGCTTTATGTTGATTATCAGTCAGAACCGATTTTCGTAGCTAGTATGAGTTTATATACTGAAGAAATGATTAATAAAAAG
This sequence comes from Halalkalibacter okhensis, assembly GCF_000787375.1. Classification (GTDB taxonomy): domain Bacteria; phylum Bacillota; class Bacilli; order Bacillales; family Bacillaceae_D; genus Halalkalibacter; species Halalkalibacter okhensis. The sequence continues at coordinate 70,839 of NZ_JRJU01000018.1, read as the reverse complement.
GCCATACAAGCACGTAGCAATTATTCTAGCCAATTTGATAAATTTGTCCATAATACATTAACCTATGCCGAAAAAGAATGTGATTGGTTTAAACAATTCCCTATTATACCAGCTTCTCTAAAAGCGATTGATCAAAAAGAAGTCTTCATTGTAGCGAGAAATACAAAATATGAAAAAGATATTAAAGTTGTTCGTCATGCGATGATGAAAAAAGGAGCTGTCATTATCGCAGTGGATGGTGCGGCTGATGGACTATTAAAACAAAAAATTGTACCTGATTTTATCATTGGAGATATGGATTCGGTAAGTGAAAAAGCAATTACTTGTGGAGCGCAATTAATATGCCACGAGCATCCAAATGGTACTTCCCCTGGCAGAGACCGTTTAAATAAAATGGGAATACTTGTTGATACGATTCGCTTCGTTGGCACAAGTGAAGACGTAGCCATTACTGCTTCTTACTGGTCTGGAGCTAATCATCTTTATTTAATAGGCTGCAGAATGGGAATGACAGAGTTTCTAGAAAAAGGTCGTGCGGGGATGGGGTCCACTTGGTTATGCCGTATTCAAGCAGGAGAAAAGATAACGGATTTAAAGGGAATTCATCAGTTGACTAACTTATCTGTTTTTCCGTTGTGGCAAAGAAAGAACAGAGTGAAACCTTCGTTAATCGAAACCATTCAACAACTCATCACTGACCGGGTAGGGATATGGAAGAAGAAGGAGGTTCTTCGTCATGATTGATACGTCATTTGTTATTGCTGCTTACAATGAAGAGGAAACCATTGAAAAGACGCTGCTAGCTTTAAAAATGAACGAGAGGTATAAACGCTCAGAGATTATTGTCGTTAACGATGGAAGCAAGGATCAAACGAAAGTTGTAGCAGAAAAGCATGCTGACCAAGTTATTTCCTATTCAATAAACAAAGGGAAAGGGCATGCGATGCTTCTTGGCTGGCAAAGAGCAAAAGGGGAGTATATTGTTTGTTTAGATGCAGATCTTGAAGAATCAGCTAGTGAAGCATTTGCTCTTATTGAACCAATCAGGCAAACGCGTGCAGATATGACTATTTCTATTATTAATCCTGGCAAGAAGTCTGGAATGGGTGTAGTGAAACGAAGAGTCCAAGCAATTGTTTATGAGAAAACAGGGGTGAAATTAGAAGCGCCGTTATCAGGCCAAAGGGCATTTCATAGAAAATGGCTCTCGGTTTTATTGACAAAGTCTTATAATGGGTTCGGAATCGAAACGCAAATGACCATCGATTTATTAAAAGCTGGTGCTTCGTGTTTAGAGATTCCAACGACAATGAAGCACCGTGAAATGGGACGAGATATAAAAGGGTTTTATCATCGTTTAAAGCAATGGATTGATATTGAAAAACAACTAAGAGGAGTACAATCATGATCGTCTTTTTCCTGTCAATGCCTATCATTGCTTTTTTAAGTATGATCTCATTTCAAAGAATGGATCTAGGTGTGTTGAACTACGAAGGGAAGTTTGTTCCATATAGTTTAGGGGTTGTTATTATTTATAGTTATAGTTACTTATTTGCCCTTACTCCTGGAATAGAATCGTTCTCTGTGGCTTCGTTTGTTTTCGTCTTTTTGATTTGGTTACTTGGACTTGTGGACGATGTGTTTGGTAAGTCATATCCAAAAGGACTGAAAGGACATGTTTTGTATGCGTTGCAAAGAAAACGAATCACAACGGGCTTGTTAAAGGCTATTGGAACGATCGTTGTTGCTATGATTTTTTTGTGGATGACGCCTATATATTCGTATGTTTCTGTAGTAATGGCTCTTGGTTTGCTTATCGGTTTTCCACATGTCATGAATTTGTTTGATACTCGTCCATTGCGAGTGTGGAAAGGAACGATTTGTTTTGTTTTAGTGGTCCTGCTTGTGAATCCACTTCCGTCTTTTATTTATATTGTTATGGTTCTTACTGTGTTTTATGTTTGGTATGTGCTAGAAGGGTATAGAAAGGCAATGCTTGGGGATAACGGGGCGACCCTAATAGGAGCGATTTTAGCAGTTGTTGCAATCTATCATTTGCAAGTAGGAGTTCAACTAGTTGTTCTTGTTGTCCTCAGTTTCTGTATTCTGATTGCAGAGAAATACTCATTTTCAACGATCATTGAACAATCACCGCTTCTGCGTATGATTGATCAAGTTGGAATTATGAATAAACATCAAAGAGGGCACTGAAAAGAAAATTCTTTTAGTGTCCTCTAAGTGATTTATTTTTTTTGAAACCTTGGTGCTATTTTCCCGTTTTTACGATCACGATAAAAAATAAATCCACCAATAAAACTTAAACCTGCAAAGAACAAGAGTAGTCCGATGAAAAACTGTAAAGAAAGGTTCGGAAATGGACTATTTATGATTTGAAAAATAGTATCTCGCATCAACTTAATTCCGTACCCTGCAATAACCCCTGGTATAACTAATATCATTAAGGCGATAAAACGTCCCATCAACCATTCCTCTTTCATTATAAGCTATAGTTATATTTTAACGAAAATTCATCAATGTGTACACGTTAGAGGTTGCATTTTTGTGTCATTTGCGTAATAGTAAAAGAAGAATATTAATAGTAGAAGTTAAGACCAAGTCATAAAAAGGGGGAGTATCGGTGAAACGAGCGGTTATTATCGGTGCTGGTCAAGGTGGAACAGCCCTGTTTCGAATGCTCATGAATATGGAACACATTCAAGTGATGGCTGTGTACGATATTCATTCATCTGCCCCAGGTATCGTCGAGGCAGAGAAGTATGGTGTGAAGATAGGATCGAACTGGAGAGAAATTCGAAATGCTCAAGTTGATTTTATATTTGAATCAACAGGGAATCCTGAGGTTCTTACGGAACTGAGAAAAACGATTTCGCCTCAGACGATGATCGTTCCCTCTCAATTAGCCAGACTATTCTACTCATTAATGAAAGAGAAGGATCAATTGATTGTCCGTTTGAATGAGCAAATGTCCATTCAAGAAACGATTTTGAATTCGACACATGACGGGATGATCGCAATTAATTCAAATGAACAGATCTTAATCTTTAATGAGGCTGCTGAGCGAATTTCAGGTATACAAGCTCAATCAGCAATCGGGCGTCCTCTTTTTGAAGTAATGAAATCGAGTGGGTTACCTAGAGTCATGAAAACACAACAAGCTGAACATAACCGTAAGCAGCAACTACAAAATGGAACGAGCGTCATCACAACAAGAGTTCCAATGATTGAAGAAGGTCGCTGTATTGGTGCGTTAGCAGTGTTTAAAGATATAACAGATATTGTAGCCATGACAGATCAAGTAACGGATTTAAGAAATATTCAAACAATGCTTGAAGCGATAATTCAATCATCAGATGATGCCATTTCTGTTGTCGATGAGAATGGTATTGGATTAATGATTAATCCTGCATATACGAGGTTAACGGGCTTGCAACCAGAAGAGGTGATTGGCCATCCTGCAACAGCTGATATCTCTGAAGGGGAAAGCATGCATTTACAAGTGCTTGAAACGGGGAAAGCTGTAAGAGGGGTATCTTTGAAGGTAGGGCCAATGAAAAAAGATGTGATTGTCAATGTAGCCCCTATTATTGTCGATGGACAAAAGCGAGGCAGTGTAGGAGTCATCCATGATGTTTCTGAATTAAATTTTTTGCATGGGCAACTTGAACAAGCCAAAAAACGAATTCAAACTCTAGAAGCTAAATATTCGTTTGATGAAATTATAGGGACTTCTGAGGAGATGAGAGTGGCCATTGAACAAGCCAAACTCGCAGCTTCAACTCCTGCTACAATCTTACTTAGAGGGGAATCAGGTACGGGGAAAGAATTATTTGCGCACGCGATACATAGTGAGAGTCAACGGAAGCATCATTCATTTGTCCGTGTTAATTGTGCTGCACTATCAGAGCAATTGCTTGAGAGTGAACTGTTTGGATACGAAGAAGGTGCTTTTTCAGGGGCAAAACGTGGAGGAAAAAGAGGGTTATTTGAAGAAGCGGATCATGGAAGCATCTTTTTAGATGAACTTGGAGAACTGTCTAGCATGATGCAGGCCAAATTATTGCGTGTTCTTCAAGAACAAGAAATTATTAGGGTCGGAGGAACGAAACCGATTTCGATTAACGTAAGGGTTATTGCTGCTACAAACGTGAATTTGGAAAAGGCAATAGCAGAAGGCCGCTTTCGAGAAGATCTTTATTATAGGTTGAATAAATTTCCGATTTCAATTCCACCTTTACGTGAAAGAATGAATGATTTGGAATTATTAGCGATGCATCTTTTGAGAAAGTTAAATAAAGATTATGGAAGATATGTTCAGTCGATCTCTCGTGAAGCAGTTGATTATTTAAGTGACTATAATTGGCCGGGGAATGTAAGGGAACTAGAAAATGTATTAGCTCGGACGATGATTTATATGGAACCAGCCAGCCGCCGAGTTGATATACAACATCTTCCTCCTCTTTTCTCAGAAGGGAAAATAAAATCTTACATCCCAAAACGGCCAACCTGGGAGAAGGAAGGAACTTTGCAGGAACAACTAAATACATATGAAAAATCACTTATTATAAATACGTTAGAACGTTATCAAGGAAATAGAACAAAAGCGGCCAAGTCATTGGGGATCTCTATCCGCTCCCTCTATTATAAAATGGAGAAATATCATATTGCATAAATGTGCATGCAAAAACTTGCACATTAATGAAAAAACTTGCACGGTTTATTTTGGATTGTGAGCGTTTTGTGAAGACTAGATAAGGGATGGAGAAAAATACTTTTTATGGCATGGTTTTTGCAATAGATAGGGTAAGGAGTCATCAAAGCAAGGTGACGTATTTAAGGAGGCTACAACATCATGGAATTATTCTCTTATATGGAAAACTACGACTATGAACAAGTCGTTGTATGTCAAGACAAATTATCTGGATTAAAAGCTATTATTGCCATTCATGATACTACACTTGGTCCTGCACTAGGTGGAACGAGAATGTGGATGTATGAAACAGAAGCTGATGCATTTGAGGACGCGCTGCGTTTAGCAAAAGGCATGACATATAAAAACGCGGCAGCTGGTTTAAATCTTGGCGGAGGGAAAACCGTTATTATTGGAGACCCTAGAAAAGATAAAAACGAAGAAATGTTTCGTGCATTCGGCCGCTATATTCAAGGCTTAAACGGCCGCTATATTACGGCCGAAGATGTCGGGACAACTGTACAGGATATGGATACAATCTATGAGGAAACGGATTATGTAACAGGAATCTCTCCTGCCTTTGGATCTTCGGGAAATCCGTCCCCTGTAACGGCGTACGGAGTGTACGTTGGGATGAAGGCTGCTGCTAAGGAGGCATTTGGTACGGATGATTTAGCAGGGAAAACTATCGCTGTACAAGGGGTTGGAAATGTTGCCTATAATTTATGTAAACATCTTCACGAAGAAGGTGCTTCATTAATTGTAACAGACATTAACAAAGAATCCGTTCAACGAGCAGTAGCTGATTTTAACGCAAAAGCCGTGGATGTAAATGAAATTTATAGTGTCGATTGTGATATCTTTGCCCCATGTGCACTTGGTGCTATTATTAACGATCAGACCATACCGCAATTAAAAGCAAAGGTGATTGCAGGTGCAGCCAATAATCAACTAAAAGAAGAACGTCATGGTAGTCTCATTCACGAAATGGGTATTGTCTATGCACCAGACTATGTCATCAATGCAGGTGGCGTTATTAATGTGGCAGATGAATTAAATGGCTACAACAGTGAACGAGCATTAAAGAAAGTAGAAGGAATCTACCAAAACATTGAGAAAGTATTTGATATATCCAAACGTGATCAAATTCCAACGTTCAAAGCAGCTGACCGTATGGCTGAAGAACGAATTGAACGAATGCGTAGATCAAGAAGACAATTCCTACAAAACGGTCAACACATCCTATCACGCCGTTAGAGAATTGTTCTAAAAAGGCCGATCTTGCCTTTTTAGAACAATTCGAAGCGATGAGCGGAGCCGCCGTAAATGTTTTAAGCCTTTCGAGCGAACTTCTCGAAAGGCGCACGGCGAGAGAAGCCATCGCACAAGAGTAAGCGCAAGTAAAGGGAAGGCCGATCTTGCCTTATTATCTAAATTCGAGTAACTCATTAGAGTTAGGAGGAACGTTACATGGCTGAAGAATACGACCTTGTCATTTTAGGAGCTGGTACAGGTGGGTACGTTGCCGCCATTCGAGCGGCACAGCATGGGCTGAAAGTGGCAGTTGTTGAAAAAGAAAAGCTAGGTGGAACTTGTTTGCACAAAGGATGTATTCCGAGTAAGGCATTACTTCGAAGTGCTGAAGTATTTGCAACTGCAAAGCGTTCAGAAGAGTTTGGCGTCATCACTAACGACGTAAGCTTAGATTTTAAAAAAGTGCAAGCAAGGAAAGAAACCATTGTTGATCAGTTGCATCGCGGGGTTCAACACCTGTTAAAGAAAGGAAAAATCGATGTATACGAAGGAACAGGTCGAATTCTTGGACCATCCATCTTCTCACCAACGTCAGGCACGATCTCTGTAGAACGTTCAGATGGCGAAGAAAATACGATGCTTATTCCCCAATATGTTCTTATCGCAACGGGATCCTCACCTCGGGAATTACCGGGACTAAAAGCAGATGGCAAGTATGTACTAACTTCAGACCATGCTCTTTCCCTTGAGGTTCTACCGAAATCAATGATTATTGTAGGCGGAGGGGTTATCGGAATTGAGTGGGCATCCATGCTGAATGATTTTGGGGTGGATGTCACAGTCATTGAGTATAGCAAACAGATTCTTCCTACAGAAGATGAGGCGATTGCTAAAGAGGCTGCAAGGATCTTAAAGAAAAAGGGCGTTACCATTATAACAGACGCTAAAGTCCTTCCAGAAACATTGAAAAAGGATGAGGGAGTAACTGTTCATGCAGAGAGTAAGGGACAACAGAAAGCCTATCATGCTGAACAATTGCTCGTTTCTGTTGGCCGAGTAGCCAATGTGGCAGATATAGGACTTGAAAACACCGACATTCAAGTGGAAAATGGTGTGATCGCTGTGAACGAATTTAATCAAACAAAAGAATCGCATATGTATGCAATTGGAGATGTTATTGGAGGTTTACAGCTGGCCCATGTTGCGTCCCATGAAGGCATTGTTGCAGTGGATCATATTGCTGGGAAGAAGCCCGATCCAATAAATTATGACACAGTAGCCAAATGCATTTATAGCAACCCTGAAATGGCGAGTGTAGGATTAACCGAAAAACAAGCCTTAGATCAAGGCTATCGTATAAAAGTCGGAACATTTCCGTTTAAAGCAATAGGAAAAGCGTTAGTATATGGAGAAACAGATGGTTTTGTGAAAGTGGTAGCAAATGAAGACAATCAGGATGTTCTTGGGGTTCATATGATTGGTCCTCATGTGACCGATTTGATTTCTGAGGCAGCTTTAGCAAAAGTATTGGATGCTGCTCACTTTGAAGTTGCAGAGATGATTCATCCACATCCGACTTTATCTGAAGTAATAGGTGAAGCGGCTCTGGCTGTAGATGGTCTTGCTATTCATTCATAATACTGAGGGAGGAAGAAAGATGACTGAAAATCGACATCATGCATTAGGTCTATCTGACGAAACGGTGCTTGAAATGTATAAAACGATGCTGCTTGCCCGGAAGATCGATGAGCGTATGTGGCTCTTAAACCGCGCAGGGAAGATCCCCTTTGTTATTTCGTGCCAAGGGCAAGAGGCAGCTCAAGTAGGAGCAGCATTTGCATTAGATAAAGAGAAGGATTATATTTTGCCTTATTATCGTGACATGGGAGTGGTTCTCACGTTTGGAATGACTGCTCGCGATCTAATGTTATCTGGTTTTGCAAAAGCTGAGGACCCTAACTCGGGTGGAAGACAAATGCCAGGGCATTTTGGACAAAAGAAAAACCGTATTGTAACGGGATCATCGCCTGTAACCACTCAAGTTCCGCATGCTGTTGGAATTGCATTAGGCGGCAGGATGGAAGGGAAGGATTTTGTCACTTTCACAACCTTTGGAGAAGGATCATCAAACCAAGGTGATTTCCATGAAGGGGCGAATTTTGCTGGGGTTCACAAATTACCTGTTATTTTTATGTGTGAAAATAATAAATACGCCATTTCTGTGCCAATTGAGAAACAATTGGCTTGCGAAAAAGTCTCAGATCGGGCGATTGGGTATGGCATGCCTGGGGTAACAATTGATGGGAACGATCCTCTAGCCGTATATGAAGCAGTAAAAGCAGCGGCAGATCGTGCCAGAAAAGGTGAAGGGCCGTCTCTAATTGAGACAGTATCATACCGCTTAACTCCTCACTCAAGTGATGACGATGATCGTGCTTATCGCTCGCGTGAGGAAGTAGAAGAGGCAAAGAAATTAGATGCGATTTTTACATTTGCTGACTATTTAAAGAATGTAGGGATCTTAACAGACGAAGTAGTGGCATCCATTGAAAAAGAGCTGGCGGGGATTGTTAATGAAGCAACAGAATATGCAGAGCAAGCACCGTATGCAGATCCAGAAAGTGCTATGCTGTACACGTATGCAGAAGAATAGAAAGGGGGAAGAAAAATGGCTGTTATTTCATATATAGAAGCAGTAACGCAGGCAATGAGAGAAGAGATGGAACGAGATGAAAAAGTATTTGTGCTAGGTGAAGACGTCGGGGCAAGGGGCGGTGTTTTCCGAGCGACAAATGGCTTGTATGAGCAATTTGGAGAACAACGGGTCATTGATACACCACTTGCTGAATCCGCTATTGCTGGTGTTGGGATCGGAGCAGCGATGTATGGGATGAAGCCCATCGCTGAGATGCAATTTGCTGATTTTATTATGCCAGCGGTGAACCAAATTATTTCAGAAGCGGCCAAGATTCGCTATCGCTCAAACAATGACTGGAGTTGTCCAATAACGATTCGTGCTCCATATGGTGGTGGAGTCCATGGGGCTCTCTATCATTCTCAATCGGTTGAAGCTATCTTTGCGAGTGTCCCGGGGTTAAAGATAGTTATGCCTTCTACCCCTTATGATGTAAAAGGGTTGCTAAAAGCAGCTATTCGCGATCCAGATCCAGTTCTATTCTTTGAGCATAAGCGAGCATATCGATTAATAAAAGGCGAGGTACCTGATGGGGATTATACCTTACCTATTGGCAAAGCGGATGTGAAGCGTGAAGGCGATGATATAACGGTTATTACGTATGGACTTTCCGTTCATTTTGCTTTGCAAGCAGCTGATCGTCTTGAAAAAGAAGGAATCACGGCGCATATTCTAGACTTACGCACGGTTTATCCGTTAGATAAGGAAGCGATTATTGAGGCAGCGAAAAAAACGGGCAAAGTGTTACTCGTAACTGAGGATAATAAAGAAGGCAGTATTATGGGGGAAGTGGCGGCAATCATCGCTGAGCACTGTTTATTTGATCTAGATGCTCCTATTAAACGTTTGGCTGGTCCAGATGTGCCAGCAATGCCTTATGCCCCAACGATGGAAAAATATTTCATGATTAACCCAGAGAAGGTTGAAAAAGCGATGCGAGAGCTTGCTGAATTTTAATCGCTAGGAGGGAATCGAATGGCGACAGAAATGAAAATGCCCCAATTAGGGGAAAGTGTCACGGAAGGCACGATAAGCAAATGGTTTGTAGAACCAGGTCAATATGTGAATAAATACGACCCAATTGCAGAAGTCATGACAGATAAAGTGAATGCTGAAGTTCCTTCTTCGTTTTCAGGTACGATTAAGGAGATTCGCGTACAAGAAGATGAAACGGTTGAAGTAGGGGTCGTAATTTGTACAATAGAAGTTGAAGGGGAAGCTAGTAACAGTAGTGAGACAGTATCGACGAAGCAAGAAAATCATGTCACTAACCGAACTAGTGACGATCAGTCCGATCAGTCACAAAAACGCCGTTATTCCCCAGCAGTTCTACGTATGTCTCAAGAGCACAATATTGACCTTGAGCAAGTAACTGGTTCTGGTAAGGGTGGAAGAATCACACGCAAAGACCTTCAACGGATTATTGATAAAGGAGGAGTACAAAAGGCTGCTCCTGCAGTAGAAGTACCTGCTACGCAAGTTACACCACCGGAAAGTAAGAAAGCTTCAATGTCACAAGAGCCAAATGTTATCGAAACTATGCAAGGCGATGTCGAAATTCCTGTTTCTGGAGTAAGAAAAGCGATTGCTGCCAATATGGTAAAAAGCAAACATGAAGCGCCGCATGCGTGGATGACGGTCGAAGTAGATGTAACGAATCTAGTACAGTATCGAAACCAAGTCAAAAATAGCTTTAAAGAAAAAGAAGGATTTAATTTAACTTTCTTGCCTTTCTTTATAAAAGCGACGGTAGAAGCGTTAAAAGAATTCCCGCAGTTAAACGCTATGTGGGCAGGAGATAAAATTATCCAAAAGAAAGATATTAATATCTCGCTGGCAGTTGCAACAGACGATGCATTATTTGTCCCTGTTATTAAACATGCAGATGAGAAAACGATTAAAGGACTTGGCCGCGAAGTACAAGAATTAGCTAGCAAAGTACGTACAGGAAAGCTAAGTGGAGCTGATATGCAAGGTGGGACATTTACAGTAAATAACACCGGCTCGTTTGGCTCTATTCTCTCGACGCCGATCATTAACCATCCTCAAGCAGCAATTCTTTCAATAGAATCAATTGTGAAGCGACCTGTTGTCATAGAAAGCGACGCAGGAGATATGATTGCCATCCGCAGTATGGTCAACCTTTGCCTATCCCTAGACCACCGTGTGCTAGATGGTCTAGTATGTGGACGCTTCTTAGCAAGGGTAAAAGAAAAATTAGAAAACATGACAGCCGAAACAACAACGATTTATTAAAGAGCAAGCTCAAAAAGGCGATCTTCCTTTTTGAGCTTGCTCGAAGCGATGAGCGGAGCGCCGTAATGTCTTAAGCCTTTAGGAGTGGTCTTCTCCTAAAGGCGCACGGCGAGAGAAGCCATCGCCACAGGTTCGCACGAATAAAGAGAAGAAACGGTTCCCTGCTTTAGCCGTACAAGAAGCAAAGCAGAGCACCGTAATGTCTTAAGCCTTTAGGAGCGTTCTTCTCCTAAAGGCGCACGGCGAGAGAAGCCATCGCCAGATGTTCGCACGGGTTGATTTTGTACATAAACTTTATATTTCAACAAAGCTGATAAAAATTTTTCTTATCAGCTTATTTTTCGTTTTACATGAAATTGGTGATCCTGGTTATTCTATAAGTAACAGAAAGGAAAGGGTGACCAATTCATGAAACGTTTTCACCAGTTGTTTCTTCTTGCACAAATTATTTTGTTAGCATCTTTTGTTGTTACATCGTTGGCACCTGTTCAGGCAGAAGTACCAAATGAAGATCCGGAGCAGGAATGCTGTGGACATGAACAACAAGAGATTGATAAGGACCTAAAAGTTCACTTAGACTTTTATTATGAATTGCTTGCTGAAAAATTCGCACCAAGCGAAATAGAAAGATGGAAGGAAATCCGCTCAGAGCGTGATTTACTTCAGAAGAAATTAAAGGAAGCGAAGCAAAAAGGTGAGCTTGAAAATGGAGAAGCCATTGATAAGGAATGGATTGAAAAACATAAAGAAATAACTATTGCTTTTAATTCTGCTGTTGAAAAGCGAGATGAAGGTGAGCTAAGTACTGTGATTCCGCAGCTTTTTGAACATTATAAAAAACTAAATGATGTGTATAAAAAGCGTCTAGACGTTGTCAACGCAACGTAACGGTAATAAGTATTAATAAAGAAGGATTAACGCGCAAGAAGAAGGTAAACGACAAAGCTATTGAAAAAAATTCAATTATTTTAATCCTTAAAGAAGTAGCATTGACCTACATGCCTGTTATGAGAATCCGTTCATAGCAGGCTTTTTAAGATAATTTATCTCTGTTAGTCTCTTTTGGAAGCTTATTTTTTTAGTTTGGTAATTTTTATTTACAAATCGTAAAGGTTACGATATAATTTGTAATTGTGATTAAACGTAATCATTACGAAAGGGGATTATTATGAAGAAACTATCAAGCTTATTTGCTACGGTGCTTATTGCTTCTTCATTTCTAGCAGCATGTGGCGGCGGAAACGAACAAGCAGAAGAGCAACCAACAACTGAAGAACCCATTGAAGAAATAGAAACATTGGAATTATTTACTACTATTTTTCCACTTGAAGATTTTGCTACTAAAATTGGAGGAGAATTTGTCAATGTTACAAATATCGTCCCTGTAGGTGCAGACGCCCATACATTTGAACCAACAGCTCGTGAAATGATTACTGTAGCTGAAGGGGATGCATTTATTTACAATGGTGCAGGTCTTGAAGGGTTTGTCGATGCATTAATTGAAACGCTTGAAGGTGAAGGTGTTTCAATTGTTAAAGCTTCAGAAGGAATAGATTTCATCGACTATGATCACGCACATGATGACCATGCACATGAAGAAGACGAAGAACACGATCACGCACATGATGATCATGCACATGAAGAAGACGAAGAACATGATCACGCACATGATGATCATGCGCATGAAGAAGACGAAGAACACGACCACGCACACGATGATCATGCACATGAGGAAGACGAAGAGCACGATCACGCACATGATGACCATGCACATGAAGAAGAGGAAGAGCATGATCACGCGCACGATGATCACCACCACGATCATGATGAGGATCCGCATGTATGGTTAGATCCAATCTTGTCTATTACACTTGCTGAAAACATTAAGAATACACTTGTTGAATTAATGCCTGAACAGGAAGAAGTGTTCACAGCAAACTTTGAAGAAGTAAAGTCTGAGTTAGAAGAAATAGATGCAGAATTTCAATCAATGATTGAAGCTGCAAATAAAGATACATTCCTAGTTTCACACGCTGGATATGGATACTGGGAAGAGCGTTATGGTGTACAGCAAATTGGTATTGCAGGTATTTCACCAACGAATGAACCATCGCAACGTCAATTGCAGGATATAATTGAATTAGCAAATGAATACGGATTACAGTATGTGTTATTTGAGCAAAACATTCCAACAAAAGTAGCCGAAGTCGTTAAGGATGAAGTAGGGGCAGAGGCTCTATATCTTCATAATTTAGAAGCGCTTGTTGAAGAAGACGTACAAAATGATGAAGACTATTTCAGTCTAATGAGAAGAAATATCGAAGTGTTAGAAACAGCACTTCAGTAAAGAATAGAGAAAGGTCAGGAATGATCTTTCTCTTTTTAATGCAAAAGAATTGGTTTTATTAATTGATCGGGTTACAATAAAAGTAACATATGATTATGAGGTGATGAGTCTATGCAATTTAATTTTTATATGAACGACGTAGTTAAAGTAGCTCGCCAAGAAATGGTGGAAGCTGGTTATGAACAATTACAAACACCTGAAGAGGTTGATGAAGTCCTAAAGAAAGAAGGAACAACTTTAGTCATGATTAATTCTGTTTGTGGCTGTGCCGGTGGGATTGCTCGTCCAGCTGCAGCATACATGAAAAATTACGAAACAAAGCCAGATCGCTTTGTTACTGTATTTGCTGGGCAAGACAAAGAAGCGACTGCAAGAGCAAGAGAGTTTTTCACTGGCTATGCTCCATCTTCACCTTCATTTGCTTTATTAAAAGACGGTGAAATTAAAACAATGGTCGAACGCTTTGAAATTGAAGGACATGAACCAATTCAAGTCGTTCAAAAGCTTGAAAAAGCATTCGACGATTATTGTAAAGATTAAATATCACTTGGCTGGGAAAGAGCTTACAGGAGACTCCTTTAAGCTCTTTTCTATTTGTACGATTTTATAAGAAACGAAAAAAAATTTATGTTATAATGACTTAGAGTGTTCAAAAAGATGGCAATGGCTCACACGCTACACGACTCTAGGAGAAACCCACTCTTAGAGTCGTGTAGCAGTTCCGCTCATTGCAGTATGTTTAAAAAGGGGAAACTCACTCCTTTTTGAACAGAATCCCATAAGAAGTTAAATAAGGAGAGTGCAATACATGCAAGCTTTGTATGATCAAATTCAAGTGTACTTAAATATGGACGAAGAGATTTCTTTTAAAGAGTTCAGCGGGTTTTACCGAAAAGTTCTAGCTGAATTAGGAGAAGTTCACGAGACATTAGATGAAGAAATGGTTTGGAAAAGCTTATTCATCGTTGAGAACGTCATGTCTAACGCAGAAGGCCGTGCTAAGCAAGGTAAAGGGTCTGAATCAAAAAAATATGCGAAAATGGCTCAACGTTTAGAATTATGGGCGAAAAACCTTGCTGCACGTTTAGGTGAGGCAGGCTATACAGAAGAAGACATTAGCGAGCGTTTCAACAAAATGCTTGAAGAAGGAACACCTACTGAAGCAAAATAAAAGCAATCTCTCAAGAGGGATTATGTCTTGACAAAATGTCCCTCTTGAGTTATATTAGAATACGTCGCTTATGATATGTGCGCCTATGGTGAAAGGGATATCATTCAAGATTCCGGTTCTTGCGTTGTAGGTTCGAGTCCTACTAGGCGCGCCAAATTTATATTGACAACACCTTAGTAATTCAGTATATTAATAGATGTCGATACAATATTATCTTGATCCGTTAGCTCAGCTGGGAGAGCGCCACCTTGACAGGGTGGAGGTCACTGGTTCGAACCCAGTACGGGTCATTGTGTTTAAGCCCTTGTGTATCAAGGGTTTTTCTTTTTGTCTATTTTTCTTTCTCTATATCTTCTTCGTTTAAACGGCAAATGAACGGCAAAACCTCAAAATTAAACCTTACATAACCATTTTTAGACTGACCCATCATTCGAATTACCTTACTCTAAAATAGTAGCACCAGGACTTCGGATTGGGTGGGTAGCGGAGGCACCAGAATTTATTACTACTTTGGCATGGTTTAAAAAGGATTTAGACCATCCATTTGCTCAAGCAACAATGGCAACTTATCTTGAAAGTATTAATTTTGAAAAACGACTAAAAACGTTAAGAGGTACTTACCAAACCAAATTTTGGGCATTGCTTTCTGCTTTGGACCAATACTTACCCAAATCAGCTTCCTGGTATATACCAGACGGCGGGTACTTTGTATGGGTCCGCATTGCTGGTATCGATACATCGCAATTATTAATTCAGGCACTCTCAGAAGGGGTCTCATTTGTCCCGGGGAAATATTTTTTCTTGGATCAACAAATAGGATCGGAGTGTCTTAGACTTTCCTTTAGTTATGCTGACCAAGATGAGATAGTTAAAGGAATCCAAAAATTAAGTACTATTGTCAAAAGGAACCTTTCGTTATAATTAATCAAAGTATTTAACCTTTACTGGGTTTGGATGGAAGCCATGATAGAAAACAGTATTTTAATAAATAAAAGCATTCGTTCCAATAGTGAACGAATGCTTTTATTTTCTATCGGATGTTATTAACTTATTAACAAGACTTTTAACCGTTGTTAGATAACATGACAAATTATTTGAAAATTTATACTTTTTCTAATTGACCATCAATAGTTCACTAATGTATTCTGTATACAGGATACAAAATACAATAAAAGGTGAGGGAAATGAAAAAACTTAAACCATCAGAAACACTTGCTGAACAAGCATATAAAGTCATTAAGCAAGCAATTATTGAGAATGATTTCCAACCTTTAGAAATATTAGCGGAAGAGCACCTTGCTAGTAAATTAGGTATTAGTAGAACACCGATTAAAGCTGCATTAAATCAATTGGCTTTTGAAGGTTTAGTTGAAATGAAGCCAGGTCGAAAAGCAAAAGTAAGTATGATTTCAATGCAAGATGTAAGTGAATTTCAAATTATTCGTGAATCTTTAGAGACATTAGCTGTTCGGTTAGCAACAGGGCATATCGATGAAAAAAAGATTTGCCATTTGCAAGATATTTGTGACCAACAAAAAGAGGCAATAAAAGAGTCCGATTATAGCAAGTTTCTGGAGTTAGATAATGAATTTCACTTTACTATCGCTGAGTTTTCAAAGAATGTACAACTGAAAGAATACATTGAAAATCTTATATATCAAGTACAGAGATTTTTAATTTTATCAAATACACTCCAAGAAAGTGCTACTGGGGCAGTTGAAGAACACTTAAGAATTGTTAAAGCTCTATCAACAAAAATCACCTTTGATGCAGAAGAGCAAATGAAGCTACACGTGCAAAATGTAACTAAACGCATTTTGACTTAGCATATAAATAACACAAGGGGGCAACGGAAAGAAGACTATAGTTCTTATATAGCATTGAGGTAATTTAGTAATTCTATAAAGGATGTAAAAGGGAGGAAAAAAGATGAAAAGAATCACTTTTGGTATTGTAAGCACATTACTATTGCTAATAGCTCTTATTGGATGTTCAAGCGAAACTACAGAGGAAGCTACGGCGAATTCAAGTAGTCAAGACAGTCCTGAGCAAGAGTCTATCAGTTTACAATTAGGACATGCTTTATCGGAGGGTACCCCTGCCGCTGATTTAATCCTTGAGATGGCTGGGACAGTTCATGACAAAACAGATGGACGTATAAACTTTGACATCTTTCCTAATAGTCAATTGGGTTCTGAAACAGAAATGTTAGAACAAGTACGGTTAGGTACTATGGAATCTGCAGCTATTATGGTGGGATCTATGCAAGCTTTAGACATGCGTATGGCTATTGAGGATTTACCATATATGTGGAAAGACGTTGAACACGCTCGTGCGGCGTATGAAGGAGAATTTGGTGAGTACTTAGCAAATGTCATGGATGAACAAGGGATGACTAAGGTTTCTTATTTAGAGTGGGGATTTAGACATGTTACAAATAATAAAAAGCCAATTGTTACTCCAGAAGATATGGAAGGCATGAGTATTCGAGTTGCGGAAACAAGTTTACGCGTTGATGCGTTTGAGCAATTAGGAGCCATGCCGACTGTTATGGCGTTTAGTGAGGTTTATGGTGCTTTACAACAGGGTGCTCTAGATGCTCAGGAAAACCCTCTTGCTAATATTGTTGCCCCTAAATTTGACGAAGTACAAGATTATTTATCACTAACAGGACATTTTTATAATACCGTTATGATGGTTATAGATAACGATACGTGGGAGAAAATTTCACCTGAGGATCAGCAAGTTATCCTTGATGAAGGAGACAGAATTTCTAAAGAACTTCAGTTAATTAATAACGACAGTGAAGATGATTATCTTGAGGAGTTGGCTAAAAGAGGGATGATCATTAATGATGACGTAGATACAGAAGCCTTCCGTGAAAAAATGATGCCTGTATATGATAAGTGGGAAAAAGAAACTTTTGGGGAAGAGCTAATGAACATTTATAGAGCTGCCTCTGGTTGGTAAAATTTTTCCTCCCTGTTTATATTATGTTACTAAAACAGGGAGGAACAAAATTGTCTTAATGATAAATTGTTGAATTTCTTTTATTCTAATAGATTGTTAAACTGTTTAAGGCTTTTGGTAGTGCTACTTTTTTATATTCTAAAAACTCTTGGGTTTGCAGGAGTCAACTACAGGAATTGATTCAAATTAAAGGAGAATTTTATGTTGACGAAATTTACGGAAAAGATAGTTAAATTATTAGCCATACTTTGCATAATAGCAATTACAGGATTAACTATTATTGTTTTTATTCAAGTGTTTTCAAGATTTATCAGAGTATCTTTACCTGGAACGGAAGAGTTAGCACGACTTTTAGTTGTTTGGTTAACTTTTTTAGGAGCAAGCTTGGCGCTACACGAGAAGATGCATTTGTCAGTTAATTACTTCGTAAATTTAGTCAATAAAAATCTTCGTAGTAAGATTGGCTTAATTATTCATGGGATTATGATCGTATTTTTTTGTGTACTCATGGTGTATGGCTTCAAACTATCAATCTTATCAATGGGAACGACATCTTCAACATTAAAGTTGCCAATGGGATTATTCTATTGTGTGATACCAATTAGTTCCATATTTTCTATTTATTTTTTATTGGTCAATATGTTGGATTTCTCTAAAAAAGGAGAGACGACAATATGATTTTAATTATTCTAATTTCTTTCTTTGTTCTTCTCTTCCTTGGCATGCCTATTGCCTTTACGATGGGGACTGTTACGATCGGAGTGATGTTTCTACAAGGAATTTCATTTGAGATAATGGTGCAGAGAATGTTTGCTGGGGTAAATTCCTTTTCTCTATTAGCGTTACCACTTTTCATATTAGCAGGAAATATTATGGGAAAAGGTGGATTAACGAAAAGATTAATGCGCTTAGCAAATGCAATTGTAGGTAAGCTGTCAGGTGGTTTAGCTATGACGGGGGTAGTTACTAGTACATTATTTGGTGCTGTGTCTGGTTCAACAGTTGCAACAACTTTTGCTGTAGGTTCAGTACTAGTCCCTAGGATGAAAGAACAGAAGTATAGCAATGCCTTTATTGCTAGTATTATTGGCCCTGCTGGTGTTCTAGGATTAATTATACCTCCCAGTATAACCATGGTTGTCCTTGGGATATCAACAAATATTTCAATTGGAAAACTATTTATCGCAGGCCTTCTACCAGGGATCCTACTAACAATATTTATTTGTATTTATGCAGGATACATGTCTAAGAGGAAAGGTTATGGAGTTGTTGAGCAAACAAAAAGTAGTGGTATAGAATTTTTGCGAATATGTAAAGAGGCCTTTTTACCGTTAATGACTCCCGTTTTTATACTAGGTGGTATTTTTAGTGGGCTAGTGACAGCAACAGAAGCTGCAGTCATAGCAGTATTATACGGATTTATACTGGCTATGTTTTATCGTGAGTTAACCTTTAATAAATTCAAGGAAATAATGATCAATTCTGCAATCACTTCTGCTTCAATACTAGTCATTATTTCAGTTGCAAGTTCATTTAGTTATGTCCTAACTGTTAATAAAATTCCTGATATGATCTCTAATTTCTTTTTACAGTATGCAAGTACGCCTATTCAGTTTTTATTAATGGTTTCGTTGATTTTATTTATTTTAGGAACTCTAACAGAAGTGACGTCTTTAATAATTTTACTTAGCCCAATTTTTATGCCAATAGCTATGCAGTATGGAATAGATCCTATCCATTTTGGAATGGTTTTAATATTGAACTTTGCCTTAGCCAATATTACGCCGCCAGTTGGATTATCCTTAATTGCAGGGTGTAGTATAACTGATAAAAATATGGGAATAGAAAATACACTTCCATATATATTACACATAATTGGTATTGTAGCTCTTATAGTTCTAATCGTTATTTTTGTTCCAAGCATATCTACAATTCTTCCGCAAATTTTTGGATAGAGGGTGAATTAATGGTCAGAAACTCAATAGAAAAAGTACTAATTAATAATCCTCATGGTGGTGTGGGATCCATAGAAATTGAAAAAGTATTAACTATGGATGATAAGTTTGGGGATCTTTCCCTATTCGCAAAAGTAATCATTAAACCACAAACCTCTATAGGCTTTCATCAACATGTTGGAGAAGCAGAGGCTTATTATGTACTGAAAGGTGAAGGATATTTTATTAATAATCAAAAAGAGCGAGTTCGAATTAATCCTGGAACTATCTGTGTAATTGAGGTTGGACAAAGCCATGGATTAGAAAATCCAAATGACAACGAGATGGAAATTATAGCAATAGTTCGTCAAGGGTAATACATAGTTCCATTAGGTGAGGAGCGACCTTTGTGAATTTCCATTCGCATTAAAACTTTTTGGGGGGAGAGGCATTTGATAGTTAGTACAACAGATGAACTTACCGAAGAACATCTTCAAGAGTTTTATAAAAAAAACGGGGAACAAATAGTTAGTTATTTCAATATAGAAGAAATAGACACAGAGGTCTCAAAAAAGGTAGAGATATTAATTACATTTGGAAACGACTTAACAGCTGAAAACTTGGACCGGTTCCCCCGACTCAGGTGGATACAGCTATTAAGTGTAGGGTTAGAGGACTTGCCCTTTGAAGCCATCAAACAGCGGCAAATCTTTGTTACATATGTTCGAGGAATTCATGCCATCCCAATGACTGAATTCGTTATTGGAGGGATGTTACACTTTGCAAAACATTTTCATCGGTATATCGAGCTCCAAAAACAACAAGTTTGGGATCGTGATAATCTTGTTGGTGAACTTAACGAAGGTCAGTTGCTCATTTATGGTACTGGGGCCATTGGGTCAGAGCTTGCTAGAAAAGCAAAGTTATTTAATATGACCGTTCATGGCGTCAATTCGTTAGGTAAACAGGTAGCTCCATTCGACGAGGTATTCACCATGGAGCAGTCCTTTAATAGGATAGGAGATTATGACTATGTTGCGATTATCCTGCCATTGACACCAACGACAAAGGGAATCTTTTCGGAAGATGTCCTTATTCAATTAAACAAAGATGCTGTACTAATTAATGTCGGTCGTGGTGGATTAATGGATGAGGATGCTCTTTACAATATACTTAATGAGAAAAAGATAAAAGGAGCCATTCTTGATGTATTTATCGAAGAACCCCTTCCAAAGGGACATCCGTTTTGGGAACTAGAGAATGTGGTTGTCACACCACATATGTCAGCCAAATCAGGTCGCTATATAGATCGTTGTATGGAAATTTTTAATCAAAATTACACGGAATTTATGACACAAGAACGTTTTAATATGATCAATGTCGTCAATTTGGATCGTTATTATTAAAAGGGGGGAAATCTTTTGAGAGTAGAAGAAAGTTACGCTAACTCAGAGTATGGGCAAGAGGCAATGGCCTTATATGAAGAGATAAAGGACCTTGATAATCCTGAAAAAATTGAAAAAATAACAACTACATTAGTAGGATTAAAAAGTATAAATGGAACAAAAGGCGAAGTCGATATTGCAAACTTTATTAAAGCTTTTTTATATCATATTCCATATTTCAGCAATCATCCAGAATATGTTTGGGAACAAAAGTTAGAAAATGATGAATTGGGAAGAAAAAATATATTTGCTCTTATTATGGGTCCTTCAGATAAAACAGTAATTTATCATAGTCATTCCGATACAGTTGGGATTGAAGACTTTGGAGCCCAGAAAGAAAATGCCTTTAATCCTGAGAAAATAAAAGCTTTTTTTTCTACCTATGAAGAAAATGTAGAAATTCAACAAGCTGCTCTTTCGGGGGACTGGATGTTTGGACGCGGATCAGTTGATATGAAAAGTGGAATAGCTGTTCATCTTACAAATATTCTTCATTTTTCTAAGCATCTAGAGGAATTAACGGGAAATGTACTTTTAATGATTAATCCTGTGGAAGAAAATGAACATACGGGTGTGATTTGCTCCATTAGTGAATTAAATCGTTTAAAAAAAGAAAAAGAACTTGATTACGTTATGGCAATTAATAATGATTTTTGTACGCCGTTATATGATGGGGATCCCAACCGCTATATTCACACAGGAGCCGTTGGAAAGTTATTGCCCTGCTTTTTTATTTATGGAAGAGAAGCTCATGTTGGTGAGACTTTAACAGGGGTGGATCCTACCCATATTTCAGCAGAGATTAATCGCAGGATCAATAATAATATGGAACTTGCAGAAAATATTAAAGATGAATTAGTCTTACCACCTTCTTGTTTATTTCAAAGAGATAATAAAGACTTTTACAATGTACAAACCGCATTAACTAGTTATCTTTATTTTAATTATTTTATTTACGAAGATAATCCGAAAAGTGTGATGGAAAAACTATTAAATATTGCGAAAGAATCCTGTATAGAAGTGGAAAGTAAGTTATTTGAACAATATAGTGAATTTTTGAATATTACAGGACTTCCGTCCTCAAAAATATCATGGAAAACAGAAGTCGATAGCTATAGTGAATTGATTAATGAGTTATCTCAAAAAGGGATAGATACGGAATCTATTTCGAGAAAAGTAGTCGATCAAAATAGTAATTTAGAACCTAGAATGCTTTGTTTTAAGATTATCGAAGAACTATTGAAGCAAGATCCAGAAAAAAAGCCAAGGGTTATCGTATTCTTCGCCCCTCCATACTGTCCTCATAATTACTTGAATATTAAAAATGAAAAAGAGAGAAAAAAATACGAAGTGATTGACAGAGTTCTAAAAGAAACCGAAATAGAAACCGGTGAAAAATTCTCTATGAAAAAGTTCTTTCCTTATTTATCAGATAGCAGCTACTTATCATTACATGATACAGATGAAGAGATTAATAGTTTAGTTAAAAACTTTCCTGAATGGGATAAAATTTATCCTGTCCCCGTAAATGGAATAAGACAATTAAATATTCCATCTATTAATATGGGTGTTTACGGTAAAGATGCTCACCAATGGTCGGAGAGAGTATACAAACCTTATACATTTCACATTTTGCCTAAATTAATTCGTCAAGTTACAAAAGAGATGTTAAATGAGGAGGATCATAATGAATAAAACAAAGGTGTCATTATTTGAAAGAGCAGCAAAGGTTACTCCACCAACAGCTTTGAGAGCTACAGAAATAGGGATTGTTAAAGCAAAGGGGAGTTATGTAACAAGTGAAGATGGGAAAGAGTATCTAGACTTTGCAAGTGGGGTTGCTGTAACGAATGTTGGCCATAACCATCCCAAAGTTGTTGAAGCGGCAAAGAGTCAACTTGAAGAATTAATCCACGGTGGGCATAACGTTGTCTATTATCCTTCCTATATAGAACTAGCAGAGAAGCTAAATGAGTTAAATGGCGGAGATCAAATGGTTTACTTTAGTAATAGTGGTGCTGAAGTAAACGAAGGGGCCATTAAATTAGCAAAGAAAGTGACGAAACGTCCAGCTGTAATTTCATTTAAAAGAGGGTTTCATGGCCGAACGATCGGTACTACATCGATTACTTTCTCCAATTCAGCCTATCGAAAAGATTATGAGGGTTTATTACCAAGTGTTTATTACAGTGAATATCCCTATGCTTACAGAACTGGGTTAACAGAGGAACAAGAGGTTGAAAGATGTTTTGCTCATCTTGAGGAAGTTTTCCAATTCCAAGTTGCTCCTGAAAGTGTTGCTGCCATGATTATTGAACCAGTACAAGGTGAAGGTGGCTATATTGTACCACCGAAGCAATTTTTAGAGCGCTTACGCGAAATCTGTGATCAATACGGAATTCTCTTGGTCTTTGATGAAATTCAAACAGGATTTGGTCGTACTGGAAAAATGTTTGCTTATGAACACTCTGGGGTGAAACCTGATATTTTAACCTTAGCAAAAGGAATTGCTTCTGGCTTTCCGCTTAGTGCACTGGTTGCATCAAGAGAAATTATGGAGCAGTGGCCAGCTGGAACTCATGGTGGTACTTATGGAGGGAATCCAATTGCATGCGCTGCTTCCCTCGCAACTATTCAGGTATTAGAAGAAGACGGACTAGAAAATGCTATGAAACAAGGGGAGTATTTTAAAAACAGATTACTAGAATTGCAACAAACAATTGAAGGTATTGGAGATGTACGTGGACTAGGGTTAATGTTAGCGATGGAACTCGTAACAAAAACAGGTCTACCGGACTCAGAAAGAATCAATAAATTAAGACAATACGCACTTGAAAAAGGACTGATTTTGCTTCCGTGTGGAACTGAGCGTAACGTAATTCGTTTCATTGCACCAACGACAGTGACAAAAGAGGAAATTGACTATGCATTAAAAATTGTCGAAGAAGGATTAACTCAATAGGGGGAGTAGAGACTTATGTTATATATTAATGGCGAATGGACTAATTCAATTTCAGGAAAATCATTAATTGTAAAAAATCCAGCGACGGGAGAAGTTATCGAGGAAGTAGCATCTGCTGGGGCAAAAGATGTAGAAAGTGCGATTGATGCTGCGGATCAAGCTTTTGCTGCATGGAAAAAAAGGCCTGCTAAAGAGCGTTCGGACTTCTTAAAAAGAGCTGCTGATTATTTACGAGAGCATGCCGATGCACTAGCACGTACGGTTACGACTGAAATGGGGAAGCCCTTTACGGAAGCCAAAGGAGAAGTAAACCTTGCTATTGACTATTTAGATTGGTATGCAGAGGAAGGAAAGAGAATTTATGGAGATACCATTCCGGCATCTGCTAAGAATAAACACCTTATGGTTATCCAGGAGCCAGTCGGAGTAGTTGCAGCTATAACTCCATGGAATTTCCCTGTCGCTATGCTTACTCGAAAAATTGCTCCAGCTCTTGCTGCAGGTTGTACGGTTGTTCTAAAGCCAGCATCAGCTACCCCTTTATCAGCACTTAAAGTTATTGAGGCTTTTGATAAACTTGGCTTACCAAAAGGAGTAATAAATCTAGTAAGTGGATCAGCTACAGAAATTGCTGGGGAGATGACAAAAAACTCAAAGGTTAGAAAAATCACATTTACAGGTTCTACTGAAGTTGGGAAGAAACTGATAAGGGATTCTGCGGATACAGTGAAAAAGGTTTCGATGGAACTTGGAGGTCATGCTCCGTTTATTATTTTTGAGGATGCAAACCTCGATTTGGCCATTGATGGGGTGATTGCAAGTAAATTCCGTAATGCTGGTCAAACGTGTATTTGTACGAACCGAATTTATGTTCAAGAGACCATTTCTGAGGAGTTTGGTAAAAAATTAGCTGAGAAAGTATCTAAATTAAAAATTGGAAATGGGCTCGAAGCTGGTGTAGAAATTGGTCCGTTAATTGATGAAAAAGGGATTAACAAGGTAGAAGAACATATTGAAGATGCTCTCAAACATGGAGGAGAGATTCTTTGTGGAGGGAAAAGAGTAAGTATCCAAGGAAAAGGAAATTTTTATGAGCCAACTGTGATAAATTTTGCAAATGATAATATGAAAATCGCCATAGAAGAAACATTTGGGCCGGTAGCACCAATCTTTACGTTTAAGACAGTAGAAGAAGCTATTGAAAAAGCGAACCATCCAGAATACGGATTGGCCTCTTATTGTTTTACGAATGATTTGAGCCGGGCATTTAAGGTAATCGAAGGATTAGAGTACGGTATTGTTGGTATTAATGATCCGATCCCTACAACAGCTCAAGCTCCATTTGGTGGGGTTAAGCAAAGTGGGAATGGACGTGAGGGTGGAAAATACGGAATTAAAGATTATTTAGAAGAGAAGTTTGTATCCATTAATATTGGATAACGGAAGGATGTAATGTTATGTCAAAAGATTGGAAGAAGGCACTAGACAACATCATTACAGATCAGAAAAGAATATTATCAAAAGAAGCAGACCTTCATAGTTATGCTTTTGACGGATCATTTGGGTACTATTTACCCGAACGCGTCGTCCAACCAATCAATAGTGATGAAGTTATAGATATTGTAAAACTTGCCAATCAATATCTAGTTCCAATATATCCAAGAGGGCAAGCGACATGTTTAAGTGGAGGCCCTCTTCCAGTTGATGGTGGAATCGTCATTGACATGGTGAAAATGGATCAAAAGCTTGAAATTGACTCTGAAAATTTAATAGCTATCGTTTCTCCAGGAGTGATAACGGCTTCAATCCAAAAGGCTGCATTAGAAAAAGGTTACTTTTATCCTCCAGATCCTAGTAGTGCTCACGTTTCAACAATAGGTGGAAATGTAGCGGAAAATTCAGGGGGACCTCGTGGCTTAAAATACGGAATCACAGGTGATTATGTAATAGGATTGGAAGTTGTCACACCAGAAGGAAAACTAATTCGTACTGGTGGGCAGACAATTAAAAATGTAACAGGTTATAATCTAACAAAATTAATTGTAGGTTCAGAAGGGACATTAGGGATTGTTACGGAAATAACTTTGCGTTTAATCCCAAAACCAAAGAAGAGTGTATCCCTAATGGCAGTTTTTGATCAACTTGTTGATTCAGGCGCTTCCATTTCCACTATATTGTCATCAGGTATTCTTCCCGCAGCTATGGAGATTATGGATCAGTCATGTATTCAAGCTGTTGAAAATTTCAAACCAAGTGGCTATCCAACAGATGCCGCGGCCATTGTTTTAATTGAATTGGACGGTCATCCTGTAGCAATTGAAGATGAAATTAAAGAAGTTGCTACGATTTGTAAACAATTACATGCTCGTACAGTGAAAGTGGCCACTACTGAAGAAGAAAGAGGAAAGTTATGGGAGGCACGGAAACTGGTTTCTCCAGCAATTACAAAGATAAAACCGACTAAAATCTCTGAAGATGCAACTGTTCCAAGGAGCCAGATTCCTCGAATGTTTGAACGACTTATCGAAATTCGAGAAAAATATGCTATTGACCTTGTTGTTTTTGGTCACGCTGGTGACGGGAACCTCCATCCAAATATCCTTGCTGACAAAAGAGACCAAGAAGAAATGAGACGTGTAGAAGATGCGGTTACTGAAATCTTTGAAGCAGCTATTGAACTTGGGGGCACGTTATCTGGTGAGCATGGGATTGGAACAATGAAAGCCCCTTATATGGAAAAAGAGTTAGGAATCGATGGTTTAGAAATGATGAAACGGGTCAAAGAGGCATGGGATCCCAATAATATTATGAACCCAAAGAAGATATTTCCTACCCCAGGGGTCTCAAAGTTGGTTTTAACAGATGACTAACTTAAACGAATTACAGAAAAAAATAGGGTATGAGTATACTTTTGACTGTGTCCAATGTGGCTACTGTTTACCAGCATGTCCCACGTATGAAACGATGCGAAAGGAAACGCATTCCCCAAGGGGCAGAATTAATCTTGTCAAAATGGCTGCGGAAGGAAAATTAAATTTAGAAGAAATTCGTGATCCAATTGATAAATGTCTAGGGTGTAGAGCCTGTCAAGTAGTATGCCCAACCGGGGTGGAATATGGAAGAATACTGGAGGGCGCCAAAGAGGTTCTTTCCGATAACCAGCAATTGTCATTTTCGAAAAGGGTAGCAAAAAACTTTATATTCAATGATTTGTTTCCGAATCCCTCAAGAATGAACTTATTAGGCAACCTGATGTGGTTTTATCAGGTTTCTGGTTTTCAGAATATTGTACAGAATATAAAAATCCTCAAAATTGCACCGCTTAATTTAGGAAAATTTGAAGCGATTATGCCTAAAATTACGTCACCTAATCAACGGCAGAAACGTAAAGTTGTCGTAAAAGCAGAAGGGAAAAAGAGAATAAAAGTCGCTTTGTTTACCGGCTGTATTATGGATACAATGTTTTATGAGACAAATCAAAATACCATTAATCTATTAAAGAAATCGGGAGCTGAGGTTGTTATCCCTGAAAAGCAGACTTGCTGTGGGGCATTACATTCTCATGCTGGTGATGTATCTGTTGCTAAAAACTTAGCGAGGAAAAATATAGAGGTTTTTGAAAAAGAAGAAATTGATTACGTGATTAATAATGCTGGTGGTTGTGGAGCTATGTTGAAAGAGTATGACCACTTATTCGAAAATGATCCAGAGTGGAGTGGAAGGGCTAAGCGTTTTGTCAATCAATCCAAAGATATTAGCGAAGTACTTTATGAGTTAGATGGATTGACTTTAACTAAATCAGTTAAGGATATCGTTACTTACCAGCCATCATGTCACCTATCCAATGTGCAAAAGGTACATGATGAACCTCTTAAATTATTAAACAGTATACCTGGAATTCGATATAAAGAAATGAAAGACTATAATGGCTGTTGTGGTTCTGCGGGTATCTATAATATCGTTAATTATCAAGAGTCAATGGAGATATTAGATTCCAAGATGGAAAAGTTTAAACCTACACAAGCGACAACAATCGTAACTACGAATCCAGGTTGCCTTCTTCAAATGAAAATGGGAATTAAACGAGAAAAGCTTGAAGGGCGCGTTAGGGTTGTTCATTTAGTCGATTTATTAATGGAAGCAAGTGAATAGTATCAGAATTAGATGAAGGAATAAAAATACTTTAGCTCTATCAACATGAAGAAAAATGCAGCGGCCTATTCCCGATATACTATCGAGAATAGGCCGCTGCTTTGTTTTATAGTTTAGAAAAACCCTGGCTATGCGGGGGGGCAAAAGAGTTTCTAGCGTGGTAATAAAAAAACCTCACTTCATGGTAGGATAAAGTTGATTTCCCGACCGCTTTATCTCACCAAAGAAGGTGGTATGCCCTGTGAAGGACATGAATAGTTTAGCATACACAACATGAAATTGTAAGTATCATATCGTCTTTGTGCACATTTACTTGACTAAAGATTCTTTGAAGAGAAATATGTACTTTTAAATGGGACCGATACTGGAGCTAATGCAGACGATGCCCGCATTCGTTTACCTAATTCCAGCTATCTTTTTCTTTAACATTGGAGTTGTACCTGGAGTGTTTGCATCGGTTATTTTTGCGATGCCACCAACAATCCGGTTAACCATAAGTAGTAACAACTCTCCTAATACGACTCTAATTGCATCACTTCTTCAATATCCCCTACTTGCATGACCAATGACTTGATTTGATCAGTATAAAAACCTTCCCTTTCTAACCGATCTCTGATGCTAGGCAGGTTAATACCCAAATGGCCCTCTTGAAATAACGATTGTTTTAAATCATCAATTAATACGGTAGCACCAGCGTTATTTTCATCAAAATCGTGTGAATCCTTCTTCTCAAAAGGTCCCATCGGCCTAAAATAAATGGTCTGATCCCATGTTAAGTAATCTTCAAATTCTAATACATACCAAATGGGTTTTTCACTATCGTCAATAAAGTCAAAATAAATAGTAGCTCTCAATGTTCTCCTCCGGTTAGTTGAGTATAAAGGCCTCTTCGTCTCTGTATATTGTTCTAAAGGCTATTATATTATCACCAATCTACGTTGAATAGATCTGACCTTGTATGTAATTGTTAAAAAAGTATGTGAATAGTATGTATGTTAGCTCGTATAGTATACACATTATGATGCTGACCACTTCTTAGATGGAGAAGTAATGGCGGAAACAACTAATGCGACGTACTTAGGTTTCTTGAATTAGTGTTATTAAAGTACTCTTTGCAACCATTGGTGGCGTATGGACATATCGCAAAGGTAGATACTGAAGATAATGGTGTAACGCGATGTGAAAGGGGGCGAGTAAATGAAACAGACAGATGAATCGAAATATATACAACAACACTTAGCAAATGAAAGAACCTATCTAGCATGGATTAGAACGGCAATTGCTATTATTGGTGTGGGATTTTTGGCAACAACCTTACATTTTAATACGCCGATCAATGAATATTTAGATCATACCCTAGCAATGTTTCTGAGTTTATTTTCTTTGTTATTGGGACTTTTAACGATTGCTCTTGCAACGTATATTTATTTTCGAAACCGTAAATCGATTAATACTCAGACATTTCATTCGTCATTTAAATTTATTGTTTTCATGACTTCAGTGGTGGTATTTATTTTAATTTTGTTTGCTTTTTACTATTTATATCTTGTAAATTAACATGCAACTTATCCTTTTAGGGGATATGGAGTGAGAAGTTTATTGACAAATAACAAAAAAATAAAAAAGGGGGATTGGCACGAAAACCTATCTAACACCCCCTTATGTGATGAAAAAACTCGTTACAAGAGCCTGATTAATGATGATGGTCCTCTTCAGCAGCCATAGCAATAGCTTTTGTTTCATGGACAGTTCCATGTGGATGCTCGGGAGGGGCGTAAATGGAGTAGAGTTTAAGTGGCTTATTCCCTATGTTAGTGACATTATGCCAAGTTCCAGCAGGGATCATAATAGCGAAGTCATCGAAAGCTTCTGTTTGGAAATCAAGTTGATCTTGGCTTGGCCCCATCTGTACTAGCCCTTGCCCGTCTTCTATACGGAGGAATTGATCTACATGTGGGTGTCTTTCTAATCCAATATCTTCACCTACCTCAATACTCATTAACGTCACTTGCAAATGTTCTCCTGTCCATATAGCGGTTCTGAATGTGGAGTTTTCCTTTGTCGCCTCTTCAATATTAACGACGAATGGCTCTGGTCCATAATCGGTTAAACGATAGTTCTCCTCTTCTTCGTATAAAGAGAGTAATCTAGAAGCATTCTCTTGATCGCTTTGTAGAGCCCACAATAATACATTTTGAATATATGGATCGTTTCGGTGCCAGTAGTTTATCTGATAGTCATTACATCCCTCCACTTCTAAGTTATAGGCCAATTGGAGGCCTTCTTTATAGTGTTGAAAGGGAAGTTTGTCAATTTGGTACTCAGGATGTCTGCCAGTAAGATTACCATAAAATTGAGTAAAGTGTTTCAACTGGGCTTTTTTTGACTCTAACGTTTGAAGAAGATCCGTTTTATGTTTTTGATTGGGCGCTGTATTTGCTAGCCGTCTATAAAGGTCAATAGCTGAAGCTTGTCGTTTCACTCCTGACAGAATCGTTTCTATATGTTGATCCTGTCCATTTCTTACAAGATAGCTTGAGGAACGAGTAGGATGGTTCTTGTAATCAAAAATTGGATGAGGAGAATTTTTAGGCATTTGATACATTTTGTTCAATCCTTTCAATGTGTTATCAAACTTATCATATGCCCAGTTAAATAGAAGGTACTTACATAATGTATCTTTGGTGTGAAATAGGTGTTTGCACTAAAAGAGAACAATTGAGGAATGATAAACATGTAATGGATTGAAACACGTAAACGCAGGCACAATAGAAACATTCATTGCTAACATCTTAGATTACATTAAAGGTGCTAACTTTGTTAAGCTCATCGAGTAAGCTTTTTTATAGTCATACGTCTTTGCATGTGGTAATGTAATGGCAAAAGAACTAAAAAAGGGTGGTAGGTAAGCCATGATGAAACAATTAACAAGTATTGAAGAAATGAATCAATTTATTCAACAACCTGGAAAGCACTTGCTTTTTAAGCATAGTACAACATGTCCAATCAGTGCAAAGGCGAATGAAGAAGTGCTAGCGTTTGTGGAAGAGGCGAATGCGTCTGCTGCGATTGTCCATGTAATTGAAGATCGTCCAGTTTCGAATCAAGTGGCTGAAGACTTTGGCATAAAACATGAATCACCACAAATATTTTTAGTTGAAGATGGAAAAGTTCGTTGGAACACATCCCATTGGAAGATTACAAAAGGAGCAATTAAGGAGGCTTTCGCTGAATGAGTAAGCAAGTCATTGTCTATTCAACAGACGGGTGTGTTGAGTGCAATTATGTAAAACAAATGTTACAAGACAAAGGTGTTTCTTTTGAAGTAAGAGACGTTATGGCTAGTGAAGAATATCAAAAAGAAGTAGAGAAATTTGGATTTATGGGTGTTCCGGTTACAGTCGTTGGTGAACAAGCAATTAAAGGGTTTACTCCGGAACTTGAACAGCTTATCATGAGCATCAAAGGTTGAAGATTTAAACCAAAAGTCATACCAAGCATATGCGGTATGGCTTTTGGTTTATTTTTGTCCATTG
The DNA here is from genome assembly GCF_000787375.1 of Halalkalibacter okhensis. GTDB lineage: Bacteria > Bacillota > Bacilli > Bacillales > Bacillaceae_D > Halalkalibacter > Halalkalibacter okhensis. The sequence continues at coordinate 39,409 of NZ_JRJU01000018.1, read as the reverse complement.
AGTAAAACAAAGACATTGTATATCATTAGCTGTATATAAACGTGTGAAAGGAGAGAGTCCTTGTTCATAAAAAAGTTTAAAATGCGCACGATTATTCTTTGGCTCGTATGTATAGTTGTCCTTCTATCCTTATTATTTACTGATCTTTTAGTTAGTCGATCGATAAATGATAATAGTATACGATATGAAGAAGAAAAAGCTCTCACCGTTGCAAGAATTGTTGCGCAGTCAGAGATTGTCCAAAAGGGATTAAATGAAAAAGAGCCAGAACAGGTCCAACAATATGCTAATGATGTTCTGCAAGCAGCTGATGTGCTATTTGTTGTTGTCATGGATATGAACGGGATCAGGTATTCACACCCAAATCATGAGTTAGTCGGGCTTCCATTTGAAGGAGGCGATGAAGCTAGAGTGTTTGAAGATGAGGAATATAGCTCCATTTCTGAAGGGACGCTAACGACTTCTTTACGAACATTTACTCCAGTGATAAATGAGAGGAATGAACAAATTGGTGCGGTTGCAGTAGGGATTTCATTAGAACATATTCAACAAATGATTAATCAAAATCATCGAAATATCATTTTAGGTTCCCTTCTAGGCTTACTGGTCGGACTAATTGGTGCGCTTCTTATTGTTAAATACATAAAGAAAACGCTATATGGTCTAGAGCCTCCTGAAATTGCAAAGATTTTAGAAGAAAGGAATGCGATGCTTCATTCGGTTCATGAAGGAATTATTGCTGTTGATCGAGAGGGGAAAATTGCCCTTGTAAATAAATCAGCCTCAAAATTATTTGAGAAGGCAGGGTTACCGCCTGAACCAATAGGGATGAATGTAACAGAATATTTGCCAATGAATGGTCTAGAACGTGTATTAAAAACAGGAAAACAAGAACTTGGGGAAGAGATAAAAATTAATGATATCTCCATATTAGTCAACCGAGTTCCACTCATTGTTGATAATAAAGTAATTGGTGCGATCTCGACACTAAGGGATAAAACGGAGATTAACGAGCTTGCCCAACAATTAACAGGTGTAAAACTTTATGTAGATGCACTGCGGGCACAGTCCCATGAGGTCAAAAATAATCTTCATGTTATTTTAGGCATGGTGCGAATGGGTGCATATGAACAATTGAAGGCGTTTATTCTTGATTTAGTCGATCATAAGAATCATGAAATTGGTCAAGTAACTGATATTCAAGACGCTGTATTATCAGGGTTTTTGTTAGGTAAATTAAGTTACGCAAGAGAATGTGGAGTGAGGTTATCAATAAAAAGTCAAAACGTCATTCCTAAGTCAAAATCTGTTGATGTGAACCATAAGATCATTACGATTTTAGGTAACTTGATTAATAATTCAATTGAGGCGGTAGAGGACCGTACCATTAAAAGTGTTGACGTTGTATTATCATTTAAGGAATCCCGGTTAACATTAGAAGTGAAAGACACAGGTCCTGGGATTAAAACGAATGACTTAGAGAATATGTTTGAAAAAGGATTTTCAACAAAAGGAGAGGAGCGGGGCTATGGTCTAGCTCTTGTAAAAGCTAGTATAGACGATCTGAAAGGCCGTATAACGATTGATACATTTAGTGGGAATGGCACAACTATTTTGGTTGAGATACCATATGAAACAGAGGAGAATTTTATTGATTAAAGTATTAATATTAGATGATGATCCAATGGTTGCAGAATTTAATAAACGGTATTTACAAGAGGTTGATGGATTTGAATTAGTAGCGATAGCAAAGTCTTTTAATGAAGCTTTGGACGTAATCAAGCAAGAAAAAGTCGATTTATTGTTATTGGATATATACATGGCGGGAAAAAGTGGATTAGATTTGCTGCAACATATTCGAACAAAAGATAAGTGGGAGATTGATGTCATTCTTGTGACTGCAGCTGATGATGTCGACTCAATCCAAACGGCTTTACGTTACGGTGCGGTTGATTACATAATAAAACCTTTTGAATTTGAACGATTTAATCAAGCATTGACAACATATAGAGAAAAGCATTATTTGCTAAACAAGCAAAATTCTTTGAAACAGGAAGAACTAGATCGTAAAATTTTACACAAAAACGAAAAGAAGCAGATGTCATTACCAAAGGGGTTAACCACGAATACACTTCAAGTTATTGTTAGTGCGATACTTCATAAAAAAGAAGAACCCTTTTCAACGGACGAAATTGCTGAAACAGTACAAGTATCGCGTGTTTCCGTCAGAAAGTATATCAAGTATTTGAAAGAAATTGGTGTACTTGGAGAGCGGATGACGTACGGAGCGATCGGAAGGCCGGTTTATTTATATGTCAACAAAGATTTAACGAAATCTACATTTCAGAATTTATTTTAAGCAGCCAATGGCTGCTTTTTTTAATTACAAAAAGTTTCTTAAGTTTCATAAACTGTCACAAATTATTCGAATTTATTAAACTATTGGTTGAAACCGATTACAAATAGGAGGACTGAAAATGAAGCATAAAAACTTAAAAGAACAAGCCATTCAATTACACCGTCAACATGCGGGAAAAATAGAAGTTGTAAGTAAAGTAGAAATTAATAGTGAAGCAGAGTTAAGTCTAGTTTATACGCCAGGAGTAGGGGATGTTTGTAAGGAAATTGAAAAGAACCCACATGAAATCAACCATCTAACTTCTAGAGGAAACATGGTAGCCGTAGTGACAGATGGAACGGCTGTACTAGGTTTAGGCGATATTGGACCAGGTGCTGCGATGCCTGTGATGGAAGGAAAGTGTATGCTGTTTAAGAACTTTGCTAATATTGATGCTTTTCCAATATGCTTAGATACAAAAAATGTAGATGAAATTGTCGCAACTGTGAAAGCGCTACAACCTACATTTGCGGGGATTAACTTAGAAGATATTTCTGCTCCACGCTGTTTTGAAATTGAGGATAGGTTGAAGAAAGACCTTGATATTCCAGTGTTCCACGATGATCAACATGGAACAGCGATTGTTGTGTTAGCTGGGCTCATAAACGGGTTAAAAGTAGTTGGAAAACAAATGAAAGCGGTCAAAATCGTTATAAATGGTGCAGGAGCTGCTGGAATCTCGATTGCTAAGTTACTTTTACATGCAGGATTCACAAATATTACACTTGTTAGTTTAGAAGGAGTTGTTAATCAAAGTGAAGGCTGGTTAAATTCTAGCCAACTGCAGATTGCTAAAGTGACGAATAGAGAGAATGTAAGAGGGACATTGAAAGATGCCATATTACATGCAGATGTATTTATAGGGGTATCTGGACCAGCAGCACTAAAGGCAGAATATGTGAAGAGTATGGCGAAGGATCCGATTGTTTTTGCGATGGCTAATCCAATTCCTGAGATTTATCCTGAAGAAGCTCTTGCAGCCGGGGCAAAAGTTGTTGGAACAGGACGTTCAGATTATCCAAATCAAATCAATAATTTACTAGCATTCCCAGGTATTTTTAGAGGAGCAATAGATTCTCAAGCATCAGATATCACAACAGATATGAAAATTGCAGCGGCATTTGCAATTGCAAACGTGATACCTGAAAAAGAATTAAGCCCGGAATATGTCATTCCGAATGCACTAAATAAAGAAGTTCCAAAGGTTGTTGCAGAAGCTGTTGCAAAATCAGCTTTAGAAAAAGATCGGGTAACAATTAAATCAAGTTAAATAATAGGATTTGTATAGAGGGGAAGTGAGGAGCTTGGAGCAAACAGCTAGAAAGCTAGAGAATAAAGAGATAACAAGTAATGAATCAAAAATATATGATCTGAATCCAAACAAACAAGTAAAAATAATGGGGCTGCCCATTTTATGGTTTGCTATCTTTTTAGTCACTACAATTGTAACCGTTTATACGGGTACGTTGCCAACTGGGATGATTGGGAGTTTGCTAGTAATGGTTGTCTTCGGTGAAGCGCTGGGGTGGCTTGGCGACCGCCTGCCTATTATTAAATCTTACTTAGGCGGTGGAGCGATTGTAGCGATCTTTGGTTCGGCTTACATGGTATACAGTGGGATCTTACCAGAAAGTGTATCTGCTGGTGTTGATGAGTTCATGACAGCAGGTGGCTTCTTAGACTTTTACATTGCCGCGTTAATAACGGGTAGTATTTTAGGAATGAATTCAAAGGTACTTGTGAAAATCGGGGCTCGTTATTTTGTTCCAATCATTGGAGCGGTTATCGGTGCGATGCTAATAGCTGGATTAGTTGGGTTCCTTATTGGCTTTTCGGTTCAAGATGCAGTATTGGTCATTGCCTTACCAATCTTAGGTGGTGGAATGGGGGCTGGGGCGATTCCGATGGCGCAAGTGTATTCCGAATTCTTAGGGAACCCGCCCAGCTATTATATCTCCATCTTAGTACCTGCATTGGCCCTCGGGAATGTATTTGCTATTGTATTTGCAAGCCTTTTAAATAGCTTAGGAAATAAGGTTCCTTCTTTATCAGGGAATGGACAGTTGATTCCTGGGTTTACATTGGAAGAAAAGAAATCAACATTTGATATTTCTAAAATGGGAATAGGATTATTAGCTGCATTGTTATTCTTTGCATGTGGACACTTATTAGGAGCCATAGTCCCGCTTCATCCATATGCATTAATGATTATTTTAGTAGCCATTGCCAAAATTGCTAATCTCATTCCAGGTAACGTCGTGGAAGGGGCAAGCCAGTGGTATCAATTTGTTGCTAAAACGTGGACACTTGCCTTATTATTTGGAATTGGAGTAGCGTTTACGGATCTAAATGCGGTGCTTGCTGCATTAAGTATCCAATATGTATTACTAGTAGCCGGTGTTGTGTTTGGGGCCGTAATAGGTGCAGCACTTCTTGGAAGAATAGTTGGCTTTTATCCAATTGAATCAGCCATTTCAGCTGGTTTATGCATGGCTAATATGGGAGGAACAGGGGATGTTGCCGTATTATCAGCAGCAAAACGAATGCAACTAATGCCATTTGCACAAATTGCATCAAGGCTTGGTGGTGCATTAATCTTATTGTTAGCCGGTTTAATCATACCGTTATTTCTTTAAAAGTGTGGATATAAATAAATGCGCCTTTTCCTTTGGAAAGGCGTGTTATTTGTTTTTAAGGTAGTTAGAATTAGCTTCTTAATTGTGGAGCAATTTGTGAATTTTATCTAATTTCATGGAATACAGGTACATTTCATATTCAGTTCATAATTATTTTTTATACTACAAATGTAGCAACCGATCGAATAATTTCAGAGGATGGTAATCCATGAATATTGCTGATATGACCGATAATAGAAAAAATGAAAAGAGAAATATAATTAGTAGCAGGGCTGACTTTAAGCGTACAAAATCAATTAGAGTAATTGTTGAGGAATTGAATAATCAAGGGATAAATGCCCAGTTGTGTAAAAGGAATCGATATGTAAATCCGTAATTGTCATAAATCCACTTTTTTTTAGTCTAATAAGGGAATGTCGTTATAACGATGACGTGGCTTGGATCTTAAGCTGATGCTAATATGAGAATAACGTTTAATGATTTACGCGCAAACGGTGAGGAGTCAATCAAAATGGCAGCAAAGCCTGAATGGAATATAGAGCAAATCAAATTATTAAAAACAGAACTTACGAGATTTATGATGTCTTATAAATTTGCATTAGATGAACTAAATACAAAAATTGATATTTTAAAGCAAGAGTTTCACTATATTCATGACTATAATCCAATTGAACATGTGAAATCACGAGTGAAGTCACCCGAAAGTATCTTAAAAAAAGTGTATAAAAAAGGGTACCCTCTGTCTCTTAATGTTATTAAAGAAAATATTAAGGACATAGCAGGGATTCGCATCACTTGCTCTTTTATATCAGATATCTATGAATTGAGTAACATGCTTCAAAATCAACAAGATCTAAAAGTGATAGAAGTAAAAGATTACATTAAACACCCGAAACCAAATGGATATCAGAGTTTGCATCTAGTGTTACAGATTCCTATTTTTATGTCTGACCGAGTAGAAGAGGTTTGCGTTGAAGTTCAAATTAGAACGATTGCCATGGACTTTTGGGCTAGTTTAGAGCACAAAATTTATTATAAATACAATCAAACCGTTCCACAGCACTTGGTGGATGAATTGAAAGAGGCAGCTGAATCAGCAGCAAAATTAGATAAAAAGATGGAGGGTATTCACAGGGAAGTGAATAAGTTAAAAGAAGTGACTAGCAATGAAAGTCATATAAAAGAGCTCTTTATTGATAATGAGCGCTTTGATTTGCCATATGAATTACTAACGCCATTTATGAAGAACAATAGTTAGTTGCAATGAAGGGCGAATCTAAATTTATCAGAGTAAAGGGATAAAGTAAGGGAGAAGGGGTGTCTAAAAAGGTCTGAATATTGATCTTTTTAGACATCCCTTCTTTATTAAATAAATGATAAGAAAAATCCACCTAACGCACCAGTCACAACTATTACCCAAGGCGGGAGCTTCCAGAATACCAGCATGCTAAATAGCACGGCTGCAAAAGCAAAATCAACTGCGGACAAAATGGAGCTCGTCCAAATTGGATGATAAAGGGCGGAAATTAAAATACCGACTACGGCAGCATTCACACCCATTAAAGCTCCTTTAATTTTAGGATTTTTGCGCAAGGTATTCCAAAATGGCAATGTTCCTAAAATGAGAAGGAAGGCTGGTAAGAAAATAGCAATGGTCGCAAGCAATCCTCCTTGCCAACCATTAATTACTGTACCAATATAGGCAGCAAATGTAAATAGTGGCCCTGGTACTGCTTGAGCTGCACCGTACCCTGCAAGGAATGCTTCTTCACTTAGCCAACCAGTTGGTACAAATTCACGCTCAAGTAATGGCAACACAACATGACCTCCACCAAATACAAGCGAACCAGCACGGTAGAAACTATCAAACATCGCAATCCAGTTTAGGTTCGTTGCTTCTCTTAGAAGTGGAAGGGCAATAAGCAATCCAAAAAATAAGGTTAAACAAATAACGGCAAATCGATGGGAAATAGGGAAATGGCTCTTATCTGAGTGATCATCTAATGTATGATGTTTGTAAATGAGAAATCCAACCAATCCAGCTACAATAATAACCCCAACTTGTGTAAAAGCCGTTTGCCACAACAACGTGACAACAACAGCAAATAAGGCAATCGTTTTTCTTTTTACATCGGGTGTCAAATTTTTCGCCATCCCTAAAATGGCGTGAGCTACAACCACTACAGCGACAATCTTCAGCCCATGAATCCAGCCAGCATCGGTAATACCAAAGCTGTGAAGCACTAAAGCAAAGATGATTAAAGCAAGGACAGACGGTAAGGTGAACCCTATAAATGAGACAACCCCGCCTAATACTCCAGCACGCATCACTCCTATTCCAATCCCTACTTGACTACTTGCGGGGCCTGGTAGGAACTGACATAGTGCTACCAAATCAGCATAACTTTTTTCATCCATCCATTTTCTTCGACGAACATATTCGTCATGAAAGTACCCTAGGTGAGCAATTGGACCACCAAATGAAGTGAATCCAAGCCTTGTAGAAACAAGGAGTATTTCTAATAAACGTTTTATCCAGCTTCCGTTTTGATTTAATTCGTTAATCGTTACCACCTGCTTTAATCGAGCGAAATTTAGTAGAAAAAATCAATAATATAAACTTATCAAGAAAGCCAGAGATAAGCAATGAACCATTTTAAACTTAATAATTCCTTTACAATGTATGTATAGTTTTCCGGGTCGTGTTTTACTTGTTTGTCTCTGTATGAAATACAACATTCGAAAATTGAGACAATCTCCTATCACCTTCTGTGTGGACATTTATACAATATAAAAACGACTTACCTTTTTGAATGAACTATTGGGAGTGTTTGTTTATAAAAATGTCGAATGTTTATTACAGTGGAAGGAGAATGTCAAATGTATTATGCACGCTTAGTAGAATATCGATTAGGAGTAGAACAACGAAGAATAGCTGAAAGAATTACCCAAAAGTTCGATAAAATGAGTAGGGGGTTAATCGGATTCAGGGGAAATGTGTATTTCTTTGACTCTGATACAGGTGAATACAAAGCCTTGAATTATTGGAACTCAAAATTAGATGCGGAAGAGGCGCAAAAATTATTGTTTCCCAAATTGGTAGAGGAACTACAGAAAGTGACAAATGAGGAGCCAAGTTATAAAATATTTGAAGTGTACGATCCAACCGATGATATAGATTTGTTGTCATCCCATACAAATCTGTAAATAAAAGTTAAAGAAGCCTTATACGTTGGTGTAAGGCTTTTTAAAATCGAAAAAAGGTACGAGATGAAATGATTTACTTTTTACTTACATATATAGCAAAATATTTGTATCGATTCTTTTAAATTTACAAGTAGGTCCTATAATATTAATAAGGGAATAAAACAAATTACGTTTTTAAGTTAGGATGAAGGATGAAACGAATGAAAATCAGTTTACGAGTGAAGATGCTTATTATGTCTTTTGTGATTGTTACTTCTTCTGTTATGACAATTGGTTGGAATATGATTCATAATATTACGGATGCATTTGAAAAAGAAATTGGAGAACGTGCCATTGCTATTGCAAGGACGGTGGCGCAAATGCCTGATATAGTGCAGCATGTTGGGGTAGATGGTGGGGAAGTAACCATTCAACCAATTGCTGAGAGGACAAGAAAAGCAACGAATGTTGATTATATCGTCATTATTGATATGAACAGTATTCGTTACTCTCATCCTAATGAAGAATTAATTGGAGAAACGTTTGTCGGTGGGGATGAATTGGAGGCGTTATCTAATCGTGAATATCTATCGATCGCTCAAGGAACATTAGGCAATGCGACAAGAGCATTTGTACCAATTATGGATGACGAAGAAGCAGAGCAAGTTGGGGTAGCTGTTGTTGGGATTTTAACACCGACCCTTCAGGCGATCATAACAACCTATAGTCGGGATATTTTTACTGCTCTTATTTGGGGGTTACTAATTGGTTTAGTCGGTTCCCTCCTTTTGGCTCGTAGTGTAAAAAAACAAACGTTTGGACTTGAACCATACGAAATTGCAAAATTAGTAGAAGAGCGTTCAGCCGTAATGCAGGCAATGAATATAGGGATTATAGCATTAGATGAAAATGGGCAGATCACTTTTATGAATCGCTTAGCGAAGAGGTATATTCAAGGGGAGAAAAGTAAGTTCTTATCGCTTCTAGAAAAAATATTTCACATACCGTGTGCAGAACAATTGACGAATGATCAACAAGAACTGATGATCAATCGGAATGTTGTTTACTTTGATAAGAACTATCTTATTTCAATGTATCCCATCTATGTAAAAGCAAATTTTACAGGAACATTAGTTACAATGATTGATCGAACGGATGCAACACGTTTAGCAGAGGAGTTAACGGGTGTAAAGGCATTAGTCGATGCGCTCAGAGCACAGAATCATGAATATATGAATAAACTTCATAGTATTGCTGGCCTTATCCAGTTAGAACGTACAGATGATGCACTAGATATTATTATAGATGAAACAGTCGATGAGGAAAGTATAATCTTATTTCTTAAGGAACGCTTTACGGATTATTCTGTTTCTGGTCTGTTACTTGGAAAACGCTCAAGAGCAAAAGAGCTAGGGATTACATTTTCAATTGATTCTAATAGCTATCTAACTGAACAATATGGTAGCCTTAGTTCAGGAGAAATGGTTACAATCATTGGGAATTTAATCGAAAATGCTTTTGAGTCTTTTGGAAATACAGCAGATAAAAAAATAGTTGAATGTCTAATTAAAATAGATAATAACCATCTATTGATTCGAGTAACTGATAACGGCAGAGGAATGACCAAAGAAATTCAAGAAAAGATTCTCATGTATGGTTTTAGTACAAAAGATAAAGAAGGTCGAGGAATTGGACTGGCACTCGTTCAACAAATTGTTTCAGCTCATAACGGCAACATTTCAGTTGATTCAGAAGAAGGGCAGGGAACAGAGATAATGATAGAAGCTAAAAAAGTGAGGGAAATGGATGATTAAAGTCTTTATTGTTGAAGATGATCCAATGGTACTAGAAGTGAATAGTAGCTTTTTAGCAAAGGTTCCACCATTTCATCTATGTGGTACGGCTACAAATGGAGCGGATGCAGAAAATGGGATTCTTGAGAAAAAGCCAGATGTCGTCTTAATGGATATGTTTTTACCCGATAAATCAGGGCTAGATGTGTTAAAGTCGCTTCGCAATCAAGAGGTTGAATGTGACGTCATTATGATTACAGCTGCAAAAGATGCAGCTACCATTCAGGAAGTATTTCGGCTAGGTGCTGTTGATTATTTAGTTAAGCCTTTTCGGTTTGAACGCTTTAAAACGGCATTAGAAACATATCAGAAGATGTGGCATAAGTTAACTCATTTGCCTTCTTTGAGTCAATCAGACATTGATGAATTGAAGCAGATTAAGCAGCGGGATCAGACGTTACCAAAGGGATTAAGTGAGACAACGATGAAGCAGATTTTATTGAAGCTCATAGACCAACCTGAACCAGTAACGGCTGAGCAATTAGCATCTTCACTTGGAATGGCGCGAGTCACTGTAAGGAGATATCTAGAACATTTAGAGCAAATGGAAAAAATCCAAGTACAAATAAAATATGGAAGTGTCGGACGCCCAAGTCATTATTATTTTGTCTAATGATTTGGGTGTTTTTAGTATGGATTTTTAGAAAGGTGCACTGCGGAGATCAAAAAGACCAAAAAGAGCAGTAAGCACTTTTTATTGTTGTAAATTTGAAAGCGCTTTATAATCAGAATAATTAAACAACCAGGTAGTATGTTCTGTTTGGTTGACGATTTAGCTCAAATTTAGATAGGGGGAATTTAGATGAGGTCCAGTATTGTTTCAGTTTGGAACCAATTGTGGCATTCACATAACCAATCCAAAAAGCTTCTTTTGTTTTCTTTACCAGTGAGAACTAATAAAAAATTGAATGTGGTTGAACAGGATAAGAGTGAGTCTGATCAACAAAAACCTCCAAGTTATAAACCCTCGCAAAAGGTGGGGTTGATCCTAGGTCCATTACTCTTTTTCGCTGTTGTTCTTTTCTTCTTTCCGGAAGGATTAAGTTATGAAGGACGAATGGTTTTAGCTACAACTTTATGGGTGGCAACGTGGTGGATCACTGAAGCGATTCCCATTCCAGCTACGTCGCTTTTGCCAATTATTTTATTACCTATTACGGGAGCACTAAATGGGGATACCGTAACCGCTGCTTATGGAAACCCAATTATTTTCTTATTCTTAGGTGGATTTCTTATTGCACTTGCGATGGAGAGATGGAATCTTCATAAACGAATTGCGCTAAATATTATTTCGTTTATTGGTACGAGTCCAGCGCGCATTGTTTTTGGTTTTATGGCTGCGACAGGCTTTTTGTCTATGTGGGTATCAAACACGGCGGCTGTTATGATGATGCTTCCGATTGGAACGGCGATTACGTATCAAGTCGCACAAGCCTTTAAAAATAAAGAACATTTGGCAAAGGAAGAAGAAAAGTTTTCGAAGGTTTTAATTTTTGGTATTGGTTATGCGGGGACTATTGGTGGATTAGGTACGTTAATTGGTACACCGCCTAATATTATTCTTGCAGCAACTGTACAAGAGCTGTTCGGCGTTCAAATTTCTTTTGCTTCATGGTTATTCTTTGCGGCGCCGATTGTAGTTATTTTATTAATTAGTAGTTGGTTGTTCTTGACTAAGGTAGCTCACCCAATGAAGTTAAAGGAGTTACCTGGAGGAAAGTCGCTTATTGAAAACGAAAAGAAGAAGCTTGGAAAAATTAGCTTTGAAGAGACTGCGGTTTTAATTGTATTTATATTTGCTGCTTTCATGTGGATTACAAGAACGTTTTTGTGGGAAGGGCAAATTATGACCATTCCAGGTCTTAATGATACGATGATTGCAATATTTGCCGCAGCGTTATTGTTTCTCATTCCTTCTATTAATAAAGGAGGGCGCATACTAGATTGGAATGTATCTAGAGATGTTCCTTGGGGAATTTTGCTGCTATTTGGTGGAGGTTTAGCCATTGCGGCCGGGTTCCGTGAATCAGGTTTGGCTGATTGGATCGGTGGACAATTAACGGTTTTAGAAGGTGTGAATTTCATCTTAATCATTGCTCTTACAACAGCTCTTGTATTGTTCTTAACTGAAATTACTTCTAATACAGCAACGGCAACGATGATTTTACCAGTATTAGCTGCTTTGGGATTAGCACTTGGAATTCACCCTTTTGCTTTAATGGTTCCAGCAGCAATTGCAGCAAACTGTGCTTTTATGTTACCTGTAGGAACACCACCGAATGCGATTATATTTGCTTCAGGTAAATTGAGAATCATTGAGATGGTGAAAAATGGGTTTTGGATTAACATCTTGTCCATCGTGTTGATCACATTGGCAGTATACTTCTTACTTCCAGTGTTATGGGGTGTTGACTTAACGGTTTATCCTTCGGAGTTTAGATCTTAAGTTACGACCTTAAAAAAGGAAACTACAAAGATAGAAAGGGATAGAGTATAGCTGCTCATAATATGTATGTATTATGAAACTAGAATCTATCCCTTTATGGTTATGGAGGAGAGAGTGCATATGAAAAAGCTAAAAATTTCAGTAATACCTGGGGATGGGATTGGTAAGGAAGTCGTCCCTGAAACGTTACGAGTTCTAGATACATTAGCTGATCTTCATGGGGGAGTAACATTTCAATATGAAAATCATCCGTGGAGTTGTGAATATTACCTTGAACACAGCGTGATGATGCCTGATGATGGGATGGCAAGGTTACATCAAACGGATGCGATTTATTTAGGGGCTGTTGGGAATCCGAAGCTTGTTCCTGATCATGTTTCTCTGTGGGGTCTTTTAATTAAGATTCGCCGTGAGTGTGAACAAGTGATTAACATTCGTCCTGCTCAATATATTGAAGGAGTCAAATCACCATTAGCCGAACCGAACCATTTTGATTTTGTCGTTGTTCGTGAAAATAGCGAAGGAGAATATAGTGAAGTAGGAGGTAGAATTCACAGCGGGGATGACGAGATTGCGATCCAAAATGCTATCTTCACTCGTAAGGCAACGGAAAGAACGATTCGTTATGCGTTTGATTTGGCGCAGAAACGAAGAGGACGGGTTACAAGTGCAACGAAATCAAATGGGATTGTTCATAGCATGCCATTTTGGGATCAAGTTTTTCACGAGGTTGGTCATGATTGGCCAACAATTGAAACGGAAACCAATCATATTGATGCTCTAGCTGCATTTTTGGTTTCAAAACCACAACATTTTGACGTGATTGTAGCGAGTAACTTATTTGGGGATATTCTAACTGATTTAGGAGCCTCGATCATGGGAAGTATCGGAATCGCCCCAGCTGCTAACATTAACCTGAATGGCAAGTATCCATCAATGTTTGAACCCGTACACGGCTCTGCACCGGATATTATTGGAACAGGAACTGCTAATCCAATCGGGCAGCTATGGACAGCACAAATGATGCTTGATCACCTAGGGCTAGAAGAGCTAGGTCAATTGTTATTAAGAGCCATCAAAGAAACAATTGGAGAGGGGATCAAAACAAGAGACCTTGGTGGAACAGCGAATACGAAAGAAGTGGTTGATCATATCATTGAAAAGCTACGATTATATTAAATATCCTTAATAACGCACGCATCTAGCCAAAGATGCGTGTTGTTTTTTGTAGGAAAAGTTAATTGAATTATTCATCATGTCACAATAGTACACCTTATACGTCAATATCGTTACTATTAACTCTTATTGCTTCATTCTATAATAAGAATCAAGAAAGCGGTTACAAAACAAGGTGGTGAGCATTGGTGGAATCAACTGTAGCAACGAAAAAAGCGAAAGCGGATTCAAAGGTAGAGAGTGCATCTACTAGAAAAGTGAAGCTAAAGAAAGTCTTGTCGTATGCGGCATTTGTAGGGCCTGCAATTTTATTTTTTATTGTTATTCAAATCATTCCATTTTTAATGGGCATCTATTATTCATTTACGTCGTGGAATGGAATTAGTTCTTCCATTGAGTGGGTAGGATTTGAGAATTACAAACGAATATTCACGAATGACCAACGGTTTTTTGACTCATTTCTCTTTACGACAAAGTTTATGTTTGCAGCCGTTTTGATTAGTAATATAATAGGTTTTTCGTTTGCATTGATCTTAAATACAGCTTTAAAGACGCGAAACTTATTAAGAACGGCATTCTTTATCCCAAATGTTATTGGTGGTTTATTATTAGGGTTTATCTGGCAGTTTATTTTTGTAAGAGGATTTGCAGCCATTGGAGAATTAACGAATATTTCTTTTTTCCTCAAGCCTTGGTTAGGGGATGCGACGACAGCTTTTTGGGGAATTGTGATCGTATTTGCTTGGCAAATCAGTGGATATATGATGGTTATCTATATCGCAGCATTGCAAGGAGTTGATACATCCTTACTTGAAGCAGCAAAAATCGATGGTGCCAATGCCTTTACGATGTTAAGAAAAATTATTATTCCATTGATACTTCCTGCGTTTACCATTTGTTTCTTTTTAACAATCTCTATGGCGTTTAAGATATTTGATTTGAATTTATCATTAACGGGTGGAGGGCCATTTAACTCTACTCAATCGGTTGCAATTAATATTTATCAAGAAGCCTTTACTAATAATAACTATGGCATAGGTTCCGCAAAGTCGATTTTATTCTTTTTAATTGTTGCCATTTTCACAACGGTTCAAGTTATGATTACGAAGAAGAAGGAGGTTGAGGCGTAGTGAAATATACGAAAAAAACGTTTGTTTTAGAAATTATCGCCATTTGTATCGCTATCGTCTTTCTCGTTCCTTTCTATTTCGTTATTGTTAACTCATTAAAAGGTTTCTCTGAAATTTTAATAGATGCTGCTGCATTACCAAGTGAATGGTTATTCTCAAACTATGTTAAGGTTTGGCAGATTCTAGACTTCCCAAGAGCGTTTTTTAACTCACTTGTTATTACCGTGTTCAGCAATATTGGTCTTGTTGTCATCAGTTCGATGGCTGCTTGGAAAATGGTTCGAACACCAGGGAAATTCAGTAAAATTTTGTTTGTCTTATTTGTATCTGCGATGGTGATCCCGTTCCAAACGGTCATGATTCCACTTGTCAAGCTAGGTGGGATGTTAGGGATTATGAATAGTATACCTGGAATCATTATCATGTACTTTGGCTTTGGAGTCCCGCTCTCCCTTTTCCTTTACCACGGATTTGTGAAAACGGTTCCGATTGAAGTGGAGGAGTCAGCGCGGATTGATGGGTGTTCGCAGTTTGGTCTCTTTTGGAGAATCGTGTTCCCGCTATTAAAGCCGATTACTGTAACAGTCATTATTTTAAATACACTATGGATTTGGAATGATTACTTGTTACCGCTTTTAGTATTACAAGATGCATCGCTAAGAACGATTCCACTTGCAACAAGTTCATTCTTTGCTCAATATACCAAACAGTGGGATATGGGATTAGCAGCATTAGTGCTTGGGATTACACCAGTGATTATTTTCTTCTTATTCTTACAAAAGCACATTATTAAAGGGATTGCTTCAGGTTCGATTAAGTAGAGTTGGTTACTAATTTTGTAGCAACTGCTGCAAAAAAGTATAAATAAGAAATTAAAATGGGGATTAGGGAGGCAATTACAATGAAACGTTTCTTAATGTTATGTGTGTCGATGTTGATGGCAGTTGGTCTGATCGCGGGTTGTTCATCAAATAATCAAGAGAGTTCTACTGATACTGCTGGAGGGGACAATACAGACTCAGGCAGTAGCGATGAGGTTGTAACATTAAATTTCTTCCAATTTAAAGTTGAGATTGCAGATCAGCTACAAGAAATGTTAAATGAATTTGAAGCTGAGCACCCAAATATTAAAGTCAAGCTTGAAACAGTTGGTGGTGGTGCCGATTATGGTGCAGCGTTAAAAGCGAAATTTGCTTCTGGAGAAAAACCAGATATCTTTAATAACGGTGGATTTAATGAGTTAGAACTTTGGAAAGAGCATTTAGCTGATCTTTCGAATGAGCCTTGGGTTGATCATTTATTACCAATTGGAACGGTACCGATGACCGATGAGGATGGAAATCTTTACGGAATGCCTGTTAACTTGGAAGGCTATGGATTTGCTTATAACAAAGATTTGTTTGAACAAGCGGGTATTACCGAAGTTCCAACAACGATGTCTGAATTGCAAGCTGCAGTAGAAAAGTTAGAGGAAAATGGAATTACCGCTTTTGCAGCTGGTTATGGTGAGTGGTGGGTAATTGGTCAACATTTATTAAACATCCCATTTGCACAACAAGATGACCCTGCTGCTTTTATTGAAGGATTATCTGAAGGAACAGAAACATTTGTTGGAAACAAGCATTTTGAAGAATTTAAGCAAGTGATTGACACGGAAATCGCTTATGGAAATGCAAATCCGTTAACAACGGACTATAATACACAAGTTACATTGTTTGCTT
Organism: Halalkalibacter okhensis; assembly: GCF_000787375.1. Classification (GTDB taxonomy): domain Bacteria; phylum Bacillota; class Bacilli; order Bacillales; family Bacillaceae_D; genus Halalkalibacter; species Halalkalibacter okhensis. The sequence goes on along the minus strand of NZ_JRJU01000018.1, from coordinate 22,863 downwards.
CAGGTGAAACAGCCATGCTTCAACAAGGAAACTGGACGGAGAATATGATTTACCAAATCAATCCTGATATGAATATGGCGTTTCTTCCAATTCCATTAAATGATGAAGCAGAAGCACATGCCATTCCAGTTGGCGTTCCAAATAACTGGGCTATTAACAAAAACTCAGAGAATCTAGAAGAAGCAAAATTATTGTTAGACTGGATGGTATCGTCTGAGACTGGTCAACGTTATATGACAGAAGAATTTGCCTTCATCCCTGCATTTGATAATATCGAACCATCAGGATTAGGCGCATTAGGAGAATCGATCCTTGAGTACTCTATGGCAGAGCAAACGATTCCTTGGACATGGTTCATGTGGCCAGATGGTGCCAACCAAGATTTTGCTGCAACGATTCAAGAATATGTAGCAGGACAAATTGAGTATGAAGAAGTATTAGAAAAATTCCAAGCTACATGGGACAGCTTAAAATAAAAAGTAGTTTTATAAATGTATGAAGCATATCTATACGTAGATATGCTTTCTGCTTTATACTCAAGGTAGAAATACAAGCTTCGGGGGAGATATCGTTGTTTAAAACAAGCATAAGAAATAAACTCATTGTTCTATTATTATTAATAACGATTATCCCTTTTGGTAGTTCAATTGTGGTGACCTATATTTATACAAAGGAATCATTGAAGGATCAAACAATAGAGGAAAATGTTAATTTGCTCTATCAAGGAAAGGTAAATATAGAAAACTATTTAAGAGAATTAAATAATTATACGTTGTCTTTTTATAGCAATCCTGATTTTATGAGTTATTTACGAAACACGTATAGTAACAATGATTATCTGTCGATGGGAACAGTGCACAACGTATTACGAGCTCTGTTATATAGTGATGATAGTATTACCCAAGTTAACATGGCTATTGTTAGCGATCAGCAGATGGTTTCATTGTCAAGACGATCTACGCTTGTTTATTCAAAGCAAGTAGATACGAATATCGAGGCTTATGAAAGGGCTAAAAACAACCCAAATAATATATTTATTGAATCAACAGACGATTCTATTTTGATTCACCGGGCATTTCGAAATGTGCCAGCAAGTCAGATTCTCGCCTATATTACGTTAGAGATTAGGCCAGGAAAAATAAATGAAATGAGTCATTACCTTTTTAACAACAGTACGGAAGAATTTTATATTATGACACCTGAAGCTGAATTCATTTATCATTCAACGATAGAAGAACTAAGCGATCAAAATAACAATTGGATTAATGAGATCATTGAGTCTGAGGAACAAAGTGGAACAATAGAGTGGAAAGATTCAACTTTTCAAGGTGTGGTCGTCTTTGATCGCCTTTCTGATGCTACCGGCAGTTGGCTACTGGTCAAAAGAATTCCGCATACTACTTTATATGAAAGCGCATACGGTGTTGCGGCCATTAATATATTATTTGGAGTTATCGGATTGATATTAGTTATTTTGGCAACTTTCTTTGTTTCCTTTAAAATAACGTCACCTATTAGAGTTCTTGTACAAAATATTAAGGAAGTTGAAAAAGGGAATATGCAAGTTCAGTTTCAATCACTTGGTAATGATGAGATTGGTCTATTAGGACAGAGATTTAAAATGATGATTGAAAAGATCAATCAACTCATTAATCGAGAATACAAGCTTGAACTCGAAAATAAAACAAATCAATTAAAAGTGCTGCATTCACAAATAAATCCACATTTTCTATATAACACCTTGCAATCTATTGGAACGATGGCGTTAAAAAGCAAAGTTCCAGAGGTGTATTCTTCTCTAACGGATTTATCACAAATCATGAGATATAGCATGAATATGGATGAAGATATCGTTCCATTAGAGAAAGAGATCAATTATACAAAATCGTACCTTCTCTTACAAAAGCAACGGTTTGGAGAAGATCTACATTATAGTGTAGAGGTAGAAGAAGATGCGCTAAACATTGAAGTGCCGAAGATGATCTTGCAGCCAATCATTGAGAACTATTTCAAGCACGGCTTTGATACGAGAGACAGACTAGGAGAAATTAAGATCATTTGTAAGAAGAAGGAATCTTATTTATTTATAGTTATTCGTGATAACGGTGTGGGAATACCTCAAACACGTTTAAAGGAAATACAGGATCACCTTTATCATAAGGTTCATACTGCAAAAGGCGGGTCGTCAATTGGTCTAAAAAATGTGTACGCTCGTCTCAAGCTTTATTATTCTGATCTGGTGAGTTTCAAAATTCAAAATCGCAGCTCAGGTGGGGTTCAAGTGACAATAAAGCTGCCGTTAGAATTGGAGGGTGATTTACATGAAAGCAATCATCGTGGATGATGAAAAACATGTTCGTGAAGGATTAATGCTCTTAGCAGAATGGGCAAAATTTGGCGTAGACACCATTATGGAAGCTGCAGATGGAAATGAAGCCATTCAATTAATTTCTGAGCATCAACCTGAAATTATTTTTACAGATATGAACATGCCAAGGTGTGATGGAATTAATTTATTAAAATGGATTCACTCATCCAATTTACATGCGAAAACGATCGTAGTAAGCGGCTATGATGATTTTAAATATACAAAACATGCGATTACCTATGGTGGGTTTGATTATCTATTAAAACCGATAAATCAAAATGAGCTGAATGAAGCGTTGGCTCGTGCTGTTACAGAATGGCATAAACAGAATCAAAATAGATTATCTATAAAAGAAAACGACAAAGTGATTTGGGATCACCTTCTTTCCAATGCACTAAACGAGGAGAAACTCTCAAGCCGTTTAATTGAGCAATTGGAAAGAGATTGCGGTCCACATATAGCGAAACAACCTTGTACGATTGCCATTCTACCAATGAAAATAGTTGTGGCATTGCATCATGAACGAGATGAAGAACGTATTTTTTCCTCCGTGTTATCTGTGTGTAATGAGATTCTTGGTCGTAAAGGTATAGCGTTTCGAAACATCAATAAGGAAGAGGAATTAGTCCTGCTGTTATGGGGACAAACAACTGCTAGGAATGTGATTCAAACCATTCATCAAAAATGGGGTTGCAAAATCATCGTTGGAGAGCCACATACTAGTTGCAAACAGGCATATGAATCTGCCAGCAACAAGTTAAAAAGTTATAATCTCTACAAGAATACGATACAAGGAGTGGATCCAATTCCATCAGTCTATCTTTTAGATTATTCAGAGGAAATCAAATGGGCGATTCAGAGTGGAAGTATAGAGCAAATGAACGAAATATTAGAGCGAATATTTTCCATCTTTGAAGAGAACGGATATTTATCCTTTGAACAGCTCCATGTTTGGGAATCACAATTTGCTATACTGAAAGAGCACTGGTTAAAAGAATACGAGCTTAAGAAGCGTGATTTATTGTACAAAGGAATTCATTATTGGAAACAGGGCGGTCGATTTTCCTTTGCGAAATTCAAGGATGAAAAGAAAAAGGAATTTCATCATCTGATCAAGATGGTATCAGGATGTAAGTTTCAAAAAGAAAAAAATAGCGTTCAAATGATTGAAGAATATATAAGAAAGAATTATCAAAAGGATATTAAGCTCCAGGAAATTGCTGAGCGCTTCTTTTTAAGTAGAGAGTATATTTCGAGAAAATTTAAGCAGGAATATGATGAGACGATCACCGATTATTTGATGAAGATTCGAATTGAGAAAGCAAAAGAATTACTCAAGAATCCATACTTAAAAATATATGAAATATCCGATTCGGTGGGTTATCAAAATGATAAATATTTTATTAAGGTTTTTAAAAAGAGGGAAGGGATTACTCCAAGTGAATTTAGGCATTCGTTAAGGTGAAAAGAAGGCAGTTAGAAATCGAACATGATAAAACCTGTGATCGTATTTTGGGAACTCCTAAATACAATCACAGGTTTTAATAATGGATAAGGTCCATCCGTATGTACTAATTGCTAACATGCGGACAATACGGACAAGATTCACTACCTGGTAATTCTTTATATAAACAACAGGTAACGCGTTCATAATTTGTTGCTGCATCTTCAAACGTACGCCCGTTTAGAAACTTTTTGAACATGGAACGTCGAATGTCAGGTTGCCAAATATCATCTTCCAAAAGCATTTCAAGATCCAGTCTCGCTTGCTTGGTTTCCGTTGAGCCATACATCCATAAGACATAACCCCATATATTTTCCCATAAAATAAATTTTGAAATGTTGGCCCTAGATGCCAATTCATTTACAACAGGAAATCCATATTTCTTAACAATCAACTCTAAGTCACCAGGTTGTTCATCTCTAATGTAATGGTCGTCAATTTCAAAAACAAGACCATGAGTTGTTTCTACAAGATGTATGTTATCTAGTGAACCGTCCCACATTTTATTATAAGCTTTCAAGTACAGCAGTGCGGCTATAAAAAAGCCGTATCGACGTAAATAGACGGACGTCGCTACAGCTGTAGTTGGAGAGCCTGTTGAGCATTTGATATTGGAAATGAAGCGATCAAAGCCATCTGAAATGCTGGCACTAACACTCATGGATTCTTGATGTTGATTTCCAAAATATACTTGAAATCGTTCTAGATTAAGCACCTGAAATCGCCTCATTTACTTTAGGTACAACACATCTTCCTTTACCAAAAGGAATACAATGAGGGGTTCCAAAAATTGGATCAGTTGCTACTTGACACTCCATGCCAAAGACCGAACGAACTAGCTCACAATTTATAATTGATTCAGGAGTCCCTTGATTAAAAACAGCTCCATCTTTTATAGCAATAATATTATGTGCATATCTAGAAGCCAAGTTAATATCATGCAAGACCATAATGATGGTTCGACCATCTTGTTCGTTTAACTCAAATAGTAGGTCTAAAATCTCTATTTGGTGAGTCATATCTAAATAGGTTGTAGGTTCATCTAATAAAATGATGTCTGTATCCTGCGCAAGGGTCATAGCAATCCAAGCACGCTGTCTTTGACCGCCTGATAGCTCATCAACAGGACGGTCACGAAGTTCATCTACACGCGTAGCTTTCATGGCTGCTTCGACCTTTTCTGTATCCTCTTGTGACCAACGATTTAACCAAGATTGATGAGGATAGCGTCCTTGTTTTACTAGGTCATGAACGGTTAATCCTTCTGGTGAAATAGGAGATTGAGGGAGGATTCCCATCTTTTTTGCAACTTCACGTGAAGACATCCGTTGAACATCTTTTCCTTCTAATAAGACTGATCCGTTTGTAGGTTTTAGTAAACGTGCGATTGAACGAAGAAGGGTAGACTTCCCACAACCATTGCTTCCTACAAATACAGAGATTTCACCACGTGGGATCGATACATTTAAGTTGTCAAATAGCAAGTGATCATGATACCCGATGGATAATCCGTTTGTTTGAATAGAAGTCTTCATTTCATCATTCCTCCACAATTTACTCATTGATAGTCTCTCTCATTACATCTATCCTACCATAAATAAGAGTATAAGTGAGAATGATTTTTAGTAACAATTGAATTTTTTCTTTACAAAAACAGCAAATCCATATAAACTAACATTGAATTGATAATGATTATCAAGTTCTAAAGAGAGAGGCATCATACTTTATCATTAACTCGGGGGTCCAAAATGAAGAAACTAACAACTGTAGCACTTTTTCTTTTTATTCTTGTATTAGCTGCTTGTTCGTCTGAAAATGAAGAAACGATTGCGAATGAAGAAGAATTAGCAAATGATGAAACAACAAATGAAGAAGTAAGTGAAATAACAATAGAGGGTGTTAATGGTGAAGTGCCATTGGATGGCCCGGCTAAAAAGGTTGTCGTACTTGAATGGACATATGCAGAAAATCTTTTAGCTCTTGGAATGCAGCCAGCAGGAATGGCAGATATTGAAGGGTATGGAGACTATGTAAACATCGAACCGCAACTAGATGATACGGTAGTAGATGTTGGTGGAAGACAAGAACCTAACTTAGAAGCTATTGCTTCTATTGAGCCAGATTTAATCATTGGTGTAAGTTTCCGACACGATGCTATGCTTGATCAACTAGAATCGATTGCGCCAACAGTAATCTTTAATCCTTATCCAGAAGATGAAAGTATCAATCTTTATGAAGAAATGGAAATGACGTTTAACGAAATGGCAAAAGCAGTTGGGAAAGAAGCAGAGGCAACGCAAGTGTTAGCTGATCTTGAAGCCCAATATGAGGAAGCGCAAGCAAAAATTGAAGCTGGAAATCTTGAAACGAACGATGTCATCCTTACTCTTGCTTATTCAGGACCTCAAGCACCTGAAATCAGAGTTTTTACGCCTAATTCAATGGCATCAATTATTTTAGAAAAAATTGGACTAACTAATATCCATGAACCAGATCAATTTGAAATCTTTGGTTCTAGTACGTTTAATGTTGAAGGCTTAGTTAAATATGAAGACGCTAATTATTTATATACAGTGCCAGATACTGATAATATTTATGAAAATCAGTTGAAAGGTAATAAAGTTTGGGAAAATCTAACGTTTGTAGCGGAAGATCGTCTATATGACTTAGGAGCTGATACATGGTTATATGGAGGACCATTATCTGCTGGTACATTGGTTGATCAAATTACGGCTACACTGGTGAATGAGTAATGTCTAAAAAGACGGCGAATAAGTCCTTTGTCATTCTGACAGGGGGCTTCTTCCTGCTTATTCTGTTATCAATAATCCACTTAACACAAGGACAAGCTGAATACTCCATTTCAGAATTATTAAGCGAGGTGTGGGTGGAAGGTCGGATTCAAGATATTGTCCTATCATTTCGTCTCCCTAGGTTAGTAATAGGAATATTAGCAGGGGGAGCACTTGCGGTATCCGGTGCTGCTTTACAAACGTTGACGAAAAACCCATTAGCAGCACCTGGTACGTTAGGCATTAATGCAGGAGCATTTTTCTTTGTTGTTGCGTCAACAATTTTCTTTCCTAGTTTTTTAGGGAATTTTCCATTTTTAACAGCTTTACTTGGAGCGATCGTTTCTTCAATTATGGTTGTTATGTTAGCAGGACGACAAATGGAGCCTGTTCGTGTTGCATTAACAGGAATGATTATTTCCTTAATGTTTGCTTCGGTTACAGGGGCGATGCAATTATTATTTGAAAATAAGACAAATGGCCTTTTCCTATGGGGATCTGGTACCCTTGTTCAATTAAATTGGAACGGCATCATTTTCGCTGCACCTGTCATTGCAATTGCGTTTGTTGGTGCCTTGCTTTTAGCTAAACCGCTTGACACCTTATCTCTTGGTGAAGATATCGCGACTTCGCTTGGGCAAAAGGTTTCAGTGATTAAATTGGCTACGTGGGGTGTAGCAATTGTACTAGCTGCTGTCACAGTTAGTGTTGTTGGCCCTATAGGTTTTATAGGGTTAATGGCACCACATATTGTCCGGATGCTTGGCATAAAAGGGCATGTAATGATATTTGTTCATTCGTTCTTATGGGGAGCAATTATGATGATTGGAGCAGATGTTCTTGGCCGAATCATTCAACCTGGACAAGAAGTGCCAGTTGGAGCTATGACTGCGTTAATTGGTGGACCTTGGCTCCTATATTTAGCGTGGAAGACTGCCCGTTCCATCAAACGTTCAGAACGGCAAATGGGGGGGACGACATCACCTATTCGCTTAAAAGTGATCGTACCGACACTAATAACGATGATTGTTTTAAGCGTTATTATCGCTTTTTCTTACAATGGAACAGAATGGTCAATGAATTGGACAAACACATATATTTGGAACTTCCGGATCCCGCGTGTGTTGACATCGTTTATTGTAGGGGTCATTCTGGCAGTTACAGGAGTTTTGCTACAAGGCGTGTTACGAAATCCATTAGCTGATGCTAGTGTCATTGGTGTCACATCGATGGGTGGGGCAGGGGCAATGCTGTTACTAGTTATGTTCCCAGCCATCCCTGCTGCTTTTATGCCACTAGGTGCTATCTTTGGTTCTGTTGTAGCCCTGCTCATTATTTTAGTTACGGCATGGAAAAATAATTTCCAACCAATGCTTGTCGCTTTGATGGGAATTGCTATTTCTGCTTTCGGTTCAGCAGCGACTCAAGTATTCGTTGTAAAAGCAAAGTTAGCTGTTGCAGCAGCGCTTGTTTGGTTGTCTGGAAGTACGTATGGAAAAGGCTGGGACGATGTGTATTATGCCCTCATCTTACTGGTCATCTTTATTGGTCCTGCTATCTATATGACACGTAAATTAGATACGTTAACTTTTGGAGATGATGTTGCTTCTGGATTAGGAGTTTCAGTCAGATCTGCTCGAGTTTGGTCTTTAGTCATTGGAGTGGCATTAAGTACGATTGCTGTGTGCCTTGTAGGAACAATTGGTTTTATTGGGCTTGTTGCACCGCATATCGCCAGAAGATTAGTTGGGTTTCGCCATCTCCCACTCATTATCGTTTCAGGTTTACTAGGCGGCTTATTACTAGTTATAGCAGATTTATTAGGGAGAATTGTAATTCAGCCAAATGAAATCCCAAGTGGATTGATTGTTGCAGTGATTGGTACCCCATATTTATTGTACTTATTAAGGAAAATGAAATAGTATTTGTTAAATTGGTCGATTACAATAGTAAGAGGAAGGAGAGAGGTAAAATGTCAGTTAACTTTGCTGAAAGTGCGATTACATCCGAAAAGGAGCTTAGGGAAATTGTAGGGGTTCCCCATCAGAATGTCGTTCATAAAACGATATCGATTATTGATGACCATTGCAAAAATTTCATCTCTAAATCTCCCTTATTCTTTCTAGCAACAGCGGGTGCTCATGGTCACTGCGATGTGTCACCGAGAGGGGATAGCCCAGGAAGTGTTTTTGTATTAAATGACAAGCAGTTAGTTATACCGGATCGACCGGGTAACAAAAGATTAGATTCGATAATGAATATTCTAGAAAACCCTCAAGTTGGTTTGCTTTTTGTCATCCCAGGTTTGGACGATGTACTACGGATAAATGGTCAGGCGACGATAATTAAAGACGAAACCATTTTAGATCAAATGAGTTTAAAGGGGAAACCACCTCTTCTTGGTATTGGGGTTGATGTAGAAGAAGCATTCATTCATTGTCCGAGAGCTTTAAAGCAATCAAACATCTGGGACTATGAGTCTTGGGAGGATAAAGCAACACTTCCAACCTTAATGGAAATATTCCAGGCACACTTGAAAATTAATGGAGTAAAAATAAACGGATAAATGTTCTATTAGTATAATAAAAAAGTAGTAAGAGGGATGTTCTAGGAAAGCCAGCCATTTAGAACATCCCTTTTACTATAGCATTAGCAGAAATTTCCCGGTGAATAATGTCGCCAATTGCACTATTCTGTCTCTATAATAGTGATAAGGGCTCTAATATTTGCATAATGAAAGTTTTTTAGGAGGTCTTGTTCAGGTTTAAATCCTCTCGTTTAAGAAAGTAACGTAAGGTTGCCCCAAAAGGTCAAAGTTTGGATCTATTGGAGCAGCCTCTTTTTGTGTTGGATGGAATGGCCTGGATAAGACACTCGAGGGAAGACATTGTATAATAGAACAAGTATAATGAATGTATTAAGTAATAAAAATAGGAGCTAATGTACAATGTATCGTAATTTAGAAGAATGTATTTTAGATTTGGAGAGGGACGGTCAGTTAGTAAGAATTAAAGAAGAAGTTGATCCTCATCTTGAAATGGCAGCTATCCACTTAAAAGTCTTTGAAGCTGGTGGACCTGCATTGTTATTTGAAAATGTGAAAGGCTCTAAGTTTAAAGCCGTTTCCAATTTGTTTGGAACGGTTCGGCGGAGCAAATTTATTTTTCGGAAAACATTAGAAGCAACACAAAGTGTTATTGCTTTAAGAAATGATCCAATGAGCCCATTGAAAAATCCGTTTAAACATATAGGGGCAGGGCTTGCCGCTACAAAAGCTCTACCTTTAAAAAAATCAAGCAGCATTCCAGCTGATTTTCAAGAGATTCAAATTTCTGATCTGCCACTAATTCATCATTGGCCTGATGATGGAGGGGCGTTTGTCACTCTACCTCAAGTTTATTCTGAAGATCCTGAGAAGCCAGGGATCATGAATGCAAATCTGGGGATGTATCGTATTCAGCTTAGTGGTAATGAGTATGATTTGAATAAGGAAATCGGTTTACATTATCAAATACATCGTGGAATTGGAGTGCATCAAGAGAAAGCGAATAGACTAGGAATCCCCTTAAAGGTGAGTATCTTTATTGGAGGACCACCTTCTCATACGTTAGCAGCAGTCATGCCACTTCCAGAAGGGCTAAGTGAAATGACATTTGCTGGGTTGCTAGCGGGACGACGTTTTCGGCATAGCTATGTAGATGGTTATTGTATTAGTCATGACGCTGACTTTGTTATTACGGGAGAGGTTCATCCTCAAGAGACAAAGCCAGAGGGGCCTTTTGGTGATCACTTAGGATACTATAGTCTTACTCATCCATTTCCGGTCATGCGTGTTCATAAAGTATACGCTAAGTCTAATTCGATTTGGCCGTTTACAGTTGTTGGTCGTCCACCACAAGAAGATACAGCTTTTGGAGATCTCATTCATGAGCTTACAGGTGATGCGATTAAGCAAGATATTCCTGGTGTTGAAGAAGTCCACGCAGTAGATGCAGCTGGTGTACATCCGTTGCTTTTTGCAATAGGAAGCGAACGGTATACACCATACCAAAAAGTAAAGCAGCCAACGGAGCTTTTAACTCTGGCTAACCGAATTTTAGGGACAGGCCAATTAAGCTTAGCCAAGTATTTATTTATCACAGCAGAAGAGGAGCAACCTTTAGCTACACGCAAAGAAGAGGAGTTTTTAACATATATTTTAGAACGGATCGATTTACGTCGTGATATCCATTTTCAAACAAACACGACCATTGATACATTGGACTATTCAGGGACGGGTTTAAATACAGGAAGCAAAGTGGTATTTGCTGCTTATGGTGATAAAAAAAGAGAGTTATGCTTAGAGGTTCCTGATACATTAAAAGAATTACAAGGCTTTGATCAACCGCATCTTGTAATGTCAGGGGTTGTCGCCATTCAAGGCCCTAAGTTTACAAGTTATGACCAAGCTAACCAGGAGTTGCAAAAATTAAGTGAGGCAATCCGTAACAACGGTGAACTACCTTCGTGCCCTATGATCATCCTTTGTGATGATAGTCGATTCGTCAGTGAGTCAACAAGCAATTTTCTATGGGCGACATTCACAAGAAGCAACCCTTCTCATGATATATATGGTGTGAATGAGCATTATGAATTTAAGCACTGGGCTTGTGACAATGTGATCATTGATGCCCGCACGAAGCCTCACCATGCTCCACCATTAGTTCCTGATTCAAGTGTTGAGAAAAAGATTGAGCGATTTTTTGTTAAAGGGGCTAGTCTAGGACATCTAGAGTGAAACACGTTTTGGGAGTTGTATGGATTTTTAGGAGGGAATAATCAACTAACATTAGTAGCACAGGCTTAATGCCATGTGCTACTATTTTTTATAAGGTAAACAAAAAGGCGAAATAAAATTCGTTCGTTGAAAAGGGGACAGTAAGACTGATTTGCATTCTGAAGTTTTTCTACCAGCCTTACTGTATTCTTAATAGTAAAAGGTCATCAAAATTAAAGCAGAAGCACACATATCATAATTTTTAAAAACAAATTTTTCTGAATTTTCCAGGGGTCATCCCATCAGTTGACTTAGAAAATGCCTTAATAAAATGACCTATCCCATAAAACCCACAGTCCTCGCTTATTTGCTCGACTGAAAGGTTGGTTTGTACTAATAAATTTTTAGCCTGGTTTAATCGATAATTTAGAGTATATTGATATGGACTAGTTCCCATATATTTTTTAAATGTCCGACAAAAATGAGAAGTACTAAGGTTTGAGATTTCGCTTAGTTTATCGATGGTAATTTTAGAAGAATAGTTTTCATTAATATAGTTTAGAGCTACTTGAATTTCTGGTGGAACTTTGTTCATATTTGCATCTCTGCTTTCAAACGTGTTTCGAGTACTTTCTAGTAGGTTCCCTAGTAACTCATAAATTTCTAAAGAGATGTTAAAGTCAATTTCTTTTTTTGATGCTAAAAGCGATAGAATAGTCGGTATATTGTTTTGGTGGGATGGAAGCTTGAATACACACCCATTTCTTTGGTAAATCTCATTATATAGGTCTTGAGTACCTTTTCCAGTAAAGTGAAAAAACTGGAACTCAGTTTCTTCTGTGACAGAGTAATTATTCTTTTCTTTACAATCTAATAAGACAATATCACCTCTTGTGGCGGTGAAGGACTGATCGAGGTAATGAAAATGCATCGACCCACTTTTAATAAAGAAAATTAAAAAGGAATCCATGTAGTTACGTCTAATACTGTAGGGCGATTCTACAATATATTCTCCACCCCATAGTACATAGAAATATAAGCTCTTTGTTAATTCCGAAGGTTCATAAAAAAATAATCCTTTTTTTAACTTGAGGCCAGGTTCTACTTTTGGAATATAATAATTCAATTTTATCACCCTTAGAATTGTAAGATACATATTACCTATTAAACTAAGTATATTTCAACTATAAAGGGTTGTAAACGCTATAGGAAATTTGGAAGAAGATTATCATTAAAAAGCAAGAATATACAGTTTTTGAGTTGGATTTTGCAATGTCGGAAAGGGGATCATGGATTAAAGTAAAGGTGTAATTGCTAATAAGCAAGAGAATAGGCATGATGTTGAAATCGATTACACTTTGGTTGTTTTAGAAAGAACTTAATCTTATTGTTGAATGTGTAACTTACAATTCACTTGTTTACTAACATTAGAAATTTATCGCCACATTGAAAGGAGAGTTTTTTAATGCGTTTAGCATATGATCCATCACATTATCGCGACAATACAAATTTAAAAGACACAATTGATGCTGTAGCCAGGTTAGGGTATGAATATGTAGAGTTATCTCCACGTAAAGATTTTATTTGGTTTTATGAGTATCCAAAGGTAGATAAGCAGTTAATCAAAGATCTAAAAAGATATTGTGCAGATGCTGGAGTGAAAATCTCTTCAGTACTTCCTGTTCAACAATGGTCCTCTCCAAAAGAAGAAGTGCGTCAAGCAGCCGTTAGGAATTGGAAGCGTTGTATTGAAATTACTTCGGATTTAGAAGTCGACCTAATGAACAGTGAATTTGCAGGAGATATCAGCCGTCCGGTTGAAAGTGAAGCCGCGTTTGTAAAATCGATGGAAGAATTAATGCCAATTTTCGAAAGAGAAGGTATTAAACTTAATTTACAATCCCATCCGAATGATTTTATTGAGTTGAACACAGAAGCGATTCGTATGATTCGTGCATTAGACAAAGATTGGGTTAAGTTAGTATATTCTGTTCCACATGCTTTCTTCTATGATGATGGAATTGGTGATGTAGAGAAACACTTAGACGAAGCCGGAGATTTACTAGCTCATGTTTTAATAGCGGACACTCTAAATCATAAAGCGGCGTTTGGATTACGCTATATTGTGAATCCACCTGATGCAAAAGTGACGATTCATCAGCATTTAAACCCTGGTGAAGGAGAAATTAACTTTGAAGCATTGTATCGAAAACTAAGAGAAATGAACTTTGATGGAATCGTAACCAATTCGGTATTTGCTTATCCTGATCGTCCAGAATGGTCAAATGAGCTAACATTAAAATCTATTAAAGAGGGTTTAAATCTTTAATTTACCTTTATTACGCAAATATTATACTTGTGTTACACTTTATTGGGATTAGCCATTTTATGATTGCAGTTGGGGTGTCTCGGAAAGACTAAGAGAACCTTTTGGGGGCGCCTCTGTTCGTAATAATGAAAACGCTTGTTAGTCGAATGGATATGAAAAAATCGAAATCTTGTTCACTAACATTATAAGTAATTTTTAATTTGAGTTTTATGATAGCGTTTTCGTTAATGTCAATATTCTGAAAAGGTAAAAAACTTGTTCGTTATATCTAGTTGTGGTTCATCTCAAAAGTTCCAATAAAGTAAAGTGGAACTTTAGAGTTTTCTACTAAAGGAATGTTACCTAGCAAACTATGTGAAAACAAAAGGGAGGGAGAAGGAATTTCCTTCAACTTTATGATAAATAACAAACGATATTATATATTATTTGTAGCAGCAGTGGCTTCTTTAGGGGGACTTCTTTTCGGTTACGATACAGCGGTTATTGCAGGAGCAGAACAATCAATCCAATTATATTTAGTGGATAGCTTAGGGTTAAGTTCGTTTGTTCATGGACTTACTGTTTCTAGTGCATTAATTGGTTGTATTATAGGGGCTCTCATTTCTGGGCTTTTGTCTAATCGTATTGGACGACGCAATACACTCGTTATTGCCGCCGCGCTATTTTTTTTATCAGCACTAGGCTCAGCTTATCCAGAGATTCTGTTCTTCACTGCAGGTGAACCTAGCCTTGCATTATTGGTTACGTTTAATATTTATCGAGTCATAGGTGGGATTGGTGTAGGGTTAGCTTCAGCGATTGCCCCAGTCTATATTAGTGAAATGAGCCCTCAAAACATCAGAGGAAAAATGGTTGTTTTATACAGTATGTCTGTTGTATTTGGGCAAACGATTGTATACGTTGTCAATTGGCAAATTGCTTTAGGAAGAACGACTGATTGGATCAATGATATTGGATGGAGATTAATGTTTGCTTCAGAATTAATCCCTGCTGCATTATTTTTCTTCCTGCTCTTATTTATTCCGGAAACGCCAAGGTATATGGCCCTTAAACATGAGTATGATAAGGCATATCAATTATTAGAAAAACTAAATGGTTCTAAACAAGTTGCGAGTGAAACACTTCAACAAATAAAACAGTCTTTAAACACTAAAACAGAAAAAGTAAACCTTTTCTATTATGGAAAGCTAGTTTTAATTGTGGGTATGATGTTGGCAGTTTTACAACAATTTATTGGGATCAATGTTATTCTTTATTATGCTCCTAGAATCTTTGAAAACCTTGGTGCAGATCAGTCAACATCGATGTTCCAAACGATATTTGTTGGAGCGATAGGAGTTCTTGTTTCATTCTTATCTTTTAAGCTAATTGATAAAAAAGGTAGAAAGTTCTTGCTTCTATTAGGTTCAGCAGGTTGTGCCATTTGTTTAACAGCAGTGGCAGCGCTATTCTATGCAGGTGTTGAAGGAATTACTACACTACTATTTATCTTAGCGTTCGTAGCTGTCTTCCAGATGACTTGGGGACCTGTTACATGGGTTATCCTCTCTGAGCTATTCCCTAATAAGATTAGAGGCCAGGCTGTTGCGATTGCTGTAACACTAGTATGGGGCGCGAATTTAGCGGCTTCTTCTACATTTCCCCCCCTAAATGAAGCTTTAGGCACAGGAGTTTTCCTTATTTACGGCCTTATTAGTACGTTCGCCTTTATCTTTGTCTTGAAATTTGTTCCTGAAACAAAGAATAAATCTCTTGAGGAAATTGAAGAGGTTTGGCTTATGAATAGAAAAAGTAGACTTGAAGAAGTGGTAGAGCTTCAAAAAAAAATAAATTAAAATAGGTTTTATATCTGTAAGGATAGCTGGATCTTTATACGGATGATCACTTATGTCAGTGATTCAGAACAGCTTGGAATTCTTCACTACTAGGGGTGCCTGCCATTTGTTGTATTCAACAAGTGGCAGGCATTCATTTTTTAGGTGCGGGAAAAAGAAAGTCGTTCATATGGGAAATGAAGAACCTAAAGTAGGAAATATCTTATGTTTAGCAGTTAGCTTTAATGGTGACGTATTTAGCTTGGTTAAATATCTTTTAATTTGAGTTGGAAAGATAAGTGGAATGTCAAGAGGAGTTTGATATTAAGGTGAATTCAGGATTAATAAAAACAACGGAAGGGAGAATAGGAAGGTGAAATCCAAGGTTTTGAAGCAAACGTCGTAACAGAGATTCACTTCTGATCAGCTGATTGAATGGATTCGTTATTTCAGATTTCGTGGCCTTGTAAATCTTTCGGAATCATAATCACCTTCATAATTCTTCACTTCAAATAGAGAGTTCAATGCAAAGAAAAGCAATAATATACAGTTTTCGAGTAAGAATTTATAGAGGTTTCATCACTAATATGAAATAAACTACAAACAGATACAAATACATCAAAACAAGCCTTTATGGATGGAGGAATAAGCAATGAAAATAGCTTTCAACGAAGGTACAACATGGGAAAGCGCAACTCTAGAACAGAATTTAGAGTACTGCGAAAAGCATGGATATGATTTTATTGAAATTCGTGCAATTGACCAGTTAATTGATTATCTTAAAGAAAATACACTAGATGATTTAAAAGCTTATTTTGATAGCCACAAAATTAAACCGCTTTCACTAAACGCTCTCTGTTTTTTTAACAATCGTACAAAAGAAGACGAAGAAAAAATAATTGAAGAATTCAAAAATTATTTAGAGATATGCCGAAAAATAAATTGTGAATACATCGCTGTTGTTCCTTCAAATATTGATGTAACAGAAAAAGGAAAAACATTTATAAAGGAAGTTAATGAAAGTTGTGTTCGAGTATTAACACATTTATCGGATTTAGCAGAGCCTTATGGTGTTAAGATTGCTTTGGAATTTATCGGAATCCCTGAGAATACGGTTAATACGTTTGCTCAGGCATATGAGATCGTAAAAGAAATTGACCGACATAATGTTGGGCTTGTATATGATACGTTCCAATTCACTGGAATGGGATCAAGGTTTGAGGATGTAACGGAAGAAACAGCAGATAAAATCTTTATTTTCCACATTAATGACGTAGATGGATTGCCAGTGGGGCAAATGAGTGATACAGATCGAGTGTGGCCAGGGCATGGTGTAATTAATTTAGAGGCCCACCTGAAAAAGTTAAAAGAATTAAACTATGATTTTGTAGCATCCGTTGAATTATTCAGACCCGAATATTATCAGATGGATCCTGAAGAAGTCATCAAAAAAGCAAAAGAAACGACGCTAGAAGTATTAGAGAAATATCATTATTCTCAAGTTTAAGTGAAAATTCTAACAAGAAAATGAAATCGTTTTAAATGATTAGGAGGATTGTATTATGTCTTTAAGATTTGGTGTAGTTGGTACAGGTGCAATTGGGAGAGAACATATTGATAGAATTACAAATAAATTATCTGGTGGTAAAGTCGTTGCTGTAACGGATGTTAATCAAGATTCAGCATTACAAACTGTTGAGCAGTATAATTTAGACGCTGTTATTTATCCAGATGATGTAGCATTAATTGCCGATAATAATGTCGATGTTGTGGTAGTAACCAGCTGGGGGCCTGCTCATGAAGCAACGGTTTTAGCAGCTGTAGAAGCAGGAAAATATGTATTCTGTGAAAAGCCTTTAGCAACTACTGCAGACGGTTGTATGCGAATTGTAGAAGCAGAAATGAAACAAGGTAAAAAGCTCGTTCAAGTTGGATTCATGCGTCGTTATGACAGCGGTTATGTGCAACTAAAAGAAGCGATCGATCAAGGTGAAATTGGCCAACCACTTATGGTTCGTGCTGTACACCGTAACCCAGAAGTTGGTGAAAATTACGTAACGGAAATGGCTGTAGTTGATACATTAATTCACGAAATTGATGCACTTCACTGGTTAGTAAATGATGATTACAAATCAGTACAAGTTGTATTTCCAAGAAAGACGAAATACGCACATGATAAAGTTCAAGATCCGCAGTTATTTATGATTGAGACAAACAGTGGAATCGTCATGAATGTTGAAGTTTTTGTAAATTGTAAGTACGGATATGATATTCAATGCGAAGTTATTGGAGAAGATGGTGTCGCTTATTTACCAGAATTCCCAAGTGTTGTTACACGAAAGAACGGTAAATTAAGCTCCGGTATCTTACAAGATTGGAAATACCGATTTATGGATGCATACGATGTGGAAATTCAAGACTTTATCGATTCCATTGGTAAAAAAGGTGAGCCTCAAGGACCAACATCATGGGATGGATATATTGCAGCTGTAACTGCTGACGCATGCGTGAAAGCACAGAAAACAGGAGAGAAAGAAGCTATTAGACTTCAAGAAAAGCCTGTATTTTATAGCAAAGATACTGTTTGTGAAACGGTTTAATTGGAAATGAGTAAACTTTCATAAAGTATAGCGAAATAAAAATAGAGAACCCATGTTAGGTGAAAAACTGTCTAACGTGGGTTCTTTGTAATACAAATCGATTAAATACTGAGATTTCGAAAATTAGATGGGGTAAAGCCTACTTTTTTATAGAAAATATTAATAAATCCTGAACTGCTACTATAGCCAACCTGGTAAGCTATATCAGCTATAGAAATAGTTGTTGTTTTTAATAAAGTTTTAGCTGTATCAATCCGATTTTTCGTAGCAAATTCAATAGGGGCGTACCCTGTTTCTATTTTAAAAATATGCGAAAAATAATATGGACTTAAGTTCACATAGCTAGCTATTTCTTTTAGTGTGATTTGCCTATCTAGATTTGCTTTTATAAACGTTATGGCCTCGTCAACTGGAGATGGTTCGTCTTTTGGTTTTTCTTGTTTGAAGGTGAGGCTATTTATCATGGTATATATCATGCAGGTAGAATCAGAAATGGACATGTCCTCCTTGTGATAAAACGTATAGATCATTTGGTATAGTTGTTTTCCTATCTCTATATTTCGTTTACTTTGAAAGAAAAACCCGTGTTGTTTAATAATATAGCTACATAATTCATGTGAATGAGGTCCGTCAAAATGTATATAGATAAATTCGAGTCCATCAGTACCGTAATAATGGTGAGGTTCACGACAGTCAAGTAACAAGATATCCCCTTTTTTTGCCGTCACAAATTTTTCTTGATAATTTACGTGAAGCTCTCCATTTCGAATATAGACTAATAGAAAGTAAGGAAAAAAATCACGTTTAATATGGTAATCGGCATTGCAATAATAATGACCGCAGCAGATCAAATGATAATAATACTTTTTAATTGTTTCAGACGGTGTGAAAAAATAATAATGGGAGCCTTCTAGTACTCCAGGTTCATTAAGCAACATGTTTTTTCTCCTTTAACAGTCTTTGAATTTATTATATGGTCACGCTTTCATAAAAGCAAGAATGATGAACGAAAAAGCAACGTTATGTATTTTTGTTTTTTGTGTTTAGCGATATACTTAGATTAATCATAGAATCTAACAAAATATCTCATATGTAACTATCTAATTCTAAAAAGCAATATTAAGATACTAAACGGAGAAAGGGAGGAATTGATATGTTGAATGGAGAGAGAAAAATTGTAAGACCACTACGTTGGGCAATGGTAGGTGGAGGAAGACTTAGCCAAGTAGGCTATAAACACCGGACTGGAGCACTTAGAGACAATACAGCTTTTCAATTAGTAGCTGGTGCATTCGACATTGATCCAGAAAGAGGGAAAGATTTTGGTGTCAATATAGGTGTGGAGGAAAGCCGATGCTATTCAGATTATAAAACAATGTTCAATGAGGAAAAGAAGAGAGAAGATGGAATTGAAGTTGTTTCGATTGCAACACCAAATGGTACACATCATGAAATTTGTAAGGCTGCACTTGAAGCGGGTCTTCATGTCGTCTGTGAAAAACCCTTATTTTTCACTACTGAAGAGGTCATAGAGATTAAGCAGCTAGCAGAAGAAAAAGAGAAAATCGTCGGAGTTACATATGGATTTTCTGGCAATCAAATGCTGCTTCAAATGCGAGCAATGATTGAAAAGGGCGATATTGGTGATATTCGTATGGTAGAGCTTCAGTATACACATGGTTTTAGTGCTACAGATGAAGCGGATAAATACAGTGCTGCACAGAAGTGGCGGGTTGATCCGAAAATAGCTGGTCCGAGTTTTGTTTTAGGTGATTTGTCGACTCACACCTATTATATGTCACAATTGATTATGCCTGATTTGAAAATCAGTAAATTGCTTTGTGATCGTCAAAGTTTTATTGAGAGCCGTGCTCCACTAGAAGATAATGCCTATGTATTAATGCATTTCGAGAATGGTGCGGTAGGAAGAATGTGGACGTCGTCTGTAAATGCAGGGTGTATGGATGGACATCGAATTCGCATTGTCGGTTCAAAAGCTAGTTTAGAATGGTGGGACAGCAAGCCTGGTGAGTTATCCTATGAAATCCAGGGCAAGCCAGCTCAAACGTTAATTCGTGCTATGCCTTACCTGGATGAAAGCTGCAATGCAGATGAAAGGTTAGGAGCTCTGCATGTTGAAGGCCTATCTGATTCATGGGCAAATATTTATCTCAAATTTGCTATTGCTATTGATGCCAAAGATCGTGGCGATCAAGAGACGTTAGATAATCTTGTTTATCCTGATATTAACGCAGGGCTTGAGGGAGTTCGTTGGATTGAAAATTGCGTACGTTCAGCTGACCAAGGATCTGTTTGGGTGGACTTTGAGTATGAACAAAAAACACATCTATTATAGGACCAGTTAGCCAATGTCTAACAACTGAATACAAAGGTTTTTTATTTATATAAAAGATATTATTGCCTATTTTAGGGTAGTCGCATTCTGTTAATTTTTTGGCTATAGGTAGATGATAAGCTAGTTTAAAAGCGTTTTATGTCTTTTATTAATGGTAAAAGTCATTTAGTAATAGATTCAAGGAATTGAGAGGTAGTGTGTATGAGTATAAAAATATCAGGTGCCCCTTGTTGTTGGGGAGTAGATGACCCCAACAACCCTTATCTTCCACCATGGGAGAGGGTACTGCAAGAAGCAGCTCAAGCAGGTTATAAAGGAATTGAGTTGGGGCCTTATGGTTACATCCCAATGGACATAGAGAGAGTTCAAGAGGAACTTTCTAAAAATAATTTAACGATTATAGCTGGTACAATTTTTGATGATTTGGTGTCTGAATCCAATCTAGAAAACTTATTAAAACAAGTCGATGATATTTGTTCTCTTATTACAAAACTTCCACCAGCTCCACAGGAAGAAGGGCAAAACTTCCCTAGTCCGTATCTAGTAATCATAGACTGGGGACATGACGAACGAGATTACAAAGCAGGTCATCCAGATCAAGCTGAACGTTTACCTGCAGAAGATTGGAATAGGATGATGGATCATATTCGCGCTATTTCTGAGAAAGCATGGAAGCAATATGGAGTCCGCCCTGTTATTCATCCACATGCAGGAGGCTATATTGAGTTTGAAGATGAAATTAATAAACTTATGGAAGATATACCATATGAAACAGCAGGGCTTTGTTTAGATACAGGGCATTTATATTATTCAAAAATGGACCCGGTACAATGGCTGCGTGACTGTGCAGAACGAATTGATTACATTCATTTTAAAGATATAGATTTACAAATGTATGAAGAAGTAATGAACGAACACATTCGCTTTTTTGAAGCTTGTGGCAAAGGTGTGATGTGTCCGATTGGACAAGGAATCATTGATTATAATTCCATCCATCAATTACTTAAGGACATAAACTACCATGGCTACATCACGATTGAGCAAGAGCGTGACCCTAGAAATGCAGATACTAGTTTACAAGATGTTAGTCAAAGTTTGGCCTATCTAAAAAGTGTTGGTTATTAAGAAGAAAAGAAAAGAGGAATAGATTATGATTAATGGTGAAAAGAAAATTGAGAATCCTATCCGTTGGGCAATGGTAGGTGGTGGACGTGGAAGTCAAATTGGATATATCCATCGTTCTGCCGCTTTAAGAGATCATAATTTCCAATTGGTTGCCGGGGCGTTTGACATTAATGCTGAACGTGGGTTAGATTTTGGAGTTAATTTACATGTAGAACCAGAGCGTTGCTACCCTGATTATAAAAAGATGTTTGAAGAAGAAGCAAAGCGTGAAGATGGAATTCAAGCTGTATCTATTGCTACTCCAAATGGTACACACTATGAAATTTGCAAGGCAGCCTTAGAAGCTAATTTGCATGTAGTTTGTGAAAAGCCACTTTGCTTTACAACGGAAGAAGCGAAAGAATTAGAGGCGCTAGCTAAAGAAAAAAATCGTGTTGTTGGAATTACGTATGGATACTCAGGTCATCAGGCGATTGAGCAAGGACGTCAGATGATTGCAAATGGAGATTTAGGCGAAATAAGAATTATTAATATGCAGTTTGCTCACGGGTTTCATTCTGAAGCTGTTGAATTAGATAACCCAAGTACAAAATGGCGGGTTGATCCAAAGTTTGTTGGCCCAAGTTATGTATTAGGCGATTTAGGAACACATCCACTTTATTTATCTGAGGTTATGCTGCCAAACCTTAAAATTAAAAAGCTTATGTGCACTCGCCAAAGCTTTGTCAAAACACGTGCTCCTTTAGAGGATAACGCTTATACGATAATGGAATACGATAATGGTGCGGTTGGAACAGTTTGGTCTTGTGCCGTGAATGCTGGTTCTATGCATAGCCAGAAAATCCGAGTTATCGGTTCAAAGGCAAGTATTGAATGGTGGGATGAACAACCGAATCAGCTTCGCTATGAAGTACAAGGGAAACCAGTTCAAATTCTAGAACGTGGAATGAATTACCTTTATCCAGAGGCTTTAGTAGATGATCGTATTGGAGGAGGTCATCCTGAGGGGTTGTTTGAAGCATGGTCAAATCTGTATACACGTTTTGCGCTGGCAATGGAAGCTGCTGATCAAGGAAGACAGTCAGATGATATCTGGTACCCTGGAATTGAAGCCGGTGTAGAGGGGGTTCGTTGGGTAGAAAATTGTGTTCGTTCTGCTGAAAATGGTGCTGTGTGGGTGGATTATTTTTAAATTGAGCTTTTAATATTGATTTAATAG
>NZ_JRJU01000017.1 GCF_000787375.1 Halalkalibacter okhensis | reverse complement strand
TTGCTGTTCCAGTATTAGTTCCTCCACCAAGTGTTGTACTATCCATTTGATTAATATCTACAGTTAGACTTTGAGCACTATTTGCTCCAATATGGATTACCGCTCCGCCAGTTGATGTACCAGTACCTGTAGAAGCTGCAGTTACCTCTATTGACCATTCATCATTAGCAGCAGCAGTAATTCCTGAAATATCTAGTTCGATACCATCTACAGTTGCTGTTCCAGTACTCAAATCAATTGTTTGTGCACCAGTTCCATCACCCTTATCCAACGTGAAAGCTGTACCGTCAGTGGTAGCTAATGTCCATGTTCCTGTTTCTCCTGTGAAAGTGGACGGGTCTGTAATAGCAATATTACCACTTGTTCCTGTCGTCTGAGATGATACTGCATCAGCAGTAGTTGCTGTTCCAGTAGTTCCACTACTTGTCAAATCACCATTTAATAGTTTTTTTGTATTAAATTCTGTATCCGTAGAAATTCTATCAATTTCCTCAATTAATTGGTTCATCTCTTTTTGAATTTCTTTTCGATCAGTAAGGGTATTCGTATCATTAGAACTTTGTACAGATAGTTCACGCATACGTTGAAGAATGTTTTGTGTCTCTTGAAGTGCACCCTCAGCTGTCTGAATCATAGAAATACCATCTTGAGCATTACGAGACGCTTGATCTAAACCACGAATTTGTCCACGCATTTTTTCAGAAATTGCTAAACCTGCTGCATCGTCCCCTGCTTTGTTAATACGAAGACCTGAAGCTAGCTTTTCCATTGAATTTGAAGCTGCTTTTTGATTAGCTCCCATTTGACGGTAAGACGTTAACGCTGGAATATTATTATTAATAATCATTATAAATTTCCTCCTTGAATTTACACCCTCCACGTCCTTGTGTCGGGATCTTTAGTTTTAAGCCTCCAGCACATATTCGGCCGCCATATGCACTTTCAGCTTTACAATAATATTATCGGCACCTGATTCAACATGTTTAGGACTTTTTTAATCTTTTTTTATATTTCTAGATTTTTTTCGTTATGAACTTGTAGAAATATGTTGAAACCGGTTGAATTAGCACATTTTTCAGTATATGATGATAAGGCGAAAGTTCTATAATTAAATAGGAAAAAGGCAAACTACTCGAAAGTGTAGGACGCAAAGCCTAGGGACTAAGGTATATTCATACTATGTTCGCCTGGTTGCCAAGTAATAGTTTGTTCAACATACTCTATTTGGCTATTCCTCTTTTTAGGAGTAGTCATTTTTACTATTCATATCTTATTAAGAAGGAGGATCACAAATGATTTCTACAACAGACATGACCTATCAAACAAACATTCACTTCATCCAAGGAATCATTACCTCTATGAAAAATGTCGTTCCTCTTCAAATAACCAATTCCTTTCCGAAACGATTAGAACATTCAGTAGTAGTCGACTATGGTGTTTCTATTGAACTTATAGGCGATATGAAAGGGAAATTAGTCATGACTGGAGATGTAGCGGTTTTTTCAGCTATTGGTCAATCGATGTTTGGGATGCCACTTGAAGGAGAGATGTTAGATTCATTCATTGGTGAGTTAGGCAATATGATCGCCGGTAGTTTTTCGACCATCCTTGTGGAGTACGGTGTGACGACGGATATTACCACCCCTTTTGTCATAAAAGAACATATCGTACTAGCCGAGTTTGACAAAGGAATGCAAGTCCCCCTCTCATTCCAAGACACCGGAGATATGGACATTTACTTATTACTAGATTAATCACAGATCTACTAACTCTTACTTGGAGGTTCACAGATGAAATTACGCAAAGAGAAAAAGTCACAAATTAAGAAACAAAAAAAGCAAAAAAACAACTACGTTTATGAATTTTACCATTCGAAAAAAATTGATTACTAGCTTTGTTTTGATTTCGATTTTGTTTGGAGTTGCTAGCTTTATTTCCTATTATAACTTAAAGCAAACGAATCAATCTTTTACATATTTAATTGAAACGGTGTCAGAAGTCCGCTCGATTAGTCAGGAAATTGAAGCACTAACTAGTGATCAAGCAAACGATCTTAACGCTTATTTCCTATTTGAAGATGAATCGTTTATTGACGAAATGCATAGTAATAACCGCGAAGTACAAGGTTTAATCGAAAGCGCTCGAGAGTTGACTTCTTCAGAAGAGGCGCTTACCTATATAGATAGACTTTCTACACTCAACAATATTTTCTTAAGTGAATCAGAACGAGCAATTAACATTTCAAGATCGATTCATGATCATGGCATTCGAGTAGCCAATGAAAATGTTTTGCCTATTAGCATGGAAATGCGTGAAGTATCTCGAGCTCTTACTTCGTTTGAAGAAGAGAGATTAGACGAGGTCCAGGCGGAAACAACTCAGTCCGCACAAGCTGCGGCTATCTTAGTTGTGATCGTTAGTGCCATTGCTTTTCTGTTAGCTATTATTAGCGGGATTTTCGTCGCTAATCTCATCGCAAAACCTATTTTCAAACTAAGTGGCGTTGCAAGGCAAGTGGCTTCGGGTGATTTAACGGTTTCACGAATTACCGTTAAGAGTAAGGATGAAATACACGATCTAAATGAATCGTTTAACCAAATGACCGATAATTTACGAGAAATGATTTCAAGCATTCAGACGAACTCTGAACAAGTAGCAGCTTCATCCGAGCAGCTTAATGCAAGTGCGAACGAATCGGCAAAAGCAACCGATCAAATTACCGAATCCATCCAAGCTGTTGCCTCCGGCGCTGAAAATCAAGCAGAGAGTACATCTACTGCAAATAATACAGCCAATGAAATTTCGGCAGGGGTGGAACAAATCGCGCGAAACATCTTTTCTGTTTCAGAAGCAACAAGTACCGCTCAACAAAAGTCAAATAATGGGTTAGAAATCGTTGAAAAAACCATGAATCAAATGAATGCGATTAACAACCAAGCTGTTGCCACATCGACGGTGATTTCGAACTTGGAAGAAAAATCGAGTGAAATTGGCAGCATCATATCTCTCATTACAGCAGTTTCTGATCAAACGAATTTGCTTGCATTAAATGCAGCGATTGAAGCAGCAAGAGCTGGCGAGCATGGTAGAGGATTTGCCGTTGTTGCGGATGAAGTTCGGAAATTAGCTGAACAGTCTCATCAATCGGCTGGGCAAATTAGTACGCTAATCCAAGATATTCAGGCTGATATTAAACAATCGGTTACATCGATGGCTGAAGGAAGCAACACGGTCCAGCAAGGTCTTGTTTATGCAACAGAAGCTGGAGATGAGTTTAAAGAGATCTCCTCATCCATCAATGACATTTCCGTTCAAGTCGACGAAGTGTCGATCGCTGTCCAACAAATCGCTATGGGCACGATGAACATGCTTGAGGCAATTAAAGAAGCTTCTACAATTGCGGAGAACGCCTCTTCGTACTCGCAAAATGTCGCTGCATCAGCCGAAGAACAAACGGCAACGATGCAAGAGATTTCTGCGTCTGCTGAGATGTTATCGAGAATGGCTGAAGAATTACAAGAGACGGTAAAGAAGTTCAATTTATAACAGAAAAGCAGAGGTGATCGAACTCCTCTGCTTTCTTTTTTAGATAGCCCTTCGTGCAAAATAACTAACGAAGCGAATACAACATAGACTTTAATAAGAACAGGTGAAATTATGGACAAAACATCAATTTTTGGCATTATTTTAGGGGTACTAGCTGTTTTATTTGGGCTTTACTTCAAAGGAACAAGCTTCGGGGTTTTACTGAATCCTGCTGCCATTATTATTATTTTTGTTGGTACGGCTGCTACGATTCTTATTGGGTTCCCTGGTAACGAAGTAAAGAGAATTCCTAAATTGTTTGGCGTATTATTTAAGAATCGCAAGGATCCTGATGTTAGTAACTTGATCCAGTTATTCTCTGACCTTAGTTTAAAAGCCCGTCAAGAAGGTCTCCTAGCGTTAGAACAGGAATTCAAGACCGTTGAAGACCCCTTCTTAAAGCAAGGAATAAAAATGGTCGTTGATGGTCAGGATCCTGATTTTATTCGAGATACCATGGAAGAAGAGTTAAATGCGATTGAGGAAAGACATGCATCTGGAGCACTTATCTTTACCCAAGCGGGCACATATGCGCCTACTCTTGGCGTACTGGGTGCTGTTTTAGGATTAATTGCTGCTCTTGGTGATTTAAATGATATCGATGCATTAGGCTACGCGATAGCGGCTGCATTCGTTGCGACTTTATTTGGGATATTCACAGGGTACGTGCTTTGGCACCCATTTGCTAATAAATTAAAAAGGAAGTCAAAGCATGAAATCATGGTAAAAAGCCTAATGATTGAAGGTGTGTTATCGATTCAAGCTGGTGTTCCTCCTCGTGCCATTAAAGATAAATTAATCGTCTATATTCCACAAGCAGAACGCAGCGAAGTGGCAGACGATACAAGTCAAGGAGAGAGTGTTAATGGCTAGGAAAAAGAACCATCATGAAGAGCACGTAGATGAATCGTGGTTAATTCCTTATGCTGATATGCTGACCTTGTTGCTAGCCCTTTTCATCGTATTATTTGCTGTAAGTTCGGTTGATGCGGAAAAATACCAGCAGCTGATGGTTGTGTTTAATGAGAACTTCCAAGGCGGGAGTGGGGTTTTAGAACAGCCCGTTCCAGTTCCTGATCATAGCAAAAGTAATTCTGATGAAAACAAAGACGGAGAAACGGATTTAAGTCAACAAGAACATCATGAACTTCTCAACTTTAAAAATGAGTTTGATCAATATATTCTCGAGCAAAATCTCGGATCTGAGCTCGAAACGAAGTTATCTGAGGATGGCTTACTTATAACCATTTTAGACAATGCTTTGTTTCACTCAGGCAGTGCAAATGTGCGAGCTGATGCAGTAGATTTAGCTGATAAGGTATCTGAATTGCTTGTTACCGATCCACCACGAAACATTGTTGTAGCAGGGCATACAGATAATATTCCCATTAACAATGCTGACTTTCGCTCTAACTGGGATTTAAGTGCCCACCGCGCACTGAGCTTCATGAAGTTATTGATTGAAAATGAAGAATTAGATCCAAAAAATTTAAGTGCGACTGGATATGGTGAGTATCACCCTGTCTCAACCAATGAGACAGAAGAAGGTCGGAGTAAAAATCGACGCGTAGAGGTATTAATTTTGCCGAATTATAAGTTAGACTAATCGTTTTCTTTAAGGTTTAAGAATAGACATCTAAGTAAGGGGGTGCCTCAAAAGGTCAAAATCAGACCTTTTCAGACACCCCCTTGATTTATATAACAATTCGAATCTGACGTTTAAACTCTAAATTTCTTTACAGACTCCTTAAGTTCCTCAGCCATTCCTGAAAGTGTTGTCGCAGAGGCTGAAATCTCTTCCATTGTGGCATTTTGTTCCTCGGCTGCAGCAGCTACTTCTTGAGAATAAGCAGACGACTCTTCAGCAATACCAGCTGCCTCATCAATAAATGATACCATTGATGTCATTTGGTTGGTTACTTGTTGAATATTACCCATTACTTCTTGAATTTGAGCTGTTACATCTTGCACAGATACAGAGATCCCTTCAAACTCATCCCCTGCCCTTTCAACAGCTATTGAGCCCTCACGAACAGCGCTTCTCGTTTCATCCATTGATCTGACAGATTGACTAATTTCATTTTGAATTTCTAGAATTAGTGATTGAATTTGTCCTCCTGACTGACTAGATTGTTCTGCTAGCTTGCGGACTTCGTCTGCCACCACGGCAAATCCCCTACCTTGCTCTCCTGCTCTCGCTGCTTCAATAGCAGCATTTAAAGCCAGTAGATTCGTTTGATCCGCCACTTCAGTGATGAGCGTGACAACATTTCCTATTTCGCTAGACTTTTGTCCTAACCGTTGTACAACCTTTGATATTTCATCTGCTTTCGTACTAACCAATTTCATTTTATTGACCGATTCTTGAATCACACTATAACCAGATTTTGATTTTTCTTTTGTCATCATAGCCGATTCAGTTACCTTGTTAGCGTTATTAGAAATTTGGTTCATGTTTTCTGATATTGCCGCTGCTGAGTGATTCGCTTTCCCTGTAGTTGAAACTTGACTCTCAGAACCTGCTGCAATGGATTGAATAGATTCAGAGATTTGATCAGTAGCTCGACTTGTTTCTTCTGCCCCAGCTGATAGTTCTTCAGAAGAAGCTGCTACTTGCTCTGATGTTTCAATAACTTGCTGAATTAACGCTGATAAATTATCTTTCATAGAGTTATAACTTCTAGATAGTTGGCCTATCTCATCTTTGTAATTATCCTCTAAACTTGTTGTGAAATCTCCATTACCAGCTGATTCGAGCGCTGCTTCTACATTTGATAGTCTTTTCTTTATTTGTTTAGCGAATAATATAACTACAATAATGGCTATTCCCAGCCCAATAGCAAGGACCATCACAAGGCCGGTAATAATGTTTGAAATGGTTTCATCAATAAACTCTTGAGACACCCCAACAAACCACATCCCGATCGTTTCTCCATTTCTATCAACAATAGGTTGATAAGCCGTTTGGTTCATGACACCCGCTACATTTGCTTCACCAAAGTAGTCCTGACCATTTTGTAAAACCGTTTCAATTACAGCGTCAGAAGCTTGTGTTCCAACTGCTCGCTGACCATCTATTTGTACGTTTGTACTTACACGTGTATCACCTTGAAAAATCGTAACTGTTCCACCTGTCATCTCAGCAATATAATCAACCATTTCAAAGTTGTCATTAACTAATACATTTCCTTTGAGTAATCTGCCATCCTCAATTTCCCACTCACCTGGGAACTTTTGCTCAATGGCTTGATAAGACAGGTACATATCAGAACGCGCTTTCTCAATAGCACTTTGTTTAACTCCATCTGTTACTAATAAATGAACGACAAAACCAACCACGACTGAAAAGACCAAAAAAATAGCAATAACAAGTAAATTAATTTTTGTTGCTAACTTCAAGTTGTTAAATGTTTTCATTTTTTACCATCCTTTTTAATCATTAATCCTTTGAATTACAACACATTTCATATATTTCCACTATGGAAATAGTAGTATATAAATATTAAAGAAGAAGGTATCGAAGGAATCATTTTTCAACCTATACCTTCTTGGATACCTTCTTTATGAAGGATAAGCATTACTGCAAAATCTTTTCTGTTAAATAAACATTTTTCACCTCACCTGTTGTAAGGAGCGAACCAATACTAGCCATAATGGTGGCTTCAATCCGTTCAATCCCATCTTCACTCTGTATCTCTTGTCTCTCTAAAGATGACAGAGAATGAATCATTTTGTTTTCAATAAGCGGATAGGCATTTTCCAGTTCAGAATAACTTTTCTTTGAATCCGTTTCAATTGCAACCGCGAGCTGCAAATGAGAACTATTTTGAATGGTGATGATCATGTTATCTGTTTGAAAGATTCGATCTTCTAGTGTAGCAAGGTCATTATTAGTAGAATGATCCTTATTTTGTAAATAGATAATACTTGATAGACCAACGACAAGAACTAGTAATATTGAAATAAGAATTTTTTGCATGGAATCTTCCTTTACCTTAAATTTAAACTAACTTATTTGTTCTTTTCATTATTTAAATGCCTACTGATTGTAGATACTGACACGTTATAATATTGGCTTATTTCCTGAAGCGTCTTCCCCTGTTCGTCATAAAGTTGTTTCCATCTTGGTAACATCGTTTTGATCGTTTTTGTACATGTTCTCTTATTTCGAATCGTTACAACATCTTTTATATTTCGATAAACGGTATCAACACTTACATCGAACTTATTCGCTATGTATTGAAAGGAAAGCCCATCGTTGTAAAGCTTGACCCACTCTTTAATAAAAGGCTCATACACGTTTTGATTATTCGTATTGACTAAGTTTACTTCATCTTTAATTACGTTCAATACAACCTTTGGGTGGTAATTAAAACTACTTCCTATCGTTTTTAAACACTTGCCTTTTTTATATAAAGATACCCATGCCCACTTTAATTCATTAATAACAGGCTGGATCTCTTTGTATACATTCGTCTTCACAGCTGTCTCACTAACTTGATATTTTCTTGCAATATCAGCAAAGGTTTTTCCTTTTTGATATTCACGAACCCATTTTTTTATAGAACCCTCGCTAAAACGGCTGCTCATTCTTTTTTCCACTTTGCCTTTTATATATTTAGAAACCGTTTCTGGTTGAACATTATATTGCTTTGCGATGGCAGAGAAAGTAAGTCCCTCATTATTATAAAGTTGAATCCACTCTTCCTCTAAATGCGCATATTGTTTGACTCTACCTCTTGACATGTTACCTTCTTAACCCCTTTTACTATCAATATTCAAATTTGCTTCTTCAAAAAATGCATAAAAAAGAGATGGACACCTAAAAAACAGACAGCCACCTCGTATCAGTTTTTTTCGGCAACCCGGCTGCCATAGTCGTCCTTAGGCCCGTGGCTTTGCGTCCTTCTCTTTCGACAAGTTTGCTATTTTCGTTTAACGGTATTAATTTTTTTCAATATAAAATGTTACCTTCGATTAGTAGAGATTTGAAATTTTCTTACCAACTCATCTAACCCTTTTGATAAGTCCTCGAGCTCCTCACTCATACCTGATAACTGATTCATCGTTTCCGTCTGTTGCTCAGTAGAAGCAGCTACCTCCTCTGTGCTAGCTCTTGATTCCTCCATAACTGCAGACGTATTGGTAATGGAATCATTTATTTGTTCACCACGACCTGTTAACTCTTTGATCGTTTGGCGGATTTCGTGTGATTGTTTTTTTATAACGGTCGTAGCTACGTTAATATTTTTAATCGTTTCTCCTGTATGCTTGACTTCTTCAACCATATTAATAATTTCAACTTCACTAGTCTGGGCATCCTCAACAATATCTGTAATACTACCTTGTATATCCTGAACGAGTTGCTGAATTTGAACCGTTGATTCCTTTGATTGTGTAGCCAGTTTTCTTACCTCATCTGCCACAACAGCAAAGCCCTTTCCATGCTCTCCTGCTCGTGCCGCTTCAATAGAAGCATTTAAAGCAAGTAAGTTGGTCTGCTCGGCAATCCCGTTAATAATAACAATAACATCATTGATTGCCTTTGACTTTGTATTAAGGAGCGTCACATTTTCTACGGTTTCACCGACCTTATTTTTTGTAGATTCTGCTCTTTCTATTGAACTGGAGATGGCTTCCTCTCCTTTTTGAACATAATCGATAACATTAGACGCAGAATCATCAACCTGTTCAATACTTACCGCAAACTGCTGCAAGCCCGCTGACATCTCTGTTGCTTCATCTGCAATTTTGGCAACTTCACTCGTCAATTGCTCCGTGCCTGATGTGAACTCTTCCGTACTCGCTGCGATTTGTTGGGATGATTCTTGTGTTTCTTTTAATGACCCTTTAAAATCCATCGTCCGGTTAGAAAGAATTTCACTTGAAGCTTGAATCTCGCTGATCAATGTTTCCATTTGATCCGCCGTTCCATTAAAAACCTCACTCAATGTTTGGAATTCGTCTCCTGATTTTAGTGTAATCCGTTTTGTAAAGTCGTTATTATTGAACGCTAACGCTAGTTCTGTTAGCTGTTCAAGAGGCTTCTTCAGTATTAATCGTATAATAAAGAATGCTCCTACAGCTCCAAGAATAATGGTAACAGCAGCTGTAATGATATTAAGCAATAGAAGATTTTCAATATAGGCCTGCATAGTTCCCGTCACTGTTGTACTTAGTGACGTAATAACAAAAATAAGAAAAACAATCATCAGCGTTAGCTTCGCTTGTAAATTAAGGCGTAAATTCTTCTTACCATTCCTTTGCTCATGTTTCATTTTTAACTCTCCCTTTTATGATCTACTATGCTATTAACAATATATAAATTCTTTTTCTAGCAATGTTTTAAACTCTGTCGCCGGAACAGGCTTACTGAACAAGTACCCTTGAATTTGGTCACAGCCTTTCTCTCGTAATAGCGTCAATTGTTCTAGTGTTTCCACACCTTCTGCAACGACCTCTATCCCTAATCCGTGAGCAAGATCGATGACACCTGAGGTAATAACTTCATCTTGTTTTTTCTCAACAATTTGATTGATAAAGAGTCGATCAATTTTTAACGTATCGATATTTAACTCTTTCAAATGTGTTAAAGAAGAAAAGCCCGTTCCAAAGTCATCTAGTGCCACTTTTATTCCTAAGTTTTTTAATTCTGCTACTTCCTGTATAACCTTCTCCATGTTAAAAAGGAAGGAACTCTCTGTTATTTCAAGCTCTAATAGGTGCGGGTTAACGCCCGTTTCATGTAACAGTTTTTTTATTTTGGGGATAATGTCATTTCTTAAAAAACCTTGTGCTGAAATATTAATCGAAACCGGTGATACTGGAACCTTTTCTTTCTGCCACGCTTTCAACTGATTACATACTGTCTTGGCTACCCAATCACTGATTTCTAAAATTAATCCGTTTTCTTCAGCTAATGGAATAAATTCTATCGGTGGCACAAAACCAAGCTCAGGATGATTCCATCTAATTAATGCTTCAGCACTAAGAATTTTCCCTGTATGTGTACAAACACGAGGTTGATAGTATAATTCATACTCATTATTTTTTAGCGCTTTTCTCATATCAGTTTCAAGAAAATAGTGTCTAGAGGGCTTTCCTCGCATCGTGTTACTGAAAAGCTGAACATTGTTCTTGCCCAATTGTTTCGCCCGATTCACTGCTGCCTGCGTATTATTTAACAGAATTTCTATCGTCTCTCCGTGCGTAGGAAAGAGACTAAGACCAATACTAGCGGACAAATAAAGCTCAAACCCTTTTATTAAAAAAGGACTTAATATGGATTGATGAATGGCATTTGCAAACTCCTTCACATTAGCCACTAATTCTTCCGTTGTGACAATAACAGAGAATTCATCACCAGCCATTCGTGCAACCAGGTTTCCTTCTGGTACCAATTGAGTTAACCTTCTTGAAACCTCGATTAACAATTCATCCGCAATTAAATGCCCAAAGGTCTCATTGATTTTCTTAAAGCGATCCAAATTTACATAAAGGATAGCAAATTGCCTATCATTTTCTGACGCTTGAATGAGTGTGTCGTGAATGATATGGTCAAACATTCTTCTATTAGCCAGGTTCGTCAAATGATCACGATGTGCTAAATAGTTCATCTTTTCTTCAGCTTGTTTTTGATCTGTGATGTCTGAAATAATTCCGTCTAGTCTAATAAGTACCCCTTCGTCATCTAAGACAGGAATCGTATGGTCAGCGACCCATTTAATTTCACCAGAACTATGATAAATACGGTATTGGTGACGAATATCTCTTCCTTGCTCGAGCATCTTTTGGTTATTTAGTACACCTGGAAAGTCATCAGGATGAATGACCTTTTGCCAGAAATCTCGATTGTTCTCCAGTATATCCGTAGAATACCCATAAATATCTTCAAAACCTTTTGTACAAAACAGCACGTTGTTCGTTGCGATATCTACAGACCAAATAGCCACTTCAAGCTTGTTAAAGATAAGTTGCTTTTGTTCCTCGCTTTTTCTTAATAGATCCTCCGTTGTTCTCTGAGTGGTAATATCCTGAATCGTACCAATGAGGCGAACTGCTTTTCCCCTTTCATCTACCATCACATCTGCCTGTTGGCTTAACACTCGTTTTTTTCCGTCTGAACCGAGAATGCAAAACTCAACTTGAAAGCTTTCACCTTGCTCTAATGCCTGTTCAAAGATTTGAATAAAACGGACACGATCATTTGGATGGATGAAGGAGAGAAAACTACTGTAGGTTGGAATAAAGGAGGAGTTTTCCGGTAGTCCAAAAATACGGTACATATGTTTTGACCAAAACGCTTTGTCTTCAACTACGTCATAATCCCAACTGCCTGTATTCCCTATCATTTGCATGTGATTAAGACTCTCTTGGATTTTTATTAATTCTCGTTCTTGTTTTTTTTCTTTCGTAATGTTTTTACCAATTCCAATAACACCCATTATTTTATTATCATGCTTAATAGGGATGGTTGTCATTTCAATTTCAAGCGGATTACCTTCTCTCTGCTTTATAGCGCATGTAAAGGTGTCTGGTCTTCCTTTTTTTATGTTACTTAATGCTGAAAAAAGCTTATATGAATCATCCTTTGATACGAACTGAAAAAAGGATAGGTTTTGAATTTCCTTTGATGGATAATCAATTAATTCTTCCAATTTAGTGTTTGTACATAATATGGTTCCATTTAAATCTAGGACAAATGCTATTTCAGTACTATGAATAAGAATAGTTTTATATGTTTCAAGCGCTTCTAGGTCAACAGTCGTTATAGAAGTATCAAAAAAGTTTTGTAGTGAATCCATATAACCACCCTGTCTAGTAAATTAGTCACATATCTTACTGATCATTTTACAGGAAGAAGCCAAATATTTATGTCGAAATTTGTAGTATAAAGACATTTTTTTATGTTTTTATCCATTTTACGAATAGTCAGAATCTAATTTTGTCGAATATACAGGTAAATTTACCCAGTAGCATAAATAGCACAAAATACTAAGAGATTTCATCCTCGTACAGCTTTCAACCAACCGTGCATTGAATACTACATCTTAAAATAGAGAGGAAACCCTATCCTCTCTATTTTTCCCTATATATATTGATGCTTTTTGTGACTTAAAAAATCACGAATTTCTTGAAATACAGTTAGAGCTGTTTTAACCTCTCTCTTTGCATTATTAGCTAAATCAACAATGGCTCCCTCTCCTTTTTCTTCAATGGATATTACCCTAATTTTTTTATTTGGTTCCTCCTTTTTCCACTTCAATTGAAGGTAATTCGCCTCTACGAGATTCTTTATGTAATTGTTAAATGTCGTACTCGAGCAAATCCAACCGTATGTTTGTTTTAAAACTTTCTGTAACTCCACAAGTGAGATCGGATGTTCATTGGATCCTAACAGTTTTTTTCTTTCTTCAAGCTCTATCAGGCTTAAACTGGATAATATAGATTTTGCTTCAATATTTTGAGTAAGAAACAGTGACTCCTCATAGCTAAGATTGATCTTATTTGAAGGCGATTGTAATCTCCTACAAGCTTCTAACATTTTTTCTAAGCTTATCACCTGACGTTCAAGCGTCATCTGCCAGTTATTAAGTGGTTGTTTTAAAAAGTGCTCTCCCTTTGGAGTCAAGCGGTAAAGAGTCATTCTTCCGTAAGAGAATTTCATTACGTAATTTTTTAATTCTAATGAAATTAATAAGTTGCTTACTTGAGTTTTCAAACTACTTGTATTAGTAAATAATGATAACTCGTTAGGAATATTAGTAGTAATCGTTTCGGAATCAGCCTCTTTTTTCAATAATTGAAGCAATATTATCCAAGTAAGCAATGCCTTTCTAGATAAAACCTCCATTTTGTCCTCCTTTTCCCTCCATATATAAAGTTCCCTAAGTTCTTTTCAAAATGTAACATCGTATATATAAAATAATGCTAGCTACCCCTAATTAAGGATAGCTAGCTTTTTCTCTTGTTAAAGATGATTATTCCTTTGCGTGAAACCCTTTAACACATCAACAGAAACCGTCTGCGCCGCGGCACTATTCTCTTCCTGAATCGCCAAATATACTTCTTTACGGTGAATTTCCACATGTCTTGGAGCATCAATTCCGATTTTTACTTGATCGCCTTCAATCGCAATAATCTTCAGCTCAATGTCATCGCCAATTTGTATCGCTTCTTTTATTTTTCTTGAGAGAACAAGCATTTACTTCTCTCCTTTCGATACAGCTGGCTCTTTAAAAATGGCATGCTTTGTTTGATACGCGCCGTCACTAATTAGCAATTGTTTTCCTTTTTGCTTTTGCGTATTAATGATGACGGGGGCTTGGAGGTTCGCTGTTGTTTCTTTAAAGGGTTCCTTGACCGTCAGCATGACAAATGTTGCTACATCTTCTGGCTTGTCAATTTCAAGCAACTCAATGGTCGAGTCAGGCAGCTTCACTTGATAACCTGGAACAAAATCAAATGGGTTAATCAAAATAAAAGCGACCTCTTGTGTTTTCACTGACTGCAATACAAAAAATGGGGTTCCATTCTCAAAAGGTAAAAGAACAAAAGATGTCTCACTCTCAAATGCCGGGATGCCATTCTCAAATGTAAGGATTTGATCTTTATTGATCGTAATAACATCTTGATATTTCGTCTTTATTTCCATACTTCACTCACCTTTTCCCTCTGCAAACAGATAATTTCCATTATTGTAACACAATCCACTTCCACTTTTCCTTTATATACTTTTACATATCTTTTCATTTATTTTGATAATCGATACATTCTATTCGACAAAAATCCCTAAAAGTTGTGTATAATTAATTATCTTGTATATACAAGATAATTAATTATAGGAGGCAAGGAGATGACTAAACGTACTAACCAATTACGTTTCATATTCTGTTTCTTCTTACTTTTGACTGGCTGTAGCAATGCTTCTACTACGGAGATCAAAGAAATTGAGGAACATGATAGAGAAGAACAAACTGATTTTTCAGGTACAACATTAAACGTTATATTTGGACTTGACGATTCTGAGTGGGCTTTATTCCGTGAAAAAATTCTACCTGCCTTTAAACTTCAAACAGGAATTGAGATTGAGGCCATTGATGCACGTTCAGATGGGATGATATCTACTTTGCAATCGGCAGAGGAACAAATTGATTTATTTGCAATGGATGTCAACAACCTCTCCCAATTCGTTCAACTAGGATTAGTCGAAGATTTAAGTAGCTATTCATATATGATTCCAACATCGATCGTTCAAGGAATGGTTGACGCCTCCACTTTTGACGAGTCGCTCTTGTTTATGCCATTTCGACCAAATGTTGAAATTACTTTTTTTAATGAATCACTACTATCTCAATATGGGCTAAATCCCCCTGCAAATTGGGATGAACTTCTACATACAGCACGAACCCTCCATAATGAAACTGGTACTGGTCGAATTGCAATCAAAGCAAATTCTGAAACGGACATGATTCTTCATTTATTTGACTTTATTAAGCAAGCTGGAGGAGATCCTTATGTTTTAAATGATACAGGTTCGATTGAAGCATTTATGTATTTACAAGAGCTCTATCCATACTTAAGTCAAGAAAGTCAAGAAGCCAATTGGGATACAATGAATCAATACCTTGAATCTGATTCCGTTTATATCGGTAAAAACTGGCCATTTTACATTCCTGAATTTCATAGTAGCGGAAAAGTTGAGATCAAAGCATATAGCGGTTGGCATGGACCTGAAAGAGCCTCTCATGTCCTTGGCGGCGATGTATTAGGAATTCCTAAAGGAAGTGAAAATGTAGAAGCTGCGATGATGTTTGCACAATATTTAATGTCTAAACCAGTTCAAGAAGTATTAGCTAACGAATTAGCTTGGCCCCCTGTTCGCTTCGATTCTTATGGAATTATTGAAGGCTATCAGGAACCTTTTTTTGAAACCATTCAAAACGTTCTACAAGATGCTGAGCCACGCGGAAACAAGCCTTATTGGTCAGAAATTGAACCTATTTATATAGAAGTCTTTGAAAGCACGGTTATCAATGGAAACGATGTTGAAACAACTTTACAACATGCTGCTGAACAAATACGAGCAATTCAGGCCAACTATCAATAAGCTGATTGGAGTGATAATTAATGAAGCAACTTTGGTTTAACATGAAGCTAGGTCAAAAATACGGACTAGCATTAACCGTTACGGTTATTTTGTTCACAATTTCATCCATACTCGTGTGGGTGTTATTAAACAACGTTACATCAAATGTAAATGCTCTCGCAGAGCGCGGTGACCAGGCAATTGAATTAACAGAAATGGGGTCATTAATCCGAACAAAAGATATTTTAGTAGCTGATTATATGACGTTTGCGGAACAACATTTACTCGATGAATTTGAGATGCGTAGCCATGAGATGGCTCAATTAATGGATCTCGTCTATCCTGAACTTGAAACAGAGCATGAAATGCAGTTATTTAATCAAATTGTCGCAAATGATGAACAAATAAATATTGAATTTCTAGAAAACATGGTACCGAATGTACAGGTAAGCGAAACTCTTTTAGCAACAGTCTATCGAAATAACATCGCTGACTTACAACGCGAAACTGTAGACCTTCTCGAAGAGCTTCGGGAATTAGCTAACAACCAACGAGACGCAGCCATACAAAGTGTACAAGCTAGCATTACAGCAACCATATCATTATTACTTGGTTCAATCATTATCTCCGTTACTCTCGCTGTTACAATGATGATCTTAATTAATCGTATCGTTCAAAAAGCATTGCGGGATGTTATTGCTACTTCTAATGAAATTGCCAATGGCAATCTAGCTGTGGAGAAGAGCACTTACGCACAAAATGATGAACTTGGTCAATTAACGAAATCAACAAATAGTATGGTTGATCGTTTACGAGAAATGGTTGGTAAAATCTCTACTGCTTCTGAAAGCTTAAGTCAGCATAGTGCAGGCCTTAACCAATCGGCAAATGAAGTCAATGAAGGAAGTCAACAAATTGCATCAACAATGCAAGAACTCTCGTCCGGAGCAGAAAGCCAAGCTACTCAAGCAAGTGAATCAGCTGATTTTGTCAATAGCTTTATGAAAATGATCGAAACAGAAAACAAAAGCAGTTACACATTAAAGTCTTCCTCACAAGAAGTTCTTTCCTTAACACAAGAAGGGAAAGAATTAATGACTCACTCAGAGAACCAAATGCAAACTGTTTATCAAATCATTCAAGAAGCTGTTGAAAAAGTTAAAGGACTTGATCAGCGCTCTGCTGACATTTCAAAGCTCGTTAAAGTAATAAATGATGTTGCAGAGCAAACAAACCTACTAGCATTAAATGCGGCAATCGAGGCAGCAAGAGCTGGAGAACATGGGAAAGGGTTTGCGGTTGTTGCAGATGAGGTCCGAAAACTTGCCGAACAAGTCACTAATTCAATTTCAGAGATAACGGGCATTGTTCAAGGAGTTCAAGCTGACTCTCAGCAAGTAAGTACTTCTTTACAAACTGGTTTTGTAGAAGTAGAAAATGGAGCAAAGCAACTTCAAGACACAGGTATAGCTTTTGAAACGATTAGAGAAAACGTAGTCGATATTGCTGATCGAATCGATTCAATGACTGCCAATTTAGAAGAAATCAATCACATAGGCAACAGCTTAAGTCAATCGATTGAAAGCATTGCTGCTGTCTCTGAACAGTCTTCCGCAGGTATCGAACAAACAGCTGCATCCGTTCAACAAACAAGCAGTACAATGGATGATATTACAACTAGTTCCGATCATTTAGCAAGATTAGCTGATGAGTTAAATGAAGTCGTTCGTGCATTCAAGTTAACATGATAGCCTAATACAGAATTCAAATTTCCCCGCTATCTTTGTGTAGCGGGGAAATTTGAATTATTGATTTTTTAATAAAGCAATATCACGCTTGTTTGTTTGGGATTCTTGGAATAGGAGGTTAATATCAGCGGTCATTTTATAATAGGAAAGTTCTAACTTATCAAATCGCTCATTTGTTTCCGTTCGGAGTGCTGTGATGTCTTCTGTGTTTTGCGCTGTCATCTTAATTAAAGATTCTAATAGGCGTTCATGTTGATCAAGGCGAGTTTCAACCTTATCAAGTCTCTCTTCGATTTTATCGAGTCTTAGTTCAATCTTATCTAGTCTTCCTTCGATTTTATCGACTCTTGCTTCAATTTCATCTAGTCTTCCTTCGATTTTATCGATTCTTGCTTCAATTTTATCGAGTCTTCCTTCAACCCTACTAAATCTAATATCCATTTGTTCGAAGCGCTGATCCATCTTCTTTTCCATTTGCTCAAGTCGCTTGTCCACTTTCTCTTTCATTTGTTCAAACTGCTTGTCCAGCTTCTCATCCATGTGTTTTAAAAGAGTGAGCATTTCCTGTTCCATCACAACCACCTCCCAATTTAATATGAGCGCTAGTCTCATTATCATTTTATGTCGAAGGCCGGAAATTGTAAAGTTGATTTCCTATACCCTCTTATATTAAGTCATTATTCCCCAATTCAGTTGTCGATTTCCCGGGAAAGTTGTTCTTTATTTCCTTGAAAACACAAAAAAAGCCAAAAAACGGAGGCTACTAAAAAGCTCTCCGCAATGGCTTCACACTTTATACGCCTGCTATGAGAAAACCACTCAGAGTTGGAGTGGCATCGTTTCTCGCATTGCGACTCATTATATTCCCAAATTGACTTTGCTACCAACTACTTGAAAAGAAATTTGGTTTTTTTGTCTAATATACGTGTCTGTTTGCCATTTTGGAATGTCAACCTGTACTTCCTTACGATCAATTTGAATATCAACAGGCTTAGGATTGACACGTATGGAAACATCACTCGGCTGATACTGAAATTTCACCCGGTCCATCGAACGCGGCATATAACCAAGAGTTGCTTGCTTCTCAGGTGTCTCACTGTTCACTTTTGAAATCCTTGCTAGAGCGCCTGTTCCATTTTCAATCTGCATCATTTGATCACCCTGCTGGACGGTTCGAGCAATAAACTGAGCTGCCTTTTTATTTCCACTAGCTAAATACTCTTGATTTTGCCTCAAGGCCGGTACTAGATTGGCATCCGCAAAAGCCTCCGTTTGGTCAATATACATCCTTCCAGCCGTTGTGCTAATTTCTACGAGTCCATGATGATCTTGGTTTATGTGTAAGTCTGGACTTTGTTGTCTTATTTGCAGTTCAGGACGATGGGAGCGGAGTCCAGTTAGAGTAGAAGTCTGCTGGATTTGTAATGAAGGTGTCATCATGTTACTCTGCTCCTTTCGTTCCTTTGTTTAACTGATTAACGTAAAAAGTCCATCAATGTTGGCTGGATAATTCTCGCACCAGCTGATAAGGCAGCACGGTGGACACTTTCTTGTGTCATCAAATCGATGATGACTTCTTCCATTTCTGCATCTTCGTTATTCGACATAATGCGTTTGGCAATGACTTCTTGTTCCATTAAGCGGTTTTCCATCATTTCAACGCGATTGACTCGTGCTCCAAGTTCTGCTCGCTCAGCAACAAAGTTATTTATATGACCAAATAGAGTATCGATAAATCCCGACAATTCTTCTCCACTTGCATTTTCATCTTGAAGAGATGCTTCAAGTGCTTTAATATCATCAAATAGTTCATTCGTAAAAACATTTCCAGCATTAACGTTCACTTGAACGGATACACCCTTCATTAACTCAATTTCAACGGGTTGATTATTTGTAGTTACTTCTCCATCTTGAACAGGAGCCGTCGTTGTGTTCATTCCGTTAAAAATGTATTTATTGCTATTTTTCGAATTGGCAATGGATTCGAGGTGCTCGCGCAGCTGTGCTACTTCCTTAGCCATATTCGCCCGCTCTTCAGGTGTATACGAATCATTTGCTGCTTGTGTAGCCAGTTCGCGGATACGGGCAAGTGCTTGAGTTCCTTGATCCAAGGCTGAATCTGTCGTATCCATCCAGTTATACGCTTCTGCAAGGTTTCGCTTGAATTGCTCCACCTCCGTTACTTGACTTCGATAACGCATTCCCTTCATAGCAACAACAGGGTCTTGAGACGCACGGGTAATTTTTTTCCCGCTTGCCAGTTGATCTTGAATCGTCGCTAGCCGGTCATAGCCTTGATTTATATGTCGCAATGAGCTTTGCGATAGCATCATTTGTGTTACACGCATCTACTTTCACCTATCCTTACCTGCCGACTACACCCATCCCGTTAATAATTCGGTCTAGCATTTCATCGACCATCGTAATATTTCTTGCTGCTGCATTATACGCATGCTGATATTGAATCATCATCGTCATTTCTTCATCGAGTGACACGTTACTAACAGACTGTCTTCTGTAATCAACACTATCACGTAACGACTCATTGCTTCGTACCATTCGCATCGCTTCGGACGTATCAACAGCCATTTGCCCAATAACTCCTTGATAAAAGCTGCTAACTGTGGCCAAGTCGTCATTAAATGTCAATGGATCATCCTTCGCATCCGCTAAGCGCTTGGCATTTGAACCATCTCCAGAAAAAACTCCATCCGGTCCCCCCGTTGCTGCTGCAATGTTATTTAAACTTGTTTGGATAGCAGCAGAAAGTTTAATCTGACTTGCCGCTCCAACCCCCGTCTCTGGTACACTTTCTAGATCAAATAATAGTATCCCTTGTTGAGCCTCTTGATTATCGGTTGCAAGAGTATAGCCATCGCTATGAATTTCATTTAAATGTGTAGCAAAAACAAAGGCCATTTCATCTAAATTAGCTAACATATCTGGGTATAACCCTTGAATATTCTCAGCATCTGGACCATGGCCAAATGCCTCAATTAAAGCTCTCATCTCACCACGTGGCATCATGTCTAAAAGGTTCGGAGCCGATTCGATATCTCCTTCAAAATCTTCGTCTAAAACACGAAAGCCATTGACATAATTGCCATCTTCTCCGAAGGAAATATCGACTTTCTTTTTTGATTCAATCCCCTGACCATCAACTAGTTTAATATCATTGATAGGCTGACCTTGATCATTGACAAGCCAAACCGTTACAGCTCCTTCTGCAGCTGGGTTCGGCTGGCCCCCACTTTTCTCACGTTCAACTTTTATATTAACGATACTTGAAAGCTGATCAAGCAAGTGGTCTTGCTCATCGTACAGATCATTCGTTACATAGCCATGAGGCTCCGTTTCACGAATTTGTGCGTTCACACTTTCTAAACGATGCAAAATGGCATTTACTTCATCTTCGGTCACACTGATTTCATTTTGATAATCAGATTGAATTGTTGTTAATGAACTATGAAGAAAATTAAAGGTTTCAGCTACGGCTGTCGCACGTTGACGTACTACGGAACGAGCCCCAGAGTCTTCTGGATCAACCGATAAATCTTGAAGCGCTGTCCAAAACATATCAATTTGCCTGCTTAATCCTTGCTCCGATGGTTCGTTTAATACATCTTCCATTTTCTCTAACGCATTGTAACGTGCATCCCAATAGCCGACTTTGTTGTTTTCATTGCGGAATTGGACATCAAGGAATGCCTCCCGTACTCGCTGGATTGAACCCGCTTGAACTCCTGTACCAAGGTGGCCAGGAACACGCGGGGCATTCATACCAATTGACGGATATGGCTCTGTTTGAGTGAAATTCACTCGCTGTCTTGTATATCCAGGTGTATTGGCATTTGCAATATTATGTCCAGTTGTATGTAACGCGCTTTGCTGAGTCATCATGGCGCGTCTTGCCGTTTCTAATCCATGAAATGTTGATTGCATGTGTTGCTCCTCCGGTTTCTAATCTGTTACGCCTTTGAATCAAACAGGGAATGGTTCCCTTCCATTGGGCGATCTTCTCTATCTCGCGGGTTATAGCTGACATCTTCTTTGTGCGGAATCATTAAATCAAGGGAAAGATTGACAAACCGCAACGATTCTTCAATGAGTGACTGATTCAATTCATTTT
This sequence comes from Halalkalibacter okhensis, assembly GCF_000787375.1. Taxonomy (GTDB): domain Bacteria; phylum Bacillota; class Bacilli; order Bacillales; family Bacillaceae_D; genus Halalkalibacter; species Halalkalibacter okhensis. The sequence goes on along the minus strand of NZ_JRJU01000017.1, from coordinate 84,768 downwards.
GTTCCTTCAATGACACAACATAGCCAACGAGCTTTGTTTGAAGGTCATCTAGACGTTGCTGCTGCGCTTCTGTTCCATACTTCTTCACGTCTGTTAGCGTCGCGTCTTCTTTTACCTCTCCCTTTTCTTCCAAAAATGTCCGCACGACCTTTGCACGAAGCATCTCAGTCGTCTGCAGCTTATGAGCAAGCTTGGATTCTTCCCGAACAAGTTTCTCAAGGGTTGGCATATCGCTTCTTTTTATGGGTTCGACCTTCTTAGTAGCAAGATCCAGCAACCCTTCATGTATTTCAATTAAACGTTCAATTAATTGAGTAATCGCCGTTAGTGACACACCGTTCCCTCCTTGTTCTTAGTTGTTCCAATACTCATAAAATTTGTTGGCAACAGCCTTTGCATCAACCTTGTACTCCCCGGCATCTACTTGTTCTTTTAATGCTTTTACTTTCTCTGCTCGTTCCTGCTCCATCTTTGTTCCTTTTTGCATCTCCAACGCTTCAGGGGAAATTTCCAGCTTATCTCGTTGAGCTGATGCCCCTTGTGCTTTCTCACTCTTATCAATTTGTTTTCGATATGGATTTTGCTGAATAGAGTTGTATGGATTGATTTTCATGTTTCTCACCTCACTGAATGTAAATAAAAACGCACCGATTTATGGTACTAAGTAATGATATACCTTGTTTAGTACTCTCTTTGCATTTATATCGGCACGTTTTCCACTATTGTTAACTATTTTTTATGAAAACGATCATTTAATGAATGGTACGTCACATTTTCAGTCCGTTTGTTCCTATCTTGCTCTTCCTTCTTTTGCTCAAATTCTTTTTCCTTCTGCAATTTTTCAAGTCCACCTTTAATATTGTCTGTGCACGATGAACAAAGTCGGCCATCTTGAATGATGGCTCCACACGATTCACATGGATATCCTAAATTAGGAAAATGAGTAACAAGCAAACGACCTTCACGAACAAATTGATGGATCTGCTCAAGTGGCACGTCTGTTTTTTCGTGAACTTCGCGAATAGATGCCATTCGGTTTTGTTTTCGTCTCATAAACTTCGAAACGGTTTCATAATTGGCTTCTTGCTCTTTATAGCAGTGCTGACAAATCGGTCGAAGTGCTTTCACAAAAATCTGCCCACACTTCGGACAATTCGCTACATCTTTCATAGCTTTCCCCCTCCTCATGGTTCCATTATAGCGAATGTCTTCAAGATTGCCAGACCTACCTTGCAATTGTTAAGGACGCCACCTTTTTTGCTCCGTGTTTCATTAATACCTTGGCTGCTTGTCGTACCGTTGTTCCCGTTGTGTAGATATCATCAATGAGCACGATGGCCTGTCCGCTCACATGTGCCTCATGTTTGATTGAAAAAGGATTTCGGTCCACCTGGCTGATTCTCTGTTTGCGGTTTTTTTTGCTTTGTTTTTCTCCTTCCATTCGTTCAAGCACTTCAACATCTTTAGCCCAGCCGTCCATTAGCAATTTCGACTGATTGAATCCTCTTGCGTACAGACGCGCTTGACTAAGAGGAATCGCCACTGGCCTGTAGCCAGAAAAATGGCGCTCATATACAGCAGTTAGCTTCTTTGAAAAATAAGAAGCGATCACTGCATCACCTCGGAACTTAAATGTGGCGATCCACTCTTTTAAAAAGGCATTGTATTCATAGAGCGATACGTTTCTATCAAAAGGCTGGGCCTGTTGATCCCACCTCCAGCAGTCTAAACATTGTTTGCCTTTTTTGTAGGAGAAAGACAACTGATCCAACGAGCGTGAGCATGTTATGCAACGTTGTCCACCAATTGGAATTAACTTTGCTTCGCAACTCTGGCAAAGGCGTGAAGGTGGCTCAAGCATGAGCACCCTTCTCCACCCTGGTTGATCGTAGTACATATCATGACAAGCTAAGCATCTGTTCATATTCATCCTCCTTCTTGGTTCATTTGCCTTATGTGGGTACGAGCTGCCCGCATCGCTTTTGTTATTCCATAATGAAAAAAGACAATATCACCTGTTGGCGCCTCCTCCTTCCGTCCCACACGGCCCGCAATTTGAACAAGCGCTGCTTCTGTGAATACCGTATTTTCAGCCCCTAGTACCGCTACTTGTACGTCTGCAAACGTTACACCACGTTCTAAAATCGTCGTCGTTACCATCAGTTGAACTTTCCCACTTCGAAACGCTTGAACTGCCTCATGTCGATTTGGATCGGCCGCATGGACAGCTGCATGCATAACGTTGTTTTCTAATAGGATTCGTGACATGAGGGAGAGAGTAGACACGGAAGGAACAAACAGCAGGAGTGGTTTTTTCTGAGCGAGATACGTTCGAATCCAGTGATCAAGCTTGGACGGAAGTTGATTCTTTTTGACGTGCTTTGACCAGTTTCCAATCCATTGAAAGCGTGGAACTGGAAGTGGAAAGCCGTGATATCGTTTTGGGATTTTAACAACGGTAAGCTGAGGTTTTGTTAGTAAGGTGTTTGACGGGGTTGCACTTAAGAGAATCATCGTCGAGGTTGGTCTTTTCGCTTGGTCAACCGCATATTGAAGGCTTTTGTCATATGAAAAAGGGAACGCATCAACTTCATCAATAACCACCACATCAAAGGCTTGGTAAAAGCGCATGGCTTGGTGGGTTGTGGCGAGGACCAGCTGTGCATGAGTATGGCGGTCTTTGCTGCCACCGTACAAGGCCGTGATTTCGACTTCTGGAAAGCTCTTTTTGAAACGGGGGACCAATTCCTTTACAACATCTGTACGTGGAGTGGCAAGGAGTACGCGCTTTCCTTCTTCAAAAGCTCGTTCTAATCCATGAAAGAGCACTTCTGTTTTTCCTGCCCCACATACTGCCCAGACGAGCAATTCCGACTGGGTGGCTATCGCTTGGACGACAGATTCGGATGCCTGTCTTTGTCCAGGAGACAACTCTCCTTGCCATTGTAGGGCTCGCTTTAGCCTTGGGTATCGGATTGGTTGTCCAACCCAAATGTACAGATATTGACAGCGGCTGATTTTACCAAGCTGTAAGCAGTGGCGACAATAAGAGCACTCTTGTTTGCAACGAGTACAATAATGGACGCCAAACAATGAGCGTTCTTGATTGCCACAGCGCCGACACATAAGGCGCTGACCATTTGTTTGTAAGCCACTCACCTTCTCAACAAAATTTTGTTCAATTGCTTTGTTAATAAGGGCTTCTTCGAACGGAATTTCAGAGCGGAGCAACCTTTTTCCTGCGAGAAATAAGGCGAGCGAATGGAGTTGCGGAGATGGATTCAAAGGGGAGCACCTCGATTTCATTTTTATAAAAGGATGTTTTCGAAAAGATTGCTGTAATTAAATTGTTTATCCTCCTAGTGAAAAGGAGCGGAAGTCACTCGACTCCTGCGGGATGCAGAGGTAGGGGCGAGACCCCACAGGCATAGCCGAGGAGGCTCGGCACCTCCCCGCGGAAAGCGAGTGACTGGAGCGGAGTGGAACGAACATATGAAACAAAAACAACAAAGAATGCGAAAGCAGCCTATAAAAAAGAGCATGCCAGCATAAACATGTCAGCATCCTCCTTGATGATTAGTTTTGTTTTTGCCAAGATAAACCTAAGCTCCCTGCACCTAAATGGGTGCCAATTACAGGTCCAAAATAGCTTATATCAACCGAAACTTGATCGAAACGTTCATTAATCGTCGCTTGAAGCTGCTTTGCTCCTTCAAGGTTATCAGCATGAATGACCGTTGCGATATATTTCCCGCCGTTCTTCACGTCTTCTTCTAGCAAATGAACGATACGGGATAACGCTTTTTTCTCTGTTCTCACTTTTTCAAACGGTACGATGCTGCCTTCTTCAAAATGCAAAATCGGCTTGATCTTAAGCAAGTTTCCAACAAGCAGTTGTGCTCCTGAAAGACGTCCACCACGATGCAAATGGTTGAGATCATCAACCATAAAATAAGCTTTCGACGTTTCCTTTAACGCAATCAGCTTCTCGATAATCGCATGGCCATCTTCTCCGGCATTCGCCATTTTAGCTGCTTCCAAGACATAATAACCTTGCGGCGCGCAACTTACTTCTGTATCAAAACCAAGCACTTCAATGCCTTCTACCATTTCCCCAGCACTTACCGCTGATTGGAACGTACCACTAATTTTGCTTGATAAATGAATGGTTATTACTTGTTTGTAGCCTTCATTGGCAAGCCGCTCAAATAGTGTAACGAAATCACCAATTGCAGGCTGAGATGTTGTTGGCAGCTGTGCCGCTGTTTTCATTTCCTCATAAAATTGCTCCGTCGTTAAGTCGATTTCTTCTTGATACGACTCTTCTGCAAACACAACATTAAGAGGAACCATCTCAATTGATAACTCGTCACGAATGTCTTTAGGTAAATAGGCTGTACTATCCGTTACAACAGCTACACTCTTATTCATGCATAGGTCCTCTCTTTTTTCAAAGTCTAATGACTGGAATATCTATTCTTACTGTACATGGAATCGTCCAAGCTTTCAAGCAAAAGCCGCACATGTGGGCTTTTTGATCACCAAAAAAGAGAGCAACTTATGCGCTCTCTCTCCTTGTTATCTGACAACTACATAACCTTTTTTTATGGCTTCAACGACTGCTTGCGTTCGGTCGTTGACACTCATTTTTTGCAAAATGTTGCTGACATGGTTTTTGACCGTTTTTTCACTAATGTATAGTGTTTCCCCAATGGCACGGTTGCTTTGTCCGTCTGTCATTAATTGCAGCACTTCACATTCACGACGAGTGAGAATATGTAGTGGTTTGCGATATTCGACTTCTCGGAATCCAATCGATTCTTCGTGAAGATCGTCCTCCGTTGCCAATCTGCGGTATTCATTGATCAGGTTGTGTGTGACCTTTGGATGGATGTACGCTCCACCTGAAGCGACTACTTTTACCGCTTCGATTAAAGCGGATGCATCCATTTCTTTCAATAAGTAGCCAGATGCCCCTGTTTTCAATACATGAGTCACATACGACTCATCATCGTGAATGGATAAAATAAGTACTTTTGCATTTGGGAACGTTTGGATGAGTTCTTTTGTTGCTTCTACTCCGTTCACTTGTGGCATATTAATATCCATAAGAATAACATCAGGACGATGGATTTTCACAAGTTCAATCGCTTGTGATCCGTCTTGTCCATCTGCCACGATTTCAAATTCAGGTTCCATCGCTAAAATCCGCTTGACTCCCTCACGAAATAATTGATGGTCATCAATGATGACGATCTTAATTTTCTCTTTGATTTCACTCATCATTTTCACCTCTCCGCTGACATGGTTTTTACTAGTTACATATTTTATCGAGTGTTACGATGCAGAGTTTAATGGAATGCCAATAATGACAATCGTTCCAACCTTCAATTCAGATTGAATCTTCATCTCACCTTTTAGCATGTTCACTCTTTCTTTCATTCCGATCAACCCAAATGATCCTTCCTTTTTTGGCTAGGATCAAAGCCTTTGCCATCATCTTTAATTATCATTATAACCTTGTTTGGCTTGATTTCAATTTTCACTTGAATCTCGGTAGGTTCGGCATGCTTATAGGCATTTTGTACCGATTCTTGTACGAGACGGAATAAGGCAATTTCTAGTTGTTGAGGCAGTCGCACATCTTTCCCAAAATGTTGAAACACTACAGTTACTTGATTATGCTCTTCAAATGTTCTCAAATATTTTTTTAACGTAGGAATCAATCCAAGGTCATCAAGCGCCATCGGTCTCAAATCGTATATAATTCTTCTCACTTCCGCAAGTGAGGATTTTACCATTTTTCGCATGTCTCGAATCTCATTTAGTGCTTCTTCTATTCCTTTATCTTGATAAATTCGTTCAATTAGCTCAGAACGAAGCATCACATTTGCCATCATTTGGGCAGGCCCATCATGAATTTCTCGTGATAGTTTCTTCCGCTCATCCTCTTGTGCCTCAATGATTTTCAGGCCAAACGCTTGTTTTTCCCGTGCGTCTTCAATGACATCAGTGACTTGCTTAATATCACTAGAGAGGAATTTATAAACGACAGACATTTGCCCAGATAGTTGTTCTGCTCGCTTAACCGTATCTTTCAAATTAATCAGCCTTCGTTCAATTTGGTCACGCTTGTCCCGTAATTGAATCTCTTCTTGCTTTAATACTGCTAGTTGTACTTGAAAGTTGTTTGCTTTTTCATAAGCAATGCGAACTTCATCGTTCGTAAATTTATCAAAGGCTTTACTAACTTCAACTAATCGGCTACGTGCTAGACGGGCATACATTTGTGTCTCGTCTGTTTTTGCAATGACTTCTGCCACTTTCATTCGAACTTCTTCCAACTCTTTTTCAAGTGTATGTTGTTCGTTTCTTGACTGTTCCTCAATTTCATAAATCTGTTCACGACTTTGGCCTACTGTATCTAACGTTTGATCTATAATCTTGTCCAGTATTTTTGTGTCTGTCATTCCAACACCAACCCTTAGTTGAAGATAAAGCGATCCAGTTGCTATATAAAAAAGAATTCGATATTCTTATTTTACAACATCTTCAACAAAATAACGCATAAATCTTTTTTTAATCGCCATTTTTAGTTAGGAAGGATTAGGTATTTGAGGATGGGAGACGTCCTGCAACGAACCTATCGTAACATAGCTTTATTACATATTGATTGCTCAGTTTTGTAAAACTATGAAAAAAGAAGGAGGATTAAGTTATGGCTCTAGCAACCTATCAAACGGTAAAAGGCCCGGGACAGCATGAGATTGTCATTCAAAAGTCACGATTTATAGCTTTTTTTGACCGGGCACAAACAGAGGAAGAAGCCCAAACGTTTATTGAACGAATCAAAAAAGAACACTGGAATGCGACTCATAATTGCTCGGCCTACTTAATCGGTGAGCGTGATGAAATTCAAAAAGCCAATGATGACGGTGAACCAAGTGGGACTGCTGGGGTACCAATGCTTGAAGTGTTAAAAAAACGCGGGTTGAAAGATACAGTCGTCGTGGTTACACGTTACTTTGGCGGAGTGAAGCTTGGTGCAGGTGGATTAATTCGAGCATACGGCGGAGCAGTTAGTGAAGGGCTCAATGCCGTTGGTGTCGTTAAGCGTTCATTGGTCAAGGTTGTTCATACAGAGGTCGACTACCATTGGCTTGGTAAAGTCGAGCACGCATTAAGAGAATCGTCTTACCAAATGAAAGGCACGGAATACTTAGAGCAAGTCGATGTCCAGACATATGTTGAGGTTGATGATCTTGAAGCGTTTGAAGAATGGATGACAAACATGACAAACGGTCAAGCGAAGATCACTCAAGGCGAAGAAACGTATTTGGAGACTTTAGCGAAGTAAGACCCCTCTCCTTATGAGGGATAGTACTTATGTAGAGGAAGGAGGAGTTTATTTATGGCTGAAACGACATTACAACTAAAAACAAACTCTCGTGATCAGATGATTGATATGACTAGAGACATTACTGAATGGGTGCGTTCTGTCGGGGTGGATAATGGGATTGTTATCGTGTCTTCCCTCCACACGACAGCGGGTATTACCGTCAATGAGAATGCCGATCCCGATGTAAAGACGGACATGCTTAGACGATTTGATGAAATTTACCCATGGCATCATGATAAGGACCTTCACATGGAAGGCAACACCGCTGCCCATATGAAAACGAGCACAGTTGGCCATTCACAAACAATCGTGATCTCTCGAGGTCGACTCGTGCTTGGTACGTGGCAAGGGGTGTATTTCTGCGAATTTGATGGACCGCGACACCGCAAAGTATTTTTAAAGGTGTTGGAAGGTTAGCGTAATGAAAGAGGATCGAGGCTTGACTGAGCTTCGATCCTCTTTTTTTAGTCAGAGATGCACTCGATTATAACCCTTACCGCTCTTGTTAGTTCTTGCTGTGACATGCTTGGCAGTTGGGCATTCGTGACAGCAAGCTCATGACTTGCCGGAAGATGAATAAACCCAGCCGGACAGCAAAGACGTTGTTGCTCTAAGTAATCTAGCATATGATACATGATATTGTTGCAAAGATAGGTTCCTGCTGTATTGGAGATTTGAGCTGGGATGGACGCTTCATTCAGTTGGTTGACGATCTTCCTGATTGGCAGCGTCGAGAAATAGGCAGCTGGTCCGTCCTCGCGTATCGATGCATCTTGAAGGGCTCTTCCTTCATTATCTATATCACCATCATTGCAATTAATCGCAATGCGTTCCGGTGTGATCCGGTTCCGCCCGGCAGCTAACCCTAACATGATGACAGCATCAGGTCTGTGTTCTTTAAATAATGTAATCAGCTGTGTCGCTGATTGAGAGAAAGCCACAGGGAGCACTTCCCCGATGATTTGTTTGCTTCCGATCAGCTGCCCATGTAACTCTCGGGCAATCTTTTCTGTCGGGTTGATGCCATGATTTAGAAAAGGCACGAAGCCAGTAAGTAGTACGCGCATGGTTGGTCCTCCTATTATGGTTGGTTTTAGTTGGGAGTTTAGATATGATTCTACTTTCCTTTTAGAAAAACAGCTATGAAATGCATTATTGGTCAACTTAAATAGTAGTTTCGACGACAGAGCGAGCGAATTCTCCTTCATCGGGATTATTCCCCATTTATTCCCCGGGGTCTGACCCCTCTGCACCGCTGCACTGCATCACCGCAGGAAACAGAAGAGCAGCGGCATTAGCCGCTGCCCTCCTCCTATAGCCACCCAAAGCTTACTTCTCGACTACCCGCGGATCAAGCGCGTCACGCAGGCCATCCCCGATAAAGTTAAAGCATAATACGGTCGTTAAGATTAATAATCCAGGGAATGTTGGATACCACCAAGCGTTACGGAAAATCGTTACACTTTGGGAGTCTGTCAACATGTTGCCCCACGATGCATTCGGTGGCTGCACGCCTAGACCGAAGAAACTTAACGCCGATTCTGCTAAAATAAAGGACCCGACTGCAAGCGTTGCTGCAACAATGACCGGACCTAATGCATTCGGCAAAATTTGCGAGAAGATAATCCGGATATTAGACATCCCAATGGTCCGAGAAGCTAGCACGAACTCTCGCTTCTTAAGGGATAAGAATTCTCCTCGAACAACACGGGCGGTTCCTGTCCAACTGAGCAAAGCAAAGACCAAAATTAAAATATTAATACTAGGATCTAAAATTGCCACTAACGTAATCAGTAAGAAAATGTTCGGGAATGCAAGGATAACGTCAACAAGGCGCATTAAAATCGCATCAACCCATCCCCCAAAATAACCAGCTACCGCTCCAATTACGGCACCAATCGTAACCGCACCAACCATGGAGGCAAAGCCTACATACAAGGAAACCTGTCCACCGTATAGCAAACGACTGAATAAATCACGACCTAGATGATCGGTACCGAGCCAGTGCTCAGCACTTGGCGCCCCTAAACGATTACGTAAATCTTGATATGCTGGATCATGTGGTGCAAAATAGGGTGCTAACACACAAGCAATCGTAATGATTGTTAAAACGACTAACCCAAAAACCGCTAACTTATTTTGAAAAAACTTTGCAACAATAATGGAAAAGAGGGATCGACGTTCGCCGAGAACTTGACTGTCTTCAACCTCATGTCCCATCTTTTCTAGCTGTGGTTGTTGTAAACTCATGCTCTTCGTCCCTCCTTAATATTCAATCCGCGGATCAAGAACGGCATACAAAATATCTGCAATCAAGTTCCCGATGACTGTAAGTAATGCCCCAAACATCGTGATCGCCATGATGACTGGATAATCACGCTGGAATGTCGCATCGATAAACATTTTTCCAATCCCAGGCCAGTTAAAGACTGACTCAACAATTGCAGAACCACCAATCATCGTTGGCAGCATTAAACCAAACATCGTAATAACAGGGATGAGTCCGTTCCGTAGACCATGCTTATAGATAACACGGCGTTCGCGAAATCCTTTTGCACGAGCCGTACGAATGTAATCCTGATTAACCACCTCTAGCATACTTGAACGCGTATAACGAGTAAGACCAGCCATATCTGCCGTTGCCAATACAAACGCAGGCAAGATTAAATGATGAAGTCTATCCAAAATGCTAAAATCAGCGCCGATTGTGGCTACCCCACCAACCGGTGTCCACCCTAATTGAACAGAAAATAACATAATTAACATAATACCGAGCCAAAAGTTAGGGGTGGCTAGGCCAACAAAGGAACCCATCGTTACCCCGTAATCGGTCAAGGAATATTGCCTTGTTGCTGAGATAACCCCGAACGGTATGGCGATAATGGCTGCAATAAATAAGGATGAAGCCATCAACAATAACGTGTTCGGTAAACGGTCTAAGATCATATCAGTAACCGGTATTTTTCTCGAATAGGATGTACCAAAGTCACCTTGTGCAACATTACCTAACCAACGAACATACTGAACCGGAATCGGATCATTTAATCCTAATCGTTCAATTTGTGCCTCACGTACTTCAGGAGGAATCTCTGGATCTAGGTTCATAATTGCTGGTTTACCAGGTGCAGCGTACATAATAGCAAATGATAGAACGGAAATTCCAAATAGTATTGGGATCATCATAACGACCCTCTTAATGATGTAACTAATCATGATTACATTCCTCACAATCCCTCAAGATAATTTAGTAGAGTAGGAAGGGGAGGGATTCACCCCTTCCCCCCACTACTTGAAGGCTTTATTCAGATACATACCACTCATTAACTTTGTACATGTTAACACGTGGGTGATGAGTGAAGCCTTCGATACGGTTGTTAAGTAACATGTGTTGCTCTGGGTAGTAAAGGAACGTGTAAGGTTGCTCCTCAGCAAGAATCTCATAGATCTCACCAATCACACCCGCACGCTCATCTTGATCGATGATTCGCTTGTTTCCAGCCGCTAACTCATCCACACGGTCATTACGATACGCGATGTTGTTTAGGCCATTTTCAATTTCACGAGAATGCCAAATTGCTGTTGGATCTGGGTCTAATGCCAAGCTCCATGCAAGAACAACAGCGTCAAAGTCATAGTTTGGTGGGTTGATTTGATCTAAGAATGCACCCCACTCCATTTGACGAGGGTTTGCTTCCACACCAATTTCAGCAAGCATTTGTTGAACGATAACACCGATATCACGACGAACGACGTTACCATCGTTTGAAAGAATTTCAAAAGAGAACTTCTCTCCGTCTTTTTCTAAGATTCCATCAGCACCTGGCTCCCAACCTGCTTCAGCTAAAAGCTCTAGAGCGCCTTCTGGATCATAGTCAAATTCAGTCACACCATCTGGGTATGCCCAGCTAAGTGGAGATGCAGGAGCATGTGCAACTTCTGCGCGTCCATCCATGATTTCATCAACAAGTAATTGACGGTCAATCGCCATTGTTAACGCTTGACGAACACGTACATCATCAAATGGAGCACGGTCGTTGTTCCAACCAATATAGTCATAACGTAATGCTAAAACAGAAGAGATACGACCGTGGTCATACGTTTCTGCTGTTGCGATTTCATTAGGAGGTAAAATCATCCAATCAATTTCACCAGTTTCAAAAGCTAAAAGCTCAGCGTTTGTATCAGCAAATACACGGAACGTTACTTTATCAAGATGAGGACGACCCTCAAAATAGTCATCAAAAGCAACTAACTCAATGTATTGTCCATCTTGGTATTCAACAAATTCAAACGGACCTGCACCAATCGGGTTATCACGGTTGTATTCCATATGCTCTTCAAGATCAGCTACTGGAACATCTTCAAGAATATGCTTAGGAAGAATGCCATAACTACTTAAACGAGTAACAAAACTAGCATCAACTTCATTTAATGTAAATGTTACCGTATACTCATCTACCACTTCGATGCTTTCAAGCTCAGTGAAATCACCAGCACGAGGACCAGTATATTCTTCATTAATAAAAATGTCGTAAGTGAACTTAACATCTTCTGCAGTTAGCCCTTCCCCATCATGGAAAGTAACGCCTTCATGAATGGACAAAGTGTACTCTAACCCATCTTCGCTAATTTCAGGAAGTTCCGTCGCAAGCAATGGGTGTAATTCTAAATTTTCATCAGACTCTAAAAGTGTAAGATGAATTAAATCAATAACATCTGAAGACGCAGTGTCTTGTGAATATAATGGGTTAAACGTTACAGGCTCTCCTGACGTACCTAAAATCACACTACCACCAGCAGCCGCTTCCCCTTCAGCAGCATCGTCATCTGTCTCTTCCGTCGGCTCTTCAGCTGGATCTTCAGCTGGAGCATCATCATTGCCACCACAAGCAGCAAGAACAAGCATAAATGCTAGCGCCACACCAAGCAGCATCAACAACTTCTTGTTTAACATCGTATTTCCCCCTTAACTTTTTGTTTTCCAAATGGTTGATTTGCACTTCCCGTTTGAGCTCCCCTCGCTCGGCAACACCTCCCTTACAGAATATAAATGAATCTTCTGAAAATCTTAAAGATTAAAGGAGGTTTCTTGTTCCCCCTAGTTTATTTAGCTTCCAACACGTCATCATTGTACAAATGACATGCGACAAACCGGTCTTTTCGAACTTCCCTGAACTCAGGAATATCGACCTTACAATGATCCATCGCTTTTGGACAACGCGTATGGAACACACAGCCCGTTGGCGGGTTCGATGGATTTGGAATATCTCCTTTTAAAATGACGCGCTCGCGCTTACGCTCTGATGGATGAGATTTGGGCACGGCCGATAACAAAGCTTGAGAATATGGATGAAGTGGTTCTGCATACAAATCATGCTTACTAGCAATCTCCATCATGTTTCCTAGATACATAACCCCGATGCGATCGGAAATATGTTTAACGACTCCTAAATCGTGGGCAATGAACAAATACGTTAAGCCAAACTCTTCTTGCAAGTCTTTCATTAAATTCAACACTTGTGATTGAACCGATACATCAAGCGCTGATACAGGCTCATCCCCAATAATTAATTTCGGATTTAGTGCAAGTGCTCTTGCAATTCCAATCCGCTGACGTTGACCACCTGAGAACTCGTGCGGATAACGATTTGTGTACGATGGGTTCAGCCCGACTTTTCCCATCAATTTTTCGATGTATTCTTGCCGTTCTTTCCCTTTGTAAAGCCCGTGAACGCTTAAAGGCTCTTTTAAAATCGCACCGACTGTTTTACGTGGGTTTAAAGAAGAAAACGGATCTTGGAACACCATTTGAATATCGCGACGGTATTTGAGAAGTTCTCGTTCTTTGAGCTTCGAAATATCTTTGCCATCAAAAATGATTTGTCCTTCTGTCGGCTCGTATAATCGCATAATCGTCCGACCAGCTGAGGACTTTCCGCAGCCTGACTCTCCTACAAGCCCAAACGTTTCGCCTTTTTTAATCGAGAACGTAATGCCATCAACCGCTTTCACATTCCCAACCGTTCTTTGAAAAAAACCTTTTTTAATCGGAAAATACTTTTTTAATCCATTTATTTCAAGCAACACATCGTTGTCTGTACTAGTGTATTTTTCTTTTTCGGTTAGCTGTACACTCATGAATCGTTTCTCCCTTCCTCGTGCAAGAAACATCTTACCTTGCGTCCTCGTTCCACTTCGATTAATTCAGGCTGCTCGTTCGAACAGCGATCTAATGCAAGAGGACAACGTGTGACAAAACGACACCCCTTTGGAAAATTATCAGGAGTTGGTACGTTCCCGGCAATTGATGTTAACCGTTCTTGCTCGACATCTAGTTTCGGAACGGATTCCATTAATCCAACGGTATATGGATGAAGCGGCTTATCAAATAACGGAACAATATCGGCTTCCTCTACGACTTGACCTGCATACATGACAACGACTCGATCAGCCAGTTCAGCAACCACACCTAAGTCGTGAGTAATAAGGATAATAGAAGAATTAAATTTATCACTTAATCCACGCATCAAATCTAAAATTTGAGCTTGTACGGTTACGTCTAATGCGGTTGTGGGCTCATCCGCTATTAATAGCTTCGGATCATTACTCATCGCCATGGCAATCATGACGCGCTGACGCATCCCTCCAGATAAACGGTGCGGGTAATCAGCCAAGATCTCATCTATTCTCGAGAAACCTACTAACTCAAGCATTTCTTTTGCGCGCGCATAAGCTTGTTTTTTCGTGAGCTTCTTGTGGTAGATGAGCGTTTCCATTAATTGATCACCAATCGTCAATACAGGGTTCAATGACGTCATCGGTTCTTGGAAGATCATGCCGATATCATTTCCACGAACTTTAAACATTCGGTCCTGCCCGTGTTTTAACAGATCGTCACCGTTAAACAAGATCTCTCCACCAACCGTTTTTCCACCTGGGGATGGAACCAGCTGCATAATGGATAAGGTTGTCATACTTTTACCTGACCCTGATTCCCCAACGATGGCTACGGTTTCGCCTTCATGTACTTGAAAGGACACATCATCTACAACAGGAAGCTCTTTTCCCTTTTTATAAAAGTAAGTCTTTAAATTACGGACATCTAATAATGGCTGATTTGTCACCATCTTCACCTCATTCATCTTAGAAGACTTTGCAAAAATTATCGCTTTACCTTAATTAAAATTACTAATTATAGCAAGATTCAAAAAATTAATTTTATTTCACTATATAGGAGAATGAATCTTTGTATTGCTTTAGTTCAATGCTCACATCAACGGAAATAACTCCATCCATATTAGCAAGTTCTTTGTTAACAAAATGAACAAGGTCATCATTGTTTTTAAAATAAGCTTGTAAAATTAAGTCGTGACGACCCGAGAATGCACCGACAAAACGAACTTCTTGAAATTGGTTGAGCGTTCTTGCTATTTGTTCCTGCAGCCCTAGCTTAGTTGAAATTCCAATAATAACTTGAACATTTAATCCAATTTTGTTTGGGTCCATATGAATGATAAATTCGAAAACCCCGTCTTTTAACATGCGGTTAATTCGCGTTCGGACCGTTCCTTCACTGACGCTCAACAACTTGGCAATCTCCGTATAGGAACGTTTTCCATTCTCTTGTAAATATCCTAGAATTGAAAAATCAATTTCATCTAATTTATTCATCTGACCACTCTCTTCGATAACGAATTTTGCTAGAAAACTAGTTTATTATTACGAAATTTAATAATTTCACATATTTTTCTGCAAATTTCGTAAATTGGACTAACGTCATTATAAGTGAATAATTCAGCTAATGCAATATTCAATCTTTTTGGAATAATAATTTCTTTGTGAGAATTCCTAACACACAAAAAATAGTTTACGATTTTATATGTCTTTTTCATGAATTTTATCACCAAACTTTTCGAAATTTACAAAATAACTCCCTCATCGCTACGAATTCTCTCACATCAAGTTCCTTACCGACACACTGAAAACAGACCAGTTAGTTTCCTACAATAACTTATGCAAACCCAAGCGTATAATTGGGGTCAGACCCCTCTGTTGTTCTGTACAGTACTGCAGAGGGGTCTGACCCCGGAGTTCACCAAAATGAATACATAACAATTCCTTCTTCTGTGAAACTTAGACAGAGGAGGGATGAGTTTGTATATTGTACGCCATGAATTAATTCCTTATAGAGATGGTTTTAACTTAGTCATTTATTTAGATCCTACCGATATAGCCTTGTCGGAGTTTGCAAGTGAACTCCTTGAACCCAAACCAGATCGTCAAATCCCTATAGCAAAGCAGCATTATGTTGCTAGCCAATTTGACCGAATTAAGATATTTTCAGTGAAGGTAATAGTTGGATCCATGTTAGTCGCCGTTATCCCTTTAAATAAGGATCAAATGACCGTTTCCGCCCAGAGTCAAATTAGTGTCCCAACAGAAACGTATTCCGTCGTTTCTGGTGACACGCTTTTTCTTATAGCTTCTAGATTTAACATAACAGTTAACGAGTTAAAAAATCTAAATAACTTAACTTCTGATGAAATCTTTGTTGGGCAGGCGCTCAAAGTTCCAAGTGGGTCGGAATTAAAGGAAATCATCGAGCTGTTTGGACAAAGCCGGTACGATACAAGTGTCGTTATTTCTAAAGCTGGCTGGAGGGGACAGGCTGACACGGTTGTTTTAGGGCGCGGTGACATTTCCATTGATGCACTATCTGCAAGCGTATTAGCAAAAAAACATAATTCTCCTTTGCTATTGACTCAATCAACGCAACTACCTGCTAGCGTAGCAGCCGAAATTGATCGTCTTAAGCCTAAAACCGTGTATATTGCTGGCGGTGAACAAGCCGTATCACAATCCATCGTTAACCAATTACAAGCAAAAGGGTATCAAGTCGTTCGCATCAGTGGACAAAGTCGTTATGATACATCCGTACACATGGCTAGAGAAGTCCATTCGAAGCCGGCAGAAATCATTTTAACAACAGGTGACAGCAACTCTCCTGATGCTCTTGCCATTGCCCCTTATGCAGGGATCAAACAAATTCCTATTGTTTTCACAGAAAAAGAGCAGCTTCCTAGTACGGTAAGACAGTTCATTCAAGAAAAGAACATAAAAAAGGTCACCATTATTGGTGGAGAAAGTGCTATTAGCAATCAAGTTAGATCGCAATTGAATCAGATTGGCGTCAATGAAATTGAACGTATTTCAGGTCCTAACCGATTTGCTACTAGTGTTCAGATTGCAAACAGGTACAAAGATACGTTTGATTCTAATCAGGTCTTTGTTGCTAGTGGTAGCAGTTTTATTGATGCTTTACCTGCATCGCCACTTGCTGCTATGCAAAAAGCACCCATCCTCTTAACCAATCGAGATTCAGTTCCAGATTCCGTCGGGCAGTGGATGAAGGAAAATAATCACGTAAATACACTCAAGATTGTAGGCGGCACTAGTGTCATCTCTAGTTCAACTAGAAATCAACTAAGTGGTAAAGCGGCTAGTATTTCACCACCTGCGCCTGCACCATCAGAACCATCAGCACCGCCTACGCCACCTCAACCGGAGGCTACGACACAGTTTTATACGGTTCGTTCTGGCGATACATTGTGGTCAATTGCCAATCGTTTTAATACCACACCTGATAGGTTAAGACAATTAAACAATCTCTCAAGCGATCAAATTCATGTGGGGCAAGTATTAAAAGTACCTGGATCAGGAACTGCTGGTTCCCCTAGCAGCCCTCAAGAAAAAACGATAAGCTACACAACATACACAGTCAAAAGCGGAGATAATTTATGGAATTTAGCGATGCAATTTGGAGTTCCGATGAACGAGCTCCTACAGGTGAACAATCTGAATCATAATAGCCAGCTTCGTATCGGCCAAGTCTTGACCGTACCTGTCCATCATATTCCAGTAAAACCCGTTGTCAGCTCAAGACATGGCGAATTGCTAGATTGGTGGACGGAGGCTAGATATGTTTTCTCCACAGGAAAGAATGCCAAAATTACCGATTTCCAAACGGGTCGGACCTTTAATGTAAGACATACGATGGGTGGGAATCATGCTGACAGTGAGCCATTAACTTCTCAAGATGCTCAAATTATGAGAGAAATTTGGGGCGGAGCTTTCTCTTGGACACCAAGAGCTGTGATCGTCGAAGTGGACGGCCGAAGACTAGCAGCAGCTATGCACTCCTTTCCACATGGAGACCATGTCATCCGAAACAATAATTACAATGGTCATTTTTGTATACACTTTCTCAATAGTCAAAGACATAATGATGGCCTCGTTCAAGATTCCATGCAAGTTCAAGTTCAAATCGCCGCAGGCTTAAGATAAAAAGGGGTCAGAAAAGGCCACTGAAAAAGGGTAATATTCCCTTTTTCAATGGCCTTTTAAGCAATGAGCGTAACCTTTGCTTTGTCTTAAAGCCTGCTATGAGTGGGTTTCATAGGTGCAAACTTGCTTTGCACCGGCAGCCGACTTTAGGAGGCTCATGTTTCTCGTAGCAGGCGCGCAACGTGTGGAATGCTACTTCCGCGAATTTGCTAAAAGAGACTTTTTCAGTGGCCTTGCAAAACCGTGCAAAGGGGTCTGACCCCGAAATCATTTCATCACTTTTCTCACTTCATTACGGACCTCTGCATGAATGGCACTATTTCCGCCTAAGAAGTGAAGGTCTGTCTTTGTCTGCTTTTCCTGCTCCAACCAGGTCTTAACAGATATCGGCAAGGATGTCGGCGAAGTTAAAATAATCGGCGCCTCGTTCATCGCCGCTAACGGGGATCCGGGTAATGCATCAACAAAGCTAACCCCACTCGCAAAGAACACTTTATTACTACTAAAAGAGTCACTAAATCGATCTGCAATGGCAAGGCTCGTTTGGTAACGGTCGCCTCCTGACACTCGTTCCACACTCGCCACTCCTAATTGTTTCAACTCAGCAACAACGCCTTCACTAATAGCCGATGTTCCACCAATAACAGTCACTTTTTCAATTCCCTTGTCCCTTATATAAGAAACAACAGAAGACGGCAATTGATCTTTAGTCGATAAAACAATTGGAATTTGTTCCATCCCTGCATAAGGAGCAACAGATAACGGATCTGAGGATTGCTCATTCCCTGTTGTTAAAATGATCTCTTTTGGACCCTCTATTTCATTAGCCATCTCAATAGCTGTATCGTACCTAGATTTCCCACTGATTCTTATGACATCATAGCCTGCTCTCTCTAGTTTCCTTTCAATATCTTTTGATATCGCCACTTCTCCACCAGCCAAATAGATTTTCTTCGGAGCTAGCCGATTGATCTCCTGCTCGACTTCTTGTGGGAGTCGATTGGATTGTGTTAAAAGCAATGGAGAATCGTGCTTCTTTGCAAGCACACTTCCTGTTAAAGCATCAATTGGTACATCCCCTCGTCCTAGTACGACTGCATCTGAGCCGTCTTGCCAACCATACTGAGATATAACGACACTCGTCTCAAAACGAGTCCCTCCTTGCAGTTCTGTAATCGGAATCGCGGCTTCTAAATCAATTGATTTAGAAGGGTCTATCCAATTGCCATAACTGCTCCATATAACTGGGTTTTCTTGTCCGAGTGCCCAACTGCCTGTTCCTTTTAAGTTATATTTATGAACCAGCTCTGCTTTTGCTTCTAATGATTTTTCATTCTCAAACCACGCTGTATAAGTACCTGCTCGGTAATCGGTCCAACCTATTTTTGTCGGTTCACGTAACGTAAATCGTGCATAGGGAGATTGACTTTTTTCATCAAAGGTAATTGTCCCATTATTTTCGGCGACTAATTGCTCAATATGTGCCTTTGGAACGCCTTGTCCACCCGTTGCTTCTCCATCTATCCAATACCGTCCAAAAAAAGGCAGACCTAATACAACTTTTTCAGAAGGTGCATAGGTTAATAAGTGCGAAATGGAGCGCTCTACCCATTGATAACTAGCCACAGGTCCAGCCGGTCCGCCATGAAAGCTCTCATCATATGCCATAAGCATTAAATAGTCAGCGTACTCGGCAAGCTTTTTATAATCATAGCTTCCATGCCAACCTGTCTTCCACCCATTGGGATTGGCGGCAACCGCAACAGAAACTTCTTTATCATCTGGTAGCTTATCTCGTAAAAGACGTACCAAATCAGTAAATTGATCACGGTCAGCCTCTGTCACATTTTCAATATCAACATTTACCCCATCTAAATTATGTTTCATGATCATATCTGCTATTTGCTGCGCAAGCTTCTCCCGATTCCTTAATCCAGCACGCCCCAATTCACGGTCCCAATGATTGCTTAAAAACGGAACAACTTTGACTCCCCTTGTATGCATCGCATCAATAAAAGCTGGATCAAATTGCCATGATAAATCAAGCGATCCATCCTCTTTTAGATCAAAGTAACTTGGGGAAACCACTTGAACTTGTCCTTGCGTCCGGTCAACATAGCTGATCTGGGTCCTTGTATCACCGAAAAACAGGTAAGACATCGTAAAATCGGCCGCCTCGGCTTTTCTTTCCTGAAAAGGAACAGAGAAAAGCAACATGGATCCAACCATGATCGAGATTGTTCTTACCTTCATTTTCGGAAAAGACTTCTTAACATAAGCAATGGAAAGTTGGTCCAACTTGGCCTTTTTTCCTTTATCGACTTCTCCTAGTTCATTTGCAAATTCCGTAGTAAACGGGTCGAGGTATAATATAACATCATATCCGTCCCCGTTTTTTATTGCCTTTGAATAAAGGATCTCTATATTCATCCAACCACCTTCTTTTCCAATAGTTCATTTCTTTCTAATATGAACAAGTACACCGAGAATATGCTTTAGAAGTTTCTCACTAAAATCGACAATCTCCTATCATTCTCTACTAAATTCCTCAATCTTCTTCTTTACGTAGAGAGTCTTTTTCGATACTATTAAATTGGACCGTTATATTAATATTAAGGTTCTATATATTTTTTTATGGTTATAAACTATATTAAAAGCGAGGTACTGCAATGGCGCATATAAAAAAGAGGAAGACTAGGCGGAGGAAAAAGGCTCTCTTACGTATGCTATTACTAGTATGTGTGATTTCTTTTGTAGCAGTTGGCGGTACTGCAACCTACTTCATCTATAAATTATCAAATGTTACAGCCAATACACAGGTTGAACTTGACCGAGGAGATAAGTCAGAGAGACGTGAGCAACCTGTTGATCCGTCAAAAGATAATATTTCTGTATTAATATTAGGTCTTGATGACCGCGATGGAGAACTTCGAGGTCGCACGGACGCGATGCTTTTAGCAACCTTTAATAAAGAATTAGGAAGCATTAAGCTTCTAAATATTCCAAGGGATTCCCTAGTGGAAATTCCAGGTCGTCTAAACCGCGACAAAATCAACCATGCACATGCATTTGGCGGACTTGAAATGACGATTAATACTGTTGAAAATCTTTTTGACATTCCAGTTGATTATTATGTCTCATTAAACTTTATTGCATTCATGGAAATTATTGATGCATTAGGCGGCGTTGAAGTTGAAGTTCCTTTTACCTTCTCAGAAATGAATAGCAACGATGAGAAGGGAACCATCACCTTGTATGAAGGAATGCAAACATTAAATGGAGAAGAAGCACTAGCATTCTCTAGAATGCGGAAACAAGATCCACGAGGCGATCACGGACGTGGCGAACGCCAACAAGAGGTTATCAAAGGGATCATATCAAAGGCAGCTTCCCTCTCTTCTATTACAAGCTATGGGGACATCATGGATAGCCTTGAAAGCCATCTTGCTACGAACTTAAGCTTTGGAAACATCTTAGCTCTACATTCGTATTCATCGGCTTTAAATGACATCGAGTCTTTAACTCTTAGAGGAACTGATGTACGAATCAATGGTGGTTACTATTATGACCTTACTCCAGACTCTGTAGATGAGCTCTCTAAGACATTTCAATCACACCTAGGATTAATTGAGATAGAAGAACCACTTGAAAATCAAGAAGAAGAAACTCCTTCCTACTAGAAGGAGTTTCTTTCTTTTGTGAAGTTATAGTAATACACCATCCCAAACGACAAAGAAGCGACTAGAACGTGGTCTAGTCGCTTCTGTCTTATCCATATCGTCTGCTTGCATTTTTCACTCGTCTTACGAAATTCATCATTGGTCTATATTCCGAACTAACTAAACCAACTCGCTCAACGATAAACTCAATCGCTATAATTAGGACGCACATAATCATCACAGAAATCCACAATGTAGACATGGTTAACATGACAGCCCCAACACTAAAGAATGCTGTGATCGCATAAATAACAAGTACCGTTTGCTTATGAGAAAGCCCTAAACGTAATAAACAGTGATGCAAATGCGATTTATCTGGAGCTGATAACGGCTGCTTGTTCACAAAACGTCGAACAATAGCAAATAATGTATCCGATATCGGCACCGCTAATATAATAACAGGGATGATTAATGAGAACACTGTAACATTCTTAAATCCTAACAGAGCAATAACAGAAATCATATACCCTAGAAACAGCGCTCCGGTATCCCCCATAAATATTTTAGCAGGATTGAAGTTGAAAATTAAAAACCCTAATGTACTACCAAGTAGCATGACGCCTAAAGAGGCAACAAAAACATCCCCCATAAAGATGGCAAGTGACGATATGGTGATTAACACAATTGATGATACACCAGCCGCAAGTCCATCTAACCCATCAATAAGGTTAATGGCATTTGTAACCCCAATAATCCAAAGCAACGTTAAAGGAATACTAAACCATCCTAAATGCAGCTCACCATTAAATGGTAGATTAATATACTCAACTCGTACATCTCCCAAAATGACGACAACAGCTGCGATGATCTGACCAGCTAATTTCCACTTAGCTGACAGTTCCATTAAATCATCAAGAACTCCTGTGAGAATGATAATAAAGCTCCCTATAATGATCGGAATCACATAAGGGCTATCCGGTTGAAGAATTACAAATCCAATTAAAAAACCTATATAAATAGCGAGTCCACCCAGTCTAGGCATAACCTTCTGATGAACTTTACGGTAATTCGGGTTATCTACAGCACCAATTTTGATCGCAAAACGTTTAATAAACGGCGTAATAATGACAGTTGCCAAAAAGCAGATCAATAACGTTACATAAATCATATTGACCCTCCTAAGTTTGTAAGCCAACTAAAACAACGATTCTAATTAACTTTGAGATTGGTCATAGTTTTGTCTATACCAAGAAGGATTATAGCATAACCAAAATAGAATAGCACTCATATTTAATAAAATTGCATGATCGTACACATTTTTACTTAATTAAAGAAGGCACTGAAAAAGGGCGGTTTTCCCTTTTTCAGTGCCTTCTAAGCAATGAGCGGAACCGTTGCCATGTTTTAAGCCAGCTAAGAGTGGGGTTCTCTTAGCTGGCGCGCAACGTGTGCAGCCATTGCGCTTCCTCGAGTTACTTTCAAGCGCTTCTCAGCTACCTCGGTTTTCCCTTTTTCAATACCTTCTAAGCAATGAACAGAACCGTTGCCATTTTTTAAAGCCAGCTAAGAGTGGGGTTCTCTTAGCTGGCGCGCAACGTGTGCAGCCATTGCGCTTCCTCGAGTTACTTTCAAGCGCTTCTCAGCTACCTCGGTTTTCCCTTTTTCAATACCTTCTAAGCAATGAACAGAACCGTTGCCATGTTTTAAGCCAGCTAAGAGTGGGGTTCTCTTAGCTGGCGCGCAACGTGTGCAGCCATTGCGCTTCCTCGAGTTACTCTCAAGTTCTTTTTTCAACTGCCTCCGATTTTCTCTTTTTCAAGGTCTTCTGTTACTTTCATAAAGTTTTCAGTATCCTAAAATGAGTGATTTCTCCTCTTTAAGAACCCTGTCTTCCGTCCTATGAAATCTCCTTCATTCTAGCTACAAAAGTTCAGCATACTGATTCTGAACTTCATGATATAACTGGTCAATTGAGTACGTCGTGGAGGCTTTCTCATAAAGCTTTGTACCAACACGATCTAACTCGCCTTGCTTAAATTTATTATAGGCGTCGAGGATCGCTTGAAACAATGCTTCTTCATCCTTCACGGGCACAACCCAACCTAATGAGGAATCTGAAATGAGGTCTTTGACTCCTCCCACATCAGTAGAAATAACTGGTGTTTTTGCACGAGCCGCTTCCAATATGACTAAAGGAAAACTTTCGCTGTAAGAAGCTAATAACTTCACGTTTGAGACTTGGAAAAAGGCATGAACATCCTTTTGAAACCCTAACAATTTGACTGAATCTGATAGATCATGCTCTTGGATCTTCTTAACAACCTCATCCTTGTACGGCCCATCCCCAATTAACAGGAGCTTCACAGGAACTTTCTGATCAACTAACTTCTTCACTACTCTTAACACTTCTGTATGGCCTTTTATTGGATGAAGACGCGCGACCATGGCAATGACAAAATCGCTATCTTCCACTCCAATCGACGCCCGATCCAACTTATTAGATACCGGTTCATCAAAGGAGATTCCATTGTATATTGCTTTAATTTTATTTCCATCAATGCCAAACTCGACGAGCATATCCTTAAATCGATTGGATACAGCAAAATAGAAATCCAACTTTTTTAAAATCGTTAAGTTCAACTTTGTAAATAACTTTCCTTTGATCCCGCCGTTGATAAAATCATCTCTTGGGTCGCTATGAACCGTTGTTACCCACAGACATCTTACTCTTTTTTTAATAAAGAAACCGAGTAAATTAGCCCTAGGACCATGAGTATGCATAATTGAGATGTTTTCGTTTTTAATAAAGGTTGAAATCGTTGCAAGTATGGATAAGTCATACCTGCTATTCTGCCGGAACAACTGAACATCTAATCCTGCAGCAACAGCCTCTTCGTATAGCTGGCCTTTTTGCATAACACCTAGAACAATTTCCCCTTTTGGAAATTGTTCTAGCAAAGAGATCAAATGATTTTTTGATCCGCCGGTTTCTCCTCCACTAATTAGATGAAGAACTTTCATAAAGGTCCTCCCCATTTCGGATGATACTTCCTACTACACCCATCAAGATGAAAAAGTAAAGAGTGAACGTTTTATTTTCCCAAATATTATAAAACATACAAGCCGGTAACGTCCCGGCTAATACAGCAAACATGACCAAGGCAAGCGGGGTTGCCTTCCTAGCCTTCCACAAATACAGCAACATTCCGATAATAAAGGTCGCATATAACAAGACTCCTATTGAGCCGGTTTGAACAATAATTTGGATGTATTGGTTATCAGAATAGAAATCCCGTTCGATTCCATACTCTTCATAGATCGGTGAAGAGTGGCTTTTGGTTGCTGAATCTCCAAACGTTCCAAAGCCGGTTCCTATAATAGGGTGATCTTGGAATACCTCAAATCCTTTTGTAATAAAAAAGATTCTCCCCGTGCTTCTACTTAAATCTAATATATCTTCATTAAACGTTTCAGAAAGCCTACTGCTTAAATCGGCCCTTGTTTCTTCTTTTTGTTTCTCTTGCTTTGTAGCAAAAGGACTATCTTCAATTACCCCTACAGCCAAATTGACTGGAAAATAGACAAAAAGAATCGCTGTAACAAGACCAAAAGCCCCATGTTTTACTAATTTCCAATTTCTAGTTAGCAGCAAGTATAAAGCAAGCCCAAACAGAACCGCTATCCAAGTTCCACGTGAGTACGTAAAAACAAATACCCCTAGAATTAAGATTAACCCGCCATTGACTAGCCATAAGCATTTTCCTGTAACAAATCTTCTTAAATAATAAGTTAGGAAAAGAACAAATGTTAAGTAAATCGCTAAGACATTCGGATTTCCTATTAAGCCATAGATGCGAATTTTATTGGTCGCTGATAACGGCATACTTGCCCATGTTTGCGGGAGTAGCCAGCTTCGCAATGAAAGCTTCTCTACTAACCCGTGAAGGCAGATAACAATGGCCACAGCAAACGTCGTCCATAAGAACGTACGCACTTCTTCTTTTGTAATCGATAAACGTGTTACAGCATAAAATAATAAATACGTAATAACAAAGGCACGCAATTGAAAAATAATTGCACTTAAACTAACACCCGTTACATAAGCGGAAACAGCCCCAAGCAGACAAAATAAGAAAAAGGCCCACTCAAAAACGTGAAATCTAAATAATTCCTTCCACTGTTTACGGTAGTTAAAGACCACTCTTAAAAAGACAAAGATAATAATGGCATCTCCAATTGCTTTTAAATTTGGTTCAAATTCAATCAGAAATGGTCTTGTCGGAAAGTAAATCAATAATAGAATAATGGCCTCTTTCGGACGTAAAAAAGCGAATATCATGACAGCAACTGTAATTATTTGCGCCAATAATGGAATATTTAAAAAAGCAGCTGCCACTAAGAAAAAAACAAATCCTACAAGTAGGGCAATCTTTTTACCACTCATGTCTACAACCCTTCCAGCAAATCATACAATTGCTTTTTCTTTTCTCGATTTTGATAAACTCCCCAAAGAAGTGTTTCTGTTTTATTCACTTGCTTAAACAGCGACGAATATGACGTATTCTTTTGAGCTAAGGTTTCGGCTCTTTTTGAAAATTGGTCAAAAGATTGCACTAAGAAGCTTTCAACAAACTGAACTTCTTTAGGATCCTTCAACAAATTTGTCTTCACCTTTGACAAATAAACAAACCCATCAAAATCAATCGCCTGTGACTGAAAGACATCAATCGCTTCTTCTTTTTTTTGTTGATACTTTGTGATATCTACAACTGCGTTTAGCGA
The DNA here is from genome assembly GCF_000787375.1 of Halalkalibacter okhensis. Taxonomy (GTDB): domain Bacteria; phylum Bacillota; class Bacilli; order Bacillales; family Bacillaceae_D; genus Halalkalibacter; species Halalkalibacter okhensis. Next base: position 58,584 of record NZ_JRJU01000017.1, on the reverse strand, counting down.
ATTCGGATCAATTGGACAATTGATTTCATAGCACCAAACTTGCCCTTCATAAGAAATTTCTCTTAACGCACTTGCTAATGCCATCCCGGTTTGAACATGATCAGAGTGACAATCAACAAAGGTTGGACAAAAGATAATCTCTGGTTGAAACTGGTTTACGTAGTCTATTAGTTGATTAACAAACTCGTTATGAACCGTTACTTGGCCATCAGGCTCATCAAAAAAAGAAATACTCGTCATTCCAAGAATGTCTTTTACTTGACGGGCTTCTTTTCTTCTTTTTTGAATTAGAACTTCTTTTGAATCCGTCGAGACACTTTTTGCCCCGTCCGTAATATAGATACAATGAACGTCTTTCCCTTGCTCGGCAAGAGAGAGAATGGTTCCACCTAGTCCAATCGTTTCATCATCAACATGAGGAGCCAGCACAAGAATTCGCTCTGCCTTGATTTCAGTTAATGGCAATTGTCTCTTGTAATACTTCGAAAGGAACCATTCGTTTAATGGAAGAACTATTGGCCTAGCCAATTTTAATATGGTACGCTTCATTTTCTGCACTCCTAGTCCGAATTAAAAAGAATCGACATCACCGGGCGTAATAAACCAATTTTCAATCTCATTCGCCTTATTATTGCCTTCTTGTAATGACACACCGACAAAAGGCATCGGAGAATCTTTATGGATGAAACCGCAACCTTTTAATTGAGAATAGAGTCGCGTATGTTTCAAAGCCCAAGTACTAATCATATCAGAATTCGACAAATTGCGTAAGGATGTTTCAATTAATTTCAACCAAACTTCATTTTCATCCACGGCAAAGATGTCAACCACATAGCCTAAGTTTAAATGGACTCCATTTATTTGCTTCTCTTGTATGGCTGTAACGGCATACCCTTTTAGTATACCACCGTCTACATAGCCAATGATGCTATATTTATTTGTAGGATTCTCAAAATATCTCCAATTTACGTATGCCCGATCCCTTTTTAACATTATTGGATACTGACCCTTCGCCCGCTCCCAAAGATCATCAAATCGGTCATCGGCTTGCTTAATTGGAACGAGATTTGGACTTTCTTTCAGCAGAGCTTTTCTCCTTCTTAAGACATTCCCAACCGATTGGACAAGAGGAAGCTTATTTATTGAGGCAGGCAATTTAGTCATCGCAAGCTTTACTGGATTATTAACATAAATTAACCTCGGAACATAACATAATTCTTTTGCTCCTGTGTACTTTTGAAAAAGTTCTTTTGCTTTAGGAGCAGGAAAACCGTATAAAAAGTCCACGTCCTCTTCTTTGCTGCTTTTTACGACATGATGAACAATATCCTTATAAATCCCCTTGCCACGGCTAGATGGTGATATCATGGCATCAGCACGCATCCCAAACAACTTTTCTTCCGTCCCTACTTGCACTTTTACTGGCATGACTGACACATGACCACAGATCTTGTTATTATCCTCATAAACAGAGATAATCTCTTTGTTAATCGGGTTTTTCCTGAACTTCCAATGCCATTCTTTCTCAGAGCGCTCTTTCCCGAATACTTCTTTAAATAACTCATTAATTCCTTTTTCGTCATTGCTTTTGTAGTTTCTAATCACAATCGTATCACCTGTTTCTTTTCAATATGAAACCAATAGCTGTTGTTTTTAATAAAACAGAAGATAGAGCATAGATTACTGCTCCCGTTATGCCTGTTATCACAATAATTAATAATGGCTGTTGAACCAATGTTTGTACTTTTGGAATGGTGTATACCAACACAAGAGACATAATGGATGTAGCCATGATTACCTTTAAGAACTCTTTTCCAATAAACTTCAAATTTAATCCTTTAGCCAATTTAATTAATATTATAAAACAGATCGTGACATAAATGGCCCCAACAAAGGATGAAGACAAGGCCAACCCTTGATAGCCAATCCAGTTACTAAATAAATAATTAAACAATATATTTAACCCAATTGAAATCCCACCGACAAAAAGGATAATATGACCTTTCTTCTTGGAATAAAATCCTTTTGTAATGACACCATGTAAACTATAAAAAAGAACCGAACCTAAATATAAAATAGCTACTTGAGTTGTGGCAACGGTTGCCTCATGAGAAAAAGCTCCTCTTTCATAAATCAATTCGATTAATTCACTCATCAAGAACATCATACCAACAACAGCAGGCATTAGTACAAAAAACATCAAGGTCAAGCCTTGTTCAATTCCTTTTCTAAATAAGCCGTCATCTTGATTCATAGCTGCCTTTGATAATAGAGGGAAAACCAATGTTCCAATAGTTACCCCAATTAAAGCTTGTGGAAAATGGACAAGGCGGTTCGCATAATTTAAATAGGCGATAACCCCTTCATCAAATCCATTCGCAAAAATGGTATCGACTAACAAATTGATCTGCCCGACAGCTACTGTAATTCCAACTGGTATAAAGATGATGTAGAACGCTTTTACATCGAGCCAATCCATCTTCGTTTTGAAAGCAACGAGCTTTCTGCGAAGAACATATACATACTTTACAGCTAATGAGACAATCGCACCAAGTAAAAATCCAATAGGTAGCGAATAAACTCCAATGACTGGCGATAGCGTAACCGCACCAATGATCGTAAAGACAACGACAATTACCTGTGACATGACAGAGAAAGAAAATTCTTTCCTCGCATCAAGCAAGCCTTCTAGCACGGCATTGATACAAACAATAAAAATAGCCACAAAATAAATAATCGAAACCCATACAGCGATATCCGTTGCTTCAAGATGGAAATTAGGATAAAGAATCGGAATAATGTAGGGAGAAATCACAATTCCAATGACAGAAAGAATAAGTCCAATGATGGCTGTTCCTTTAAGGATATGTGTTAGATGTTGTTTTTCTCTTTGTTCCGTTAACGCTTCTATGTAGCTCGGTACAAATGTATTCTTCATTCCTGTTGTCATAAAAAGAATAATCATGTTTGGAATGATAAATGCAGCTAGGTACGCATCTGTCACATAGGTATCGCCAAAGTAATAAGCAATAATCATATCTCGAATCATACTCGAAACTTTTAATAATAAGGTTGCACCAAAAAATAAGATACTTGCCACTTTTAAGCTTTTCATATTTGTATTACTCCATTTCAGGACAAAAAGGCTTGTCCAAGAACAAACCTAACGCCTTATTGATTTTAACACCTGAATCATAAATAATGGCAAGGCCAACTGACGCTTCACTCGTTTTGGTTCTGACAGCAAGCGGTATAGCCATTCTATTCCGAACTTTTGAAAAAGACGAGGTGCTCGTTTTACTTGACCACTAATCACATCAAAAGAGCCACCCACTCCTTGATATATGGATGCATTTACTCGGTTCATATGTTCCAGAATCCATAATTCCTGTGTGGGACTTCCTTTTGCAACAAACAAAATATCTGCCCCAGAACGATTAATCGCTTGAACCACTTTTTCATCGTCCTTCTCATAGCCATCAATTGTTCCAACAATTTGTATGCCATTGTATTGCTTCTCTAACTCCTGCTTCGCCATATTCGCCACTCCTGGCTTCGCTCCATATAGGAAGACTTTATAGCCTTTTTCCGCTGCAAGAGTACATAAGTGAAGCATAAGGTCAACACCAGTTATTCGTTCGGTAATGTTGCCTTTTGTCAGCTTTGAAGCAACGATCACACCAATACCATCAGGAATTTGATAGGTTGCTTTATTCAGCAATTCCTTTAACTCAGGATCATCTTGTGCTTTCATAATTTTCTCAGGGTTGATGGCCACACAAAAGGACTTTTTCTTTTCTTTTATATCACGATCCACTTCCTGCATGAGTTGTTTATAATTATACGGACATACATCTACACCTAAGATGGTTTCTTTTTGCATAATTCAATTCCTTAACTTGTTTTATTCTTAATTTTATCAAACATTTGCAGAATAGGTCGATACGTTCTACTGATTAACGAAAATTTTTCGATTAGTACTTCTATAAATAAGACCAAAGCAATAAATATAATGGTACTTGCCATAGAACTTACTTGTGAAAAAGCAACAGCCGTAACACCAAATACCGTTGCTAACAAATATATAATCAAAACGGTCTGCTTGTGGCTATAGCCAAATTCAAGAAGTTTATGATGAAGATGGCTTTTGTCTGCAATCGTTATTGGTTTATTTTGAATCGCCCTTCTAATAATAGCAATTGCTGTATCGATAATTGGAACCCCTAAAATCAAAAAGGGAATTAACAATGAAATCGTCGTGACTTGTTTGAAACCCATCAAAGATACAACCGCTAATATAAACCCTAAAAAGAGTGCACCGCAATCCCCCATAAAAATTTTGGCGGGATTAAAATTATAAAATAAAAATCCAATTACAGCTCCAATAATGGCAATAGATAAAAACGCGACGACCACATTTCCCATTAGAATTGACAAAACAAAAATCGATACCGCCGCAATTCCTGATACACCAGCTGCCAGTCCATCTAACCCATCAATTAAATTAATCGCATTTGTTATGATCACAATCCATAAAAATGTGATTGGAATACTAATCCAGTACGGAACAGCTACTGCTTCATTAGAAAACGGTACATTAATGTATTGAATGGTAATTCCTGACATAAAAATGACAACGGATGCAGCAAGTACTTGTCCGATAATCTTTTGGATCGGGGTTAACTGAAACAAATCATCTAATAACCCTGTTGCACCGATGATTAATACACCCAGAAGAATTCCATAACTGAGGTCAACAAACTGAGAAATAACAAAAAAAGCGATAATAAACGTAGCTATTAAGGCAATACCACCAATTCTAGGAACCGCTTTTTTATGTACCCTTCTCTCACCTGGCTCATCCACTGCTTTGATGGCGTAACCGAACTTAATCATAACCGGTGTTAGAAGACAAGAAGATAATATTGTTATCAGAAACACAAATATAAGCAATTCTGTCAACATTATCTCCTCCTCCTCACTGTTTTCTTACTTTTATTATTTATTAAAACTTCCTAAAGTATAGGTTGAAAATCCTGCCTGTTCCCATGAATTTGTATCGATACAATGTTTCGTATCATAGATAATCGAACATCTCATAAGATCTTTTAACTCGTTAGCATCCAATTGTTTGAAATAATCATGGTCCGTTAAAATTAATAATAAATCAGAGCCTTTAACGGCTTCATGCAAATCTTGAGTTTGGCGTTTTAACTGATTTTCCTTTATATGCGGATCGTAAGCAACATACTCAATGCCTTTTTCCTCTAAATGATGAATAATATCTAAAGAAGGACTTTCACGCATGTCATCAATGTTGCCTTTAAATGCAAGACCAAGTACCGTGACTTTCGGATTCGTAATCTCATTGTTCTTAAAAATCGATTCGACACTTTCAACCGTATATTTCGGCATCGAATCATTCGTATGACGAGCTAATTGAATAATCTTAGCCAACTCCGGCGAACTATCAAATAAGAACCAAGGATCAACAGCAATACAGTGTCCACCAACACCTGGACCTGGTTTATGAATATTCACTCGCGGGTGATAATTGGCTAAATCAATCGCTTCCCAAACGTTGATTCCCATTCCATCACTAATTTTTGCAAGTTCATTCGCAAAAGCAATATTCACGTCACGATACGTGTTTTCAATTACTTTTACCATTTCTGCTGTTGTTGCGTCCGTTACATGGATCGTACCCTTAACAAACGTCCGGTACAATTCAACCGTTCTCTGACTGGATTCTTCATTAATCCCTCCGACAATGCGGTCATTGTTGACAAGCTCTTCAAATAGCTTTCCAGGAATCACTCGCTCTGGCGAATGGGAAACAAACAAATCAGTTCCCATTTCTAATTCTGTTTCTTTTAATACGGGAAGAATCACATTCTCGACCGTCTTAGGCGGTACAGTCGATTCTAAAATGACTAAATCACCTTTCTTCAAATAAGGGACGATCGACTGAGTGGCCGATTCTACATATGTTAAATTCGGTGTTTTATCTTTATTTATAGGTGATGGCACAGCAAGAATGAATATGTCGGCCTCTTTTGGAACCGTATCAAACGTTAAGCTTCCACTATCAATAGCCTCCGCTAATTTCTCTTGAAGACCAGGTTCTTCAATGTGTAACTGCTTTTGTTTTAATTTTTCAATCGCAAGTTCATTAATATCAACACCATGAACTTGGTAGCCATGATTTGCAAACATTACTGCAGTCGGCAACCCGATATATCCTAAGCCAACTACTGTTAAGCTCTTTTTCATTCTTCATCCTACTTTCTTTATATAATAAACCGGTATCCTTTTTAATCGTAGCAGCAAGCTAGCCTCCATCTATACTATATGATAACAATTATGATGAAAAGGTTATTTTATTGCAATTATATATTTTTACATAAAAAAGAAAAAAGTCGTCAAACTATTGTCAATGTAACTCTAAATGTATGTAAAAGAGGCTATCATTAGACAGCCTCCCCATTGTTACCTAAGAATAATCCTTTGAAGATCATCTCTTGTCTTTTGACTAATTGCGCCTGTTCCTCCTAAGTAATGTATATGAGGGACAAACTGAATTTCAGAATTAATATAGCTACGAACGGAAGATGGTACACCGTCTTTTTGCGTTAACACAATAGGTGCTCTGTTCTTTGCAGCTAATACTGAACCCGGTAGCGCATCTATAAATACTTCGCCACGTGCGAAGAAAATATTGCGTGGATCAAGATCTAATTGTTTCACAATTTCTGTGCTCGTTGCATAACGATCTGGACCACTAATTCGAGACACATTGCTATTACCAACGACTTGCTTCAAACGGTTTTCAACATTTGCAGAAACCGCAACTGTTCCACCAATAATCGTTGCCTTTTTCACATTATTAGACTCGATATACTTCTGAACACTGCTTGGCAATGAGTTTGCCTCTGAGAAAAGGATCGGTATGCCATTCATCGCCGCATACGATGCGATCGACAGTGCATCTGGTGAATTCGAACTCCCAGACGTAATAATGACTTCGTTGACCCCACCAATTTTCTTTGCTACCTCGACCGATGTCGAGTAACGCTCAGGTCCTCTTACTCGTTCTACGTTTGATGCTACTTTCTTCAACTCATCTAACGCCTTCTTAGAAACAGCCTGCTCTCCACCAAGAATATAGACATTCTTAATGTTTTGAGAACGAAGAAGTGACATGACTTCGCTTGGAACTTTATCTGTTTGTACTAATAAAAGCGGTGCATCATGTTGGTTCGCTAACACACTTCCAGTTAACGCATCTACTGGGTTATCGCCTCGACCAATCACGACTGTATCAAATGACTTCCAGCCATACTTCGCAATTTCAGCACTAGTGGCATAACGCGTCGAACCACTTAATTTGCTATTCACATTATCATTAATATAGTTTGAATTGCTCGTATTAGGGTAATAGAAAGATAGGATGTCATTTACGCTCTTTCCATCAAGAGCCATCCCTCTAGCACCGTATTGACTCATTCCAACGCCATGGCCAAAGCCTCTACCTTTAATTGTATATTCGCCTTTTGATGATAGATTCACTGAGTCGATATAGATGCTTCTCATTACAGCTGTACCAAATATCGTACGAAGCTCTGAAGCTCTTGTACTAGAAGAAGAACGTAGAGTATGGATCTTAATCTTTCCGTCTTCCATCACATAACTGCCATCTTGATTTTTCACAATAAAATCAAAGCGATACGATCCGTTGACCTTACGTTTTCCTTGCGTCGTACCACTAAATGATAGGTCGCTAATTTTCGTTAACTTAATTTCCTTGCCTCTGTAGTCACTTTGATTGTTAATCCATGTTTTAATATTCTTAATAGCGTCATGGTTGTGATCCGCTTCGCGTGTGTCATTCCACCAATCAGCCGGTTTTCCCTCTAATTTCTTAGGGTCAATTTGAACTTCTTTAAATGAGAACTCCCAGCGACTATTTGGGTTATCCTTTGAATCGTACGGATCACTTTTTGCTGGTAAATAGGCAAGTCCTGCCGCTTGAGGACTCGTTCCCCATACGCCTGTATTGGTTTCTGTATGGCCACCATTGCTCGAGCTATAGTAAGCTGGGAAAATCGTTCCACTATGTGTACGAACATGTCCTTTTGTCTCATTTACCGCTCGATCTGTATTCGCATGATGTCTAGAGTAGCCTTCGTATTTTTGGTTAGCAACTGTATCCACTAACACGCCACCAGAATTATTCATATGGTGAAACGCATAGTTACGAGCAGAGACAGCCTGTGCTTTTAATGCCTCTAGTGCATTATTGCCCCAGCTTGCAGGCATCTCACCTGGTACGACACCTTTTAAATAATCTTCCATTGGCAATGTATTAATCGGAACAATGGCGTTATTTTCTCTTGTAAATTTGACCGCACCTAAATAACTACGATCATTGATCGCAAAACGATTGGCTGTACCATATTTAACGGGTCTAATTTCAAATGAGTTCGTAAATGTTTTTACTCGATTATTTCCTTGAAAAAGTTCTATTCTATTATTATTAATTCGAACTTGATAGTTTCCCTTCAATAAGAAGTCAGGGTCATTATCCAAATAATAAGTTCCTGTTATTGATAAATTCATCGTTGTTGCATTGTTATTGTACTGTATTAATTTGACTGAAACTTCATTTGGGATCGAATCCGCTCTCGCTTCTGATATCGCAAGCGGGAAAATCAATACCGTTAACAGTACTACTGCGAAGATCTTTTTTAGCAAACTTGTCGCCTCCTACTTCCTTTAAAATTACTCCTGTCAATCCATCTATCATTCTATCACTTTTTTCGACTGGTTTCCCCACTTTTTTTACAATTTCTATTTATTGCACCAAAATTATTACAAAACTATACAAAAGCAGACAAATGAAAAGGGCGACTCAATCGTCACCCTTTTTATTATTTCGTTTGATACGAATTCTGTCCCATATTTTGATAAAACTCTTCGTACATTATTTGATCGACTTGCCATTTCACATCTGTTGATACGGCAGCCTTACCACCAAGGACATGGAATGATAAGCCGTGACCATAAGCATCCTTTTGTTGTTGCAAATACGCTTCTACCTTAGAAGGCATACGATCTGACTGCACTAACACTAGCGGCATATTCGTTCTAGCTCCAAAAACACCTCCCGCTAGCGCATCTGGGAAGTTTTGCCCTGTTACAATGTGATAGCCATCAATTCCATCAATGCTAGATTCAAAGTAATCATTGATTGCAATCGCAGTTTCATAACGATTAGGACCAGAAATCCTTTTCGGATTCGGAAGCTGGTTCAACACCTTACTGGAAACAACGGCTGTTCCTCCTACAACATAAGATTGACTAAAATCATACTTCGCAAGGAACTCTGCCGTTTCTGCTGGAATCTGATCGTCTTCTACAAATACAATCGGGATTCCAAGCTTCGCAGCATACGTAGACACAGCTAGCGCATCAGGAAAATTTCGACCATTGGCAATGATCACCTCTCCGTTTTTCTCTGCAATATAATTATTGAGTTCTACAGCTGTAGAATAACGGTTCGGCCCTCTAAGTCTTGTAACAGATAATCCTTCTTTTTCTAATTCCTTCACAATCGAGTCAGGAATGGCGACTGTACCTCCTAGGACGACCACATCAGACACATTGTAAGATTTTAATGTCCGAATCGTTTGTTCATCTACTTTTCTAGGTGATGTTAGTAGAATCGGTGCATCTAATTCATTGGCGAGTGCACTTGCTGCTAAACTATCAGGAAATGATTGATTGCTAGCCAAAACAGCAAATCGGCCTTTCTTTTGCTTTACATCTTTATTTAAGTCAGACTCTCTTGGAGTCAGTTCTCTTTCTGCGATTTTAGACCAACCATAATTAGCAATTGCCGCTGATGTCGCTACCGATGTACTCCCAGCAATTCTATTTTCATTATAGAGTAGGTCCATCGCTTGAGCCGCATCAATGCGACCGAAATCATAGTACTTTGAATTTGAATTCGATTGATCCGATGACTGCTCAATCACATAACGATTTTGTTTGTTCGTCAGGTTCGGTGCTTCATTTTTCAACATAGCAGCAAGCGAAGCTGTCATCGGCGCTGCCATGCTTGTCCCAGATAAATCCATATATGAGCTGGAACTAGAACAAGAATCATATGGTTCGAAATTTCCTTTTACACACGTACTATGAATATTCACACCAGGTGCGGTAACACTTACCCAATCTCCATAATTGGAAAACGAAGCAAGATTGTCGGTTTTGTTGTCAACAGCTCCTACTGAAAGAACTTCCGGGTAGGCTGCCGGGTACATTTCCGCTTGCACACCGTCATTCCCAGCTGCAGCAATGACGAAAATCCCCTTATTTACCGCCTCTTTAATCGCATCATGAACTGCTTGTGAATGTTGGTAACTTCCTAAACTAATATTGATAATGGAAGCATTATTTTTCACTGCGTACTGAATTCCTTTTACGATATTCATATTGCTAGCACCGTATTCATCACCTATTTTTATAGGCATTAATCGGACATCGCGAGCAATGGAGGAAATTCCTTCTCGATTATTCGTCTCGGCTCCAACAATCCCAGCGACATGTGTACCATGACCGACATCATCTCTTACATTCGTAGAAGATGTTATGACATTGTAAGACTTATACACTTTATTCTTTAAATCAGGGTGCGACGTGTTCGCCCCTGAATCTAACACTGCAACAATGGTACTGGCTTGCGGGCTATACTGCTGCCATGCCTGTGTAACATTAATTAAATCAAAATCTTTTCGTTGCTTCTTGAACAAAGGGTCATTTGGAGTATTGGTATAATGAAACGTAATTTCTTCTTCAAAATACTCTATTTGACTATCATTCTGCAATTCTTCTAAAAAACGATCATAGTCTTCTGCCTCAATCGTAACTACTTCTAACTGACTTTCAAGTTCTTGATTGCTTGTGCTTAATAAACTATTAATCTCTCCCGAAGACTTTTTAATTAATACTTCTTTTTGCTCTGCTGAAACTGGTAGAGAAAATAAAAAAAGTACAAATAAAGTTAAACTGACTATTCTTAGTTTGTTCAAGAAAAAACCTCCGCTCTAAAAGTGAGTTTCACACTTGCTTTGTCCATTTTACTATTTATTCCTTTTCTCATCAAACATCTTTTTTACTAGATTTATAAGAGTTGGAAACAGAAACGAGGGCACTGAAAAAGTCGATTTTGCTTTTTCAATGCCCTCGTCGAACGTACCATTTTACTTATCTAGTTTCAAAATATCATTCATTGCACTATTTGGTACAACCCCACCAATAACATATAGGTTTTTAGGGTTTGTCATTAAGCGCTCAATTGAAGAATCGACACTTCTTGATGATAAAACGAGAACTCCATTTGCTTTAGCAACTAAAGGAGCTGCAGCTAAAGCATCTGGGAAGTCTTGTCCTGTAGCCATATATACCTTTTCGCTATTACTTTCAGCGTTAAACTCTTTTAATACAGCTCCAAGCGTTTCATACCGAGATGAGCCAGACAACCTTTTCACATTGCTAGCTTTACTTGATACCTTTTTCGACACATCCTTGGACACGGCCATTTCTCCACCTAAAATATGAACCTTTTTACCTTGAAGCATATCTAATTGTTCGTCATTAATTTTTGATGGGTTGGTTAGGACAATTCCCCAATTGTTTTGGGCAGCAATTGGCGCAGCACCTAACGCATCAGCAAAATTTTGACCAGATGCTACAAAGTAGCCATCGACAGAATCAAGCTTTTCATTTATTTTGCGGTTCGTCTCATAACGAGTTTTTCCGCTAATTCTTGTTACATTGCTCTCACCGACAATGTCAGCTGCTTGAGTCATAGCTTTCTTCGATACAGCAGCTTCTCCACCTAAAATAATCACTTTATTGGCACCTAATCGTTTAATCTCACTATCTATAACAGAATCAAGTTGTTGACTTCTAGTTAAAAGAATTGGAGCATCCCCATATTTCGCTGAGAGCGGTGCAGCAGAAAGAGCATCTGCAAACTCAGTGGAAGTTGTTAATATAACGGTTTTATGCTTGCGATCCTTATCAAATCCATTTGGATACATTTCTTTTGAAATTTCAACGGATGTATCCATTCTGCTTTTCCCGACTAATTTCTTAACGTTAATATTGGAATCAATTAAACTTTCTTCTTTCGGTTCAGGTTTCACTGTCTCCGAAGCTTTTTTTTCTTGAGATTCTTCTTTTACAAATCTCTTTGCCCCTGCATAACGTGGGTTCCAATAAGAGTTACTAAGTGACGTTGTTGTCACACCTGCACTCGAGGAAGCATGAACGAATTGATTATTTCCAACATAGATTCCAGCATGTGAAATCCCAGCTTGGTATGTATTTTTAAAGAATACTGCATCACCAGGTTGTAAATCATTTCTAGATACAGAAGTCCCTTGATTAAATTGATCAACAGTCATTCTATGAAGATCTACGCCAACATCTGAATAGACATATCTCATAAATCCTGAACAGTCAAACCCTGACGGTGTTGTTCCTCCCCAACTATATGGTGAACCAACTAAACTTCTCGCTAAAGAAACAATACGGTCAGTTTCTGAATTTGCCTTCGCTTGAAAAGGCATCACTAGACTACTAACTAACAAAACGACTAACAACATGGTAAAGTTACGCCTTAAAAACACAATAGATTTCACTCCTTATTTTTTACTGCTTCTCCATTCTAGCATTATACTATTCGTCATTAAATTACAATTACATTACAAATCGGACATATATCGTCATAGAAACGTAAAAAAGTCTGATAGAGTACCCATAAAAAGGGTGATTTTCAAGGCCACTGAAAAAGTGCTCGTTTATTTAGGACTTGAAAAGGAGCTTTGATCTCGCTCCCGGGATGGGGGGCACGCACCCGTAGGCGGGCGCTGAACTAACCGGCTGCGCCGGTGGATTTCAACCTGCCCTTCCCTCCTGCAGGAGTCGGCCCCCATCCCGTCCGCTTGTTTTAGAGGAAAGATAGAAATTCCCTACTTTTCAACGATCAAAAGAAACTAGGGGAAATAGCGCAAAGAAGGCAATGAAAAAGAAAAAAACGACTTTTTCATTGCCTTCTGATTTTCTCCTTTTTATGGGTACTCTAAGCAATGTACGGAGCCGTTGCCATGTTTTAAGCCTGCTATGAGTGGGTGTCTCATAGAAGGCGCGCAACATGTGAAGCCATTGCTGCTTCCTCGAATTTGCTAAAAGCGACTTTTCCCTTTTCACGCTGATGTTGTTAAATGTAAAAAAAGCCTTCTATGAATTCACATAGAAGGCTTTTAATATGATAGAACAATTATTTGTTATTGTAGTACTCTACAATCCCTTTATAGATACCATTTGCTGCGCTTTCTCTAAAGCCATTCTTCTTCATCCGATCAGCTTCAGCTTTGTTCGTTAAGAAACCAACTTCTACTAAACTAGCAGGCATATTCGTATTACGAAGTACAGAGAAATTCGCTGTCTTCACGCCACGATCCCGAGTTCCTAATTCATTTACTAGGTGCTTTTGAATGGCAGTAGCTAATTTCTTGCTATCTTCGCTCGTTCCAGCTAGCCAGTATGTTTCTGATCCATTTGCTGCTTCAGTAGCAGCATTAGCATGAACACTAATAAATGAACTTGCTTTTGCACGATTAGCAATATTCGCTCGTTCCTCTAACGCAATAAACGTATCATTTGTTCTGGTCATCACAACGTTCGCCCCAGCAGCACGTAATTTCTTTTCTACTCGAAGGGCGATATCTAAAACGACTTCTTTTTCTTGCAAGCCATTTGCTGTAGCACCTGGATCACTACCTCCGTGACCAGCGTCAATAACAATGATTTCATTAAAAACAGAACTACTTGGTGGCTTCGAGTCTTCTCTTATGTAAGAAAGACTTACGTAACCCCATTGGTTTCCGTAACGAATCTTACCCCAACCATTGACCTTCTCATGGATCTCCACTTTTGCGCCACTTACCAAGCGTCCAATGACCGTCCCATTAGGGCTATTACGAACATTTAGTGTTGTGCTTGATGTTACTGTTCCATATGAAACCGACTGTTCATTAAATACCGTATCAGCAACAGCCATCGTTCCACCAATGACCGTCGTGCTTTTATTCGATGATTGAATGTAATTAATGACTGAATCCGATGCTCTCTCTGGACGAGTTAAAAGAATCGGCGCCTTGTATTGTTTTGCTAAGCCAGAAGCCGCAACAGCATCTGGGTAATCTTCGGCTTGGCTGCTAACAGGTGTTCCTCTTACAACAATGTTTTTATCGCCCGAAAGCTTAGCCCATTTTGCCGCTTCCACACTCGTTGCAAACCGATCAGAACCCGAAATACGGGTTACCTTTATCCCTTTGTTCTTCAATTGCTGCTCAACGTTTGAGTTAATGGCTACCGTCCCACCAAAGATCACGACATTTTTGACAGATGAAGGCAAATTAACCGGCAATCTATCTTGACGAGCCAAATAGATTGGCAGATTTTTGTTGGCAACAACACTAGAAGCAGATAGAGCATCAGCAACCGTTAAACCATTGACAAGAATTGCGGTATCCTTATTTGTCAATCCCGCTTCCTTATTAATTTCATTTGCCGTTTGGAAGCGATCTGACCCTGATACTCGCTTCACTTCTTTTACGCCACCACTTTTTAAACGATTGACGACAGAATCACTAATGGCAGCTTTTCCACCTAGAACGTATACCGTATCTGCACCAAGACGACGAATCTCAGCTAACACTCGGTCATCTAAGCTTCCTTGTCTTGAAAGCAAAATCGGGGCATTCTTTGCTGCTACGAGACTTGAAGCAGCTAACGCATCGGCTGGTTCATCAGATCTCGCGATAATTACTGCTGAACTACTTGAAAAGCCCTTTTTCGAAATTTCAATCGCTGTTCCAATTCGATCTGAACCAGAAATTCGTTCCGAAATCGTATTAGCACTCACCGTGTGAGCAGTGTGAAACAACGTGAAAATAAGAGCGATTGTCAAGACAATCCAGCTATTTTTCTTAATAGACATACTCCTCCTCCTTGATTTTTCAAAGTTCTACAAAATACTTATAAAATCTATTATACTCATTTAATAGTTTGGTGAATAGTAGGGAATTTTGTTCATTTTTTCTCACATTTGCTACAATCAGCGCTACATCAGTGTCGAATCTTCGGATTTCCTAAGGAAAAGCACAGAAAAAAAACTCCAATTTCTCTAATAAATGAGAAATTGAAGTTTCGATGGCGTTTACCTATGAAACGATAAAATCGTTCGGACGTTCGTCATTTAATTCAAAGTGATATTTAATCACATCAACAATTCGTTTGGATGCTTGTCCGTCACCGTACGGGTTTGACGCCTGCGACATCGCTGCATACACATCAGAATCGGTTAATAGCTCTTTTATTAACGAGTAAATATGATCTTGGTTCGTTCCAGCTAGCTTTAATGTCCCTGCATCAATTCCTTCTGGGCGCTCCGTCGTATCACGTAACACTAATACAGGCGTTCCTAAAGATGGAGCTTCCTCTTGAACTCCGCCTGAATCTGTTAAGATTAAGTACGCTTGATCCATAAAGTTATGGAAGTCTTTCACACCTAAAGGCTCAATCAAATGAATTCTTTCGTCTGTACCGAAGATTTCATTCGCCGCTTCTCGAACTGCAGGATTTAAATGAACAGGATAAACAACTTGTACATCATCGTGCTCATCGACAATTTGTTTAATGGCTCTAAACATATTGCGCATAGGCTCTCCTAAATTCTCCCGGCGATGTGCTGTTAAAAGAATGAGCTTATCATCTCCAACTTTTTCAAGGACTGGATGATGATAGTCTGTTGTAACCGTTGTTTTTAATGCATCTATAGCTGTATTTCCTGTAATGAAAATCGAGTTCTTATCCTTATTTTCGGCTAAAAGGTTTTCTGCTGACTTTTTCGTTGGCGCAAAGTGCAGATCCGCTATCACTCCAGTTACTTGTCGATTCACTTCTTCAGGGAATGGCGAATATTTATTCCACGTTCTGAGCCCTGCCTCTACATGGCCAACCGCTACTTGGTTATAAAATGCTGCAAGGCTGGCAACAAATGTTGTCGTTGTGTCCCCATGAACCAAGACAATATCAGGTTTCACTTCTTTAATAATCGCATCTAACCCTTGTAAAGCATTTGTTGTGACATCCACTAAAGTTTGTTGACTCTTCATAATATTCAAATCATGATCCGGTGTAACACCGAAAATGGCTAACACTTGATCAAGCATTTCACGATGCTGCCCCGTCACCGTAACAACAGACTCAATGTCTTCATGTTGATCAAGTTCAAGTACTAATGGTGCCATCTTAATCGCTTCCGGCCTCGTGCCAAATACCGTCATAACTTTCCGCTTATTCATGTTTATACCCCTCTACTCGTTTGTCTAAACGGATTATAACAAAAAAATGAGCAGCCTGGCTAATGACAGACTGCTCATTTCTGAGTCATTACTTTAATTGAATAACAATTTCATCGCTAACAGCGGTTTGACCGCCTAGCACGTTAAAGTAAGATAAATGATTATGGTTAATGACTTTCTCAACTTCAGTATGCAAGCTGTTTCGGCCCGCTAACAAAATGGGTGCTCCTTCTTTTGCAGCTAACACAGAACCTGTGAGTGCATCAGCAAAGTTCGTTCCAGTTGCCACAAATACTTGGTCTTGTCCCTTTGCTGTTTGCAGTTCACTCACAATTTTGGCCGCTGTCTCGTACCTGTCACTTCCATTAATACGAGTTGGTTTTGGAAGATTGCTTACTACGCCATTAGAAATAGCCCCTGTTCCACCCACAACGACCGTTTCTTTTATCCGATTATCTGATAAAGCCTTAGTTGTAGCTGAAGCCAGCTTGTCTGTATCCGTTAGTAAAATGGGATACCCATTTTGTGCTGCATATGGAGCAATCGCTAATGCATCTGGGAAGTTACGTCCATAGGCAATTATCGCTTTCCCTTCCTTGCTTCCAAGCTCCTTGGCAATCAATTGCGCTGTTTCGTAACGCTGACTACCACCAATGCGATCGACCTTTAATCCCATTCCTTTAAGACTCTTTTCAACATCAGACGAAACCGCTCCGGTTCCCCCTAAAATAATCGCCTTTTTCGCACCTAATCTATTAATCTCACTTGCCGTAGCAGAATGAAGCGTATCTTTTCTCGTTAGTAAGATAGGAGCATCTAATTTGTATGCAAGCGGAGCCCCTGCTAAAGCATCAGGATAATCGGCTCCAGTTGATATGATGACCGTATCTGCCCCTTCAGCCCAACCTCGCTTTGAGATAGCAGTCGCTGTCTCATATCGACTGGCTCCACGTACTCTCTCTCCAATGTGCTCGAGATTACTTGATGCAACATATCCCTCTAGTTTACTTCCTTTTGTCTGTACCGGGTACCATACAAAATGATTGTTTCGGTGCTGCTGCTTATTTTCATCATAAGAGAACTCATCTTGAATCGTTAATACATTTTGATTTCCGATTGTACCCAAAGACCGCGCTGTCGCTGTCGGACTAACTCTTACATTTAAGTTAGGACTTGACATCACTAAGTCATCTTCTTTAAAAAGATGTCTCGTTTTTTGCAACGGGCGATTGATTTCATACGAATTTTTTTTAAATCCTAATATATGATTGCTTCTATAATCTAAGTCTGATAGCTTCACTTCATTTAATTCTCGATACAAGTTCAGACCAGGATTACTAGATGCAATTCTTGAAAATACTTTATCTTGATAAGAATTCATGTTTCTCTCGCCTTGGTTATCTCCACTTCTAAAGAGTGGACTGTTGGCATGCACCGTACCATTATATGCCATGACCGCAAAATACCAATGCTCAATGACATCAGGATTCATATCATTTATTTTCGGCAAGTCTCTTCCGCTTCGTTGTTCAAAATTGTACTTTAGAACTTGAATACCTGCCTCAATGTTGTATTCAATGTCGTATTTTAATTTTTTTGTGTCAAAATTAAAATGCTGTTCATTGTCCGTAATTTGCATAATGCCAATACCGCCATCGCTACTCACATGAGGCTTGCCATTTTTAAATTGATCCCAATCAGATTCAATATAGGCGATTGCCTTTACAATCTCTGGTGGAACATGATGTTCTAACGCCTTTTCTGTTAATAGTTTGTTTACTTCATGATAAGGCGGATTCTTACAATCTCCCACTTCGCAACTTTCCGCAAATGCAAGCTGCGGCATCGTTACAAACGCCAAGATCAACAACAAAAAAACTTTGCCACTTTTAAATAACTTCATAAGTTTAGCAATCTCCTTTTCTCCTTTTCTTTTCACTTACACAAGTATACAATAAAAACTACATATCTAACTACATTCCTATACATTTTTTTACATTTCAATAGATTCTTTCTTCCACCATTCGACTTTAACTAAAATATTCCTACCAAATTCAACATTTTTCTCCATTGTTTATTCCGTTCTATCACAAACTCTATTATAATAACACTAGTCTATTTACCCTATTTTTCTTCTTTATTATGACAAAACACCCAACAAATAGTCTAAGTATGATTAAGAAAGGCGGCACGTTTATTTTGAAATTATTTCTATTTTTCAGTAGTATCTTTTTCGCACTCGCCATCATTGTTGGTGGTCACTTTTACTATCAACAGAAGTTGGATCTTATTGCCGAAGAATCCGCTGCGTTAACAGCAGGTATAGTAATTGAATCCGTTGAGAAAGATGTGGAGCAAAGCGAACTCGCTTTCTCAGGTCTACTACACGAATGGACAAACTCTATTGAAAGTCACGAGCTTGATATTACTGTTTTCGGGTCAACATCGATCGAATTGGACAATCAGCCGAATGAGTCTTGGCCCTATTTATTACACTCTAAACTAACGACCCACTACCAAGCACCAGCTATCAATTTGACTGTCATTAATGCTGAAGGAACCTTTTCTATCGATGTTTTAAGAGGGAACTATCTTCAACAAGTAGTAAAAAGCCAACCCGATGTTCTTTTTTTTGAACCATTCATATTAAATGACAATGGCCACGTTCGTCTTGAAGACTCAATCGACGCGATTGACCTTTTGCTACAATCACTAAGCACAAGTTTACCTGAAACCGTTATTGTCTTAATACCACCAAATCCACTTTTTGGCGCCAATTTTTATTTAACCCAATTGGAACAACTTAAACAATTTGCCCAGACAAACAACATCCTTTATGTAGATCACTGGCCCCATTGGCCTTCAACAGATGATGAAGCTTTAAACGATTACGTAGAAAATGCAAGACCAAACGCAGAAGGGCACAAGCTATGGGCTGATGCCATGCTGAAAATGATTACGCAGTAACCTCTCTTTTCCTAGAGCACTAGCGTCATTCACAAATTAAGCCTTCTATGAGATCTCATAGAAGGCTTTTAGCTTTTAGCGGCACTCCATTAGCAGCGCTTCTTATCATCTACAAAAGCAGCACCAACAATAATTAATAAAATGAACAGAACGACGATTAACGCAAATCCTGTTCCTCTTCCTGGTTGTTGATACGCGCCTGCAACCATTGGAGCATCATAACCGCAGCCATATCCGTATCCATAGTTATACATTCTTCCCCCTCCTTCCACCAGTGATGTTATATTGTATGTCCAGATGAAAATTTCGTTTAGGTGAAGACCACAATTTTAGAAAAATTGGGGGGAACCTTAGAAGTAATAACTTTATTTCAGTCATATGCAAACAATCCAGTAGACAAATAGAAGTTTAAAAACCTGTCAATGCAATATTGTCTCTAAGACGCAGCTCTCTCTACTAGTTCACTTTCTAATTCTTCAACATTCTCAACTAATGCCTGAACTTGTATACTTCCTTCTTTAATTGATTCATCTACTTCTAATTGAATCTCATTGTAAGAATTGAAACTTTTTTCATTTTGCTCAACAAGCGATTTTGAATTTTCCATGATTGAAGAAATCTCTTGACTGCTTGCATTGACCTCTTCCATCATTGAAGAGATCTCACTTACCTCCTCTGAAAATTGCTTCAGTTGTTCTAGCACTTGATGAATGCCATTATGTACATGTGAGAACATTTTTTTCCCTTCTTCAATCTCTACTCGAGATTTATTCATTGAAATTGCCACTTGCCCAACATCTTGTTTAATCGATTCAACTGTCTTACTTATTTGCTCAGTCGCAATTAGAGAATGATCCGCTAAATTCCTAACTTCTTCAGCAACAACTGAGAAGCCTTTCCCATGTTCGCCAGCTCTTGCTGCTTCGATCGTTGCATTTAATGCTAATAAATTGGTTTGGTCAGCTATATTTTTAATAATCTCGATAACGCTGGAAATTTCAGATGTCTTGATCATCAATCCTTCAACAAAACGCTCTGTTTCCTGAGACTCATGCTGGATATCGTTAAACTGACTATCAATAGTGACCAATGTTTGCTGACTATCATTGGCCAGCTTGCTCGAGGTGGTGGAACGGTCATTTAAACTTTCAACGGTTCTTGCTGCATCATCTACAACGCTTGCTACCTCACTAATAACCGAATTCGTTTCATCAAAGGTTTTAAATACATCAGAATTACTTTTATTAACTGCTTCAAGCAATGCATTCTGCTGACTGTTCCTTAGCTTTAGCTCACTAAACACTCGCTTAAAATCAATGGTCCCTGTCGCAACACGAGATGAATGTCTATTAAAATCATCAAGTGACTTAGATAAATTGGATGCTAGGTGCGACACATTTTGTCCAAGTAAACCAATCTCATCATTCCACCTGTCTTTTATTTCATAGTCAAAGTTCCCTTTATCAAACTCAACTAGCTTTTGGTTAATTTTCTCGATCCTCTTTGTGATAAAATAATGAGAAAACACAACAACTAAAACTGGAATTGTTAATATATTAACTAAAAAAGTCACAGTAGCGAGAACCCCTCCCCCTACCATTTCATTTCGACTCAATATTGAATTAATAAAACCGGATATAGGAGCCCCGACCACACTGCTCAAAACGACAATAATGAGTAATTTAAGCTTTATTGTTTTAAAAAACTTCATTTTCTCTAGCGATTGAAACATAGTGTTAACCCCTCTTTTTCTTTATATTATGGAACTGGGCACTTACTCTGGATTCGAAGCGCCTTTAAATAACGACTCTTCCAAACAAGTAAACCAACCATCAACATATACCCACCTCTTAACTTGATCAAACCTCATTCATGAGATTTTTTTACCACAACTAAAGATTCACCTATTTACAAAAAAATCTCTCCCCCTCTAAACGCTTTCTCCCCCCTTGCTATATATACAAGGTGAGAGGAGGTGATACGATGCTAGTCGATTCTCGCTTGATCCTAGGATTGGAAAATGGTCAAGACAACGAGGGCAACCCGATTCGTAAGACGAAGAGCTTCAACAATGTGAAACCAACTGTGACCGATCAAGAGCTTACTACCATTGCGACCGTGTTAGCGCCTCTTCAAGAATGGGACTTAGTCTCCGTTGACCGTACGAACATTCACAGCTTGATGTAGTTTGAGTTGATCAAAATGACTAGAGAGGAGGAATCCCTTTGAGCAAACGACTTGAGTTAGTGTTTAAAAATGAAATGGGCGGAAATGTGACTCTTTCACTCGACAACCCTGTCTACCCACCGAATGCCGCTAGTGTCAGTTCAGCGATGGATACCATTGTTGAACAAAATGCCTTTGTATCTTCTGGCGGTGACATTGTCGCCAAAAAAGCCGCACGAATCGTTGATCGTACGGTTGAAGATATTGAAATCTAATGGATAAATTGAGGGGGCTGAAATAGGTTCATTTTACCTTTTTCAGTCCCCTCGCTCTATTTTTCGAAAGGAGGACTTTCATATGGACGCTTGGCTGCCAGTTTTAAGTGAGTTTGGCTTCCCGGTCATCGTGACTCTCTACCTTCTCCACCGGATAGAGAACAAGCTGGATCTTGTGAATGAATCGATTTTAAAGCTGCCGGAACACTTGTCCCAACAGCCATTTCGAAGTACCGAGCAGAAGAAAATGATTGAATAAAAGACAAAAGGGGGTGTATAAAAAGGTCTGTTTTTGACCTTTGATACACCCCCTAAGCAATGAGCGGAGTCGATACATCTTTTAAAAGCCTTTTAGAGGAGTGGGTTTCTCCTCACAAGACGCGTAGCGAACCGAGCCATTGCCTCTTCTGTTTTTGACCTTTTGAGAAACCCCTTTGGTGGTGGCAGCTTGAACGCGCTTCATCAAACTTATAATGAGTCAATAAAACGCAAGAATGCTGTTATCCCTTCCTGATCGCGTTTGAAGACGCCGGCATGCTCTAAGATCGTCGCAAATACATTTCCGACTTCATCTTGTAAGATCGCTGGCATATTTTCTTTTGACAACTCTGGGTGTTTAGCCTTTATGTTTAAAGCCCAATCTAGGTGCTTGGCGATCGTCTTACTACCGGAAATCCGTTCCCTCGCATCATCCAATGGCAACACACTCGCAAGTTCCTCTAACTCCTCTTGCAAACGGCCTGGCAAGACAGCAAGACCCATGACTTCAATTAAACCGATGTTTTCTTTTTTAATATGGTGGACTTCACTATGCGGATGGAATAGGCCATCTGGATGCTCATCTGTCGTCCGATTATTGCGCAACACCAAGTCAATCTCAAACGATTCGCCTCGTCTGCGCGCAATCGGTGTGATCGTGTGATGCGGGACCTCCCCTGTAAACGCATGAATCTGCACATCACGGTCTTCATACTGCTTCCACTTAGCTAACACATAATCAGCGGCCTCGACAAGCGATTCACGATCATGTCCTTGAAGACGAACAACCGACATTGGCCATTTAACGATTCCCGCTTGAATGTCTGGGAATGCCTCTAACGTAAATGCATGCTCCATCGGCGCTTGAGCCATCGGGAAGTCGTGACTGCCTCCTTGGAAATGGTCATGACTTAAGATCGACCCACCGACAATCGGCAAATCCGCGTTTGAGCCGAGAAAATAATGCGGGAACTGCTCCACAAATTCAAGCAATCTTGCAAAGGTTTTCCGAGAGATCTTCATCGGCTCATGCTCCCCTAAAAAGACAATGGCATGCTCGTTATAATAAACATACGGAGAGAATTGCAAGTACCATTGCTCCTTAGTTAACGTAAGAGGAATGATTCGTAAGTTTTGACGAGCGGGATGGTTCACTCTTCCTGCAAAGCCAACGTTCTCCTTACATAGTAAGCACTCCGGGTACGAGGCCGTTGCTAACTGCTTCGCTTTTGCAATCGCTTTTGGGTCTTTTTCTGGCTTAGAAAGATTAATCGTGATCTCCAAATTGCCATATTCCGTAGTAGTAAACCAATGCTCATTTTTTGCGATGCGATCTGTTCGAATGTAGTGGACATCTTTTGAAAATTGGTAAAAGCTCTTCGTTGCTTCTGCTGGGCTCTTCGTTTCGTACCGATGATAAAAATCGTTCACTACCTCTGAAGGACGCGCTGTTAAACAGCCCATGATTTTTGTATCAAGTAAATCTCGATACGTAACAGTGTCCTCCTCCAGCACACGATGCTCCACTGCCCAATCTAACATCTCACGTAAGATCTCAACCGGCGTGTCTAGCTTTTCTTCATTGACACTAGCGGGCTCGGCGTCATGAATCCCTAACACTTGAAACAACTGATTTCGACTATAATCCACGTCCCATTTTGTCATGAGACCTTTTTGTAGTCCATATTGGAGGAGTCGTTCAATTTGCTCGTGAATGTGTACACCCATGTGAGACATCCTTTCTATTGTTTATTTCTTATAACCTGTTGGGTTGGCCACATGCCACTTCCAAGCATGCTCAACAATCCTTCTTAACTCTGGGTAACGCGGCTGCCATCCGAGCTCTTGATTCGCTCGGTCTGCTGATGCGATTAACGTGGCAGGGTCTCCTGCTCTTCTTTCTGAAATGACAGCAGGTATCTCGTGTCCTGTCACCTCTCTGCACATTTCGATTACTTCTTTTACGGTAAACCCTTTTCCATTTCCTAAGTTGTAAATGGAGGTTGTATGGTCCCTGCGTAATTTTTCTAAAGCTAAATAATGTGCTTCGGCTAAGTCCATAACATGGATGTAATCACGAATGCAGCTGCCATCTTTTGTCTCATAATCGTCTCCGAAAATTTGCACTTGCTTGCGCTGCCCTAGCGCAACTTGTAAGACGATCGGAATCAGGTGGGATTCAGGCGTATGATCTTCACCAATGCGACCGTATGGATCAGCCCCAGCAGCATTAAAGTAGCGTAGGCACACGGATTTCACTCCATATGCTCCATCACACCAGCGGAACATGTTCTCCATCGCAAGCTTTGTTTCTCCGTAAGGATTCGTTGGAATCGTTGGATCTGTTTCTTTAATTGGAATGTTTTTTGGCTCACCATATGTTGCAGCAGTCGAGGAGAAGACGATATGCTTCACATCATGCTTCACCATTTGCTTTACGAGTGTATGAGACCCAATGACATTGTTTTCATAGTAATCTAACGGCTTCTCCACACTTTCTCCGACGAGAGAAGAAGCAGCAAAATGAACAACGGCTTCAATCGTATGCTTTTGAAAAATGTCACTAAGAAGAGCCTCATCGTCGATCGACCCTTGATAAAAAGTTACTCCATCTAAAAGGGCTTGCTTATGCCCTTTTTCCAAACTATCTAACACAACCACGTCCTCACCCTTATCTTGAAAATAAAGGACGGTATGGCTTCCAATGTATCCCGCTCCACCTGTAATTAAAACACTCATTATGGTTGCACCTCCCATTGTCGCTCGTGAACTCCGTTACCCGCTTCACAAATATAAAAAGTTGGGGTTAATCCTGTTTGTTGTTCATACTCTTTTGTTACTTGTTCTTTGAATATAGCCACGGCTTCGGCTTTGACGACACTAACTGTACATCCACCAAAACCAGCTCCTGTCATACGCGTCCCGATACAGCCTTCCACTTTTCGTTGGGCCTCAAATAATGCATCAAGCTCTTTTCCGGTTACCTCATAATCTTCTTTTAATGATAAATGCGATCCGATCATCAATTTACCGAAAATGGCAAGGTCACCGTTTTGAAGTGCTTCTTTCGCACCATTTGTTCGTTTGTTTTCTGTTACAACATGCTTCGCGCGGCGGTAAAGCAATTCATCTTGAATCAAAGCTTCCATTTCAGAAAAATCAGAACTTGTTAAGTCACTTAATGTTTGGACCTCAGGCTTTTTCAATTGGATTCTACGCAGGGCTTCCTCGCATTGGGCTCTGCGTTCATTATATTTAGAATCGGCAAGGCCTCTGCGCTTGTTCGTATTTGTAATGACGATTTTGTGGCCATGTAACTCTAGCGGCACATCCTCTGCGTGCATCGTCATCGTATTTAAATAAATCGCATGCCTTTCTTTGCAAAGACCCACCGCATATTGATCCATAATTCCGCTATTTACGCCAATAAAATGGTTTTCCATACGTTGACAAAGCTTTGCTAATTCGACACGCGTAAGAGAAGCATGAGCAAGAGAAGCTAAACCATACGCTGTCACCATTCCAACCGAAGCCGAAGAAGAAAGCCCTGCCCCATTTGGAATCGTGCCTTCGTACAGGATGTCGGCTCCCTTTAAGACAACGCCTTCATTGACGAGTTCCTTCATAATGCCCTTCGGATAATTGCCCCAATCATCCTCTTCTTCGTACGTTAATTCATCGAGAGTAAAAGAAACACGTTGCTTAAAGTTCGTACTTGCTAGATGAAACGTGCCGTCTTCTCTCTCACGCACGACCATTTCTGTTCCAATTGTCAGAGCAGCAGGAAAGACATATCCTCCATTGTAATCCGTATGTTCTCCAATTAAATTGACACGACCAGGAGCAAAGAATAATCGTTTTTCCTTTTCCGAAGCAGGAAACAATTGATCAAATTTCTCTACAAGACTCACCGTATTCCACATCTGCGCACACCTCTTTTTTCTTATTTTTCTATTTAAGACAAACTTCATTAATTAATTTAATTAATTAAGATTGTATCATACTTTTAATAAAATGAAAGCCTTTTATCAAAAGTATTTGGAAACGCTTCATTCCTATGACACTTGCGGGCTAAACAAATCTTTTAACACGAGCGTAGCGGCACCGATGACGGTTCCATCATCACCCAATTTGGACTGAATGATCTCCGTTTCACGCGCCTCGGATGTGAGCGCACGCTGCTTAACTACCTCGCGTAACGGTCCTAACACAAAGTCTCCGGCTTTTGCAACTCCGCCTCCAACGATAATTCGTGTTGGATTAATTAAATTGATGACATTTGTGACACCTACTCCAATTGCCCTACCTGTTTCTGCTAACAGTTGCATTGAGAAGTCATCCCCCTCTTGTGCACATTGGTAAATGAGAGCTCCATCAAGGGCATCTGGATTATGATCCGCTTTTTCTAATAGCATTGTATTTCGTTCAGATTGTAAAGCACGCTCCCGTAAAACGCCTCCACCTGCGATCGTTTGCAAACAACCGTAGCTGCCACAGGAACATGGCTTTCCGTTAATATCAACGATCATGTGCCCGAATTCTCCAGCAATGCCATTTTGCCCATGATACAATTCATTGTTTAAAATAATTCCAGCACCAATTCCCACACCGATGTTAATACAGATCACACTATCAATTCCTTGGCCATTCCCAAACCACGCTTCTCCTAGCGCTAATGCACGTACATCGTTTTCAACGAAAGTCGGAATTTGAAAGTGCTGTTCGACGGTGTCTTTTATCGGAATATCACTTAAATGAAAGTTTGGCGCAAAGACAGCCACTCCTTTCATATGATCAACAATCCCGTGCATCCCAATGCCAATGCCAATCACTTTTTCTTTTCCTACCTTGGATTCCTCTATGACCGCACCAACAGCTTCTGTGATGGTCTCAAGCAAGAGGTCATTTGTCAGCTGTTTTGGAAGCTCAAGCTCACACTTTGCTTTGATCGTTGCATTAAGGTCTGTGACAACCGCGCGAACAATATGTCCGCCTACATCAATTCCCACGATAAACGAGTGTTGATCATTGATCGTTAAAAGAATCGGTTTACGGCCGCCTTGAGACGTGCCAACCTTGCTTTCTCTTACTAAATTGGCTTTGATTAATTCCGTCACAATATTTGTAACCGTCGGCGGAGTCAGTTTGGTTTTTTTCGCTATTTCAGCCCTTGATATTGGGCTATGGAGTCGTATGGTATTTAATATCGTGGACTTATTTAACGTTTTCATCCATTGAAAGCTACCGGTCATTTGAATCTTGGACATAAAAAGCCCCTCCTTCTCTTTAAGGCTCCTTTAAACTTTCACCTTTTAAAGGAGCTGATTCTCTTACATTAATCTAACCTAGCAGAAGAAGGGGCATCTATTCATCGTTATAGCGCTTTTAAGATCGCTACGTCTACTGCTTTTACCTGAACAGAGGCTTGCACTTCTTCATTCGTTAGTAGGTTGATATATTTTTTATCAGTAGGCATATCTACTACAATATCATTTTCATTATGGTTCAAGATAAAGACATGTTTCGCTTCTTTGGAATTTCTCTCTAACACTTCTACATTTGGTGGGGTTTGAGCAATCAATGGCTTGATGCCTTTTTCTGCTGTGACCGTTTCAAGAAGCTTACCAATATAACCCGGTTCAGGTTGAGTGCCAACATAGATCGCTTTCCCTTGCCCAAATTGGTTCTGTGTCACAGCTGGCATTCCTTTGTACCACTCTTTTCCAAATGTAGCCAAAGCCTTTGCTTTTTCCAAGTGTATAATATCCGTCCAAACAGAGCACTCTATTTTTTCGCTATTTTGTAAAATATAGCTCTTCTCTCCTTCTGCATAAGGAGAAAACTCTTCAATAGAAATGCCTAACAACTTTTTAAGAGGCGATGCATAGCCACCAAGGTGGATGCGGTCATTTTCATCGACAATGCCGCTAAAATAAGAAACGAGTAATGTTCCGCCTCTGGATACAAAGCTTTCGAGATTCTCTCTATCTCCTGGCTTCACCATGTATAACATAGGGGCAATAACCACTTCAAATTTGGATAAATCATCACCTGCTTGAACAAACTCAACTGAAATATTACGTGTATATAACTCTTTATAATAGGATTGAACTTGCTGCAAGTAATCGAGGTTGTTATTTGGCTTTCCTTCTAATTCAATTGCCCACCAATTCTCCCAATCAAACACAATCCCTACTTTTGCTGGTACTCTTGTTCCTATAACGGAGTCAAGCTTCTTTAGTTCATTTCCTAACTGCTTGACCTCTTGATAAATTCGGCTCTCTTCGCCACTATGTGGAATCATCGCACCATGGAACTTCTCTGCCCCTGCTCTGCTTTGTCTCCACTGGAAGAACATAATGCCATCTCCGCCACGTGCTACCGTAGAGTAACTCCAAAGCCTCATGACATTTGGCTTTTTTAATAAATTTATATCACGCCAGTTCACTTGACCCGTTACTTGCTCCATTAAGAAAAACGGCTGTCCTTGCTTTAAGCTTCGCATCAGATCATGCCACATCGCGTGTGTGTAAGGTACCCCGTCTCTTGGATCTGGGTACGAATCCCATGTGACGACATCGAGCTCTTTTGCCCATTTAAAATAATCAAGTGGCTTGAAATCAATCATAAAATTTGTAAACACAGGAACATCTGGAGTCACTTCATTGACAATGGCTTTCTCTGTTTTATATAGATGGAAGATCGCATCATCCATAAAACGTTTATAGTCTAGCTTTTGTCCTGGATTCACAAACGTTGCTGGGTTGCGCGGAAGTTCAATCTCCTCCCAGTTATTATAACGTTGGCTCCAGAAGCTTGTTCCCCAGCGATCATTTAGTTCATCAATGGTCTCATAACGTTTTTGTAACCAATCGCGGAAGGCAACGGTTGATTCTTCGCTATAACACTCAGAAACATGGCAAGCATATTCATTGTTAATATGCCACATTTTTAAGCCTGGATGGTCCTTATATCTCTCAGCCAATTTGCGCACAATGATCCGAATATGTCTAATATAATCCTTGCTATTTGGCGAATAATGCTGCCTTGATCCAATCGAATAAGGAACTAAGTGCTTATCGACCGCAAGTGAATTGGGGTATTTCTTTGCCATCCATGCCGGAGTTGAAGCTGTTGCTGTTGCTAAACAAACATTTACCCCATGATCATAAAGGATATCTAAAATTTTATCGAGCCATTCAAAATCAAACACGCCTTCTTCTCTTTCTAGCATAGCCCAACTAAAGATTCCGACTGACACAAGGTTAACCCCTGCCTGCTTCATCAATCTAGCATCTTCATACCATACATCCTCTGACCATTGCTCCGGGTTATAGTCCCCGCCGTAAGACATATTTGGAAGAACTTCAGATACTGATTTCATGTTTGCCCACTCCCTACAACCTTTTGTATTTTCGTTCCTACAGATTCGTTTTCGCTAATTGGATCGGTGAAATCTCCGCTCTAGCATAAGGTGTTAACCGAACCACAAAGGCAAAGTCCTCACTTACTAGTTCATACTTATTAAGGACATCCGGTCCACAACTAGCTGATCCGAGTCCATGCTGCTTGTAATCGATGTTTACTGTAATCTCGTCTTCCTTTTGCAAATCATATGTGTGTGCAGCCTGATCTAGCTGGTGCATGGAGTAATAATGAGCACTAAAATCAAATTGCGGCATACCTGTTGCGATTAGCCCCACGCCATTTTGATTCGTAAACGAAGCCCATCTTACTTCATGACGATTTCCATTTTCTTGCGGATAAGCATATGGTGTATAAAGTCCGTCCACATTACTTGACCAAATGCCCGTTCGTGCCGCAAGCTTGCTATCAACATACGCTTCATTTGGACCAAGTCCATACCACGAAACCGTGTCAAGTGCTTTCGGTAGCTTCATTTGAAGGCCAATTTTCGGCAGCGTCTTTGGTCGATCTCCTTCAAATTTGCCATCAACTTGTAAAAGAACATCACTGCTTCCATAAATCGTGTACGTATACGTGGTCAAAAGAGCCCAACCTAACTTCGGAGGAGCAATCCGTGTCTGAACTTTTACTTCTACGCTCTCGTTCTTTGAATCTACATTATAGTCAAATGAATCAAGGCGATGCTGCAACCAATGTAACCCTGCTTTTTCCCAAATCTCTTTGTTGCTCACAGGCTTCCATTGACCTGTTGTATACATATCATTATCTATAAGCGCGCGCCAAACGTTTAATTTGGGACCATTCTCAATGACACTAACCCCGCCGTAGGTCCATGAGCTTAATTGACCTGTAGCCGTATTAAAGGATAGTTCAAACCCATTCCCCAAAACGACAAACTCATGACTCGTTTCGTATGTTTCAAGGAGTTTGGCTGTTGGCCGTTTTATATCGCCCTTTTTTTGCTGTAATAGCTCAAATTGCGCCCAGGCAATTTCGTATCCCGCTTTGGCCCATTTCGTATCCTCCGCTAACGTGATCGTCATATTCAACCAATAATCCGTTCCGTTCTTTTTAAAAGAAGATATAAAATAAGGAACGGTAATGACAGAGACTTCACGAGGATCAATCTGATCAAGAGGAAGAGTTCCACTAGCAACAACAAGGTCATCAGCTACAACTGTCCAACGTAACGTTAGATGATCTAGAGAAAGAAAGTCATAATTGTTCTTAATGCTGAATGTTCCATTCGCACGGTCAACCTCTTCGATTACAACGGGTTCAAGAACTTTTTTGTATTCATACAGCGCTGGTGATGGCGTTTGATCTGACATGACTAACCCATCCATCACAAAATTGGAATCATTCGGTTGGTCGCCAAAATCACCACCATACGCGAAGTACTCCTCTCCACTCTCTGTAAACTGCCGGATTCCGTGGTCTCGCCACTCCCAAACAAATCCACCTTGGAGCCTTTCATAGCGATAAAACGTCTCCCAATATTCCTTTAACGCCCCTGGGCTATTTCCCATCGCATGGGCGTACTCACAAAGAATGTGTGGCTTCTGTAAATCGTTGCGTTTTCCTAAATGTTCAATGATAGCAATATCTGTATACATCGTCGTAAAAAGATCGGACGAAACAGGCTCTCTCTCCGGATTCATTTTGCCTTCATTCATGACAACCCGGCATTCTCCCTCATAATGGACGAGTCTTGACGGATCCTTTTCCTTCGTCCATTGATACATTGCGTCATGATTTCGGCCATAACCCGATTCATTTCCTAGTGACCACATAATGATCGAAGGATGATTTTTGTCGCGTTCTACCATCCGTTTCATCCGGTCAAGATACGCCTCTTCCCACTCGGGATCATCACTTATTTTATGGGGATCTCCAATGTATTCAAAACCATGACACTCCAAGTCCGCTTCATCAATGACATAAAGACCGTATTCATCACAAAGGTCATAAAACACCGGGTCATTTGGGTAATGAGCGGTTCTCACTGCATTGATATTGGATTGCTTCATCAGCTTGACGTCCGCTACCATCGCCTCATAAGGAATCGCCCTGCCCAAATCCGGATGATGATCATGCCGATTGACCCCTTTTAGCTTAATAGGAACTCCATTAAACAAGAACAGCCCATTCTTTAACTCAACTGATCTAAAACCCACCTTTGTTGGAATGACTTCTAAGACCTCGCCTTTGTGATCTTTCACACTCATCACTAACTGGTAAAGATAAGGGGTTTCTGCCGTCCATTTTCTAGGATTGTGAATCGGGACGTCAATTCGATCATTAGCCAAAACGGCGGCAGGGCATTGCCACTCGTTTACGATTTCTAACCTTTGGTCAAGCAATAAAAACTCCACCTGATATCTCTCTAAAGACGAAGCCGCATCGTCAAAAGAAGCCTCCACTTGCAGCGTTGCATCAGCATAATTCTCATCTAGCATCGTTTTTACAAAGAAATCGTTCATGTGAACAGTTGGTCGCGCAAGCAAATAGACATCTCTAAAAATTCCACTAAGCCACCACATATCTTGATCCTCAATATAACTAGCATCGGACCATTGATAGACTTTTACCGAAAGAGTATTCTTTCCTTCTTGAATACATGACGTTAAATCAAATTCAGCAGGAATTCGACTTCCTTGACTATAGCCAACTTCTTTTCCATTTACCCATAGATGAAAGGCACTATCGACTCCTTCAAAGCGGATCATTACCTTTTTATCTACCCATTCGCTGTCGATATAAAATTCACGGCGATAGGAGCCTGTTGGGTTCTCTGTTGGAACCCTCGGCGGATCGACCGGAAACGGATATTGTTTGTTCGTATAATGGGGTTTTCCATACCCATGCATTTGCCAATTGGACGGGACGACAAGATCATCCCAATCACTAACATCATAAGCTGTCTCAAAAAAGGAAGCCGGAGATTCATTTGGCGTTTGGGCATAGTGAAATTTCCAGACCCCATTTAACGATTGAATATATGGAGAATTTGCTCGTTCACACGTTAGTGCAGATGGAACATCGCTGTAAGGAATAAAGTAAGAGCGTTCTGGTAACCGATTTTTCTGCAGCACTGCGACATTTTCCCAGTCATTTCTTCCCTTCATACATAAACCATCCTTTCTGTTCATTAACCTTTAACCGAACCTCCAAATACACCTGAAACAAAGCTCTTTTGGAAGACAAGGAACAAAATCAACATTGGTATTAAGCCAATAACCGCCCCTACCATGACCGGTCCATATTGTACCGTTTGTCCTGGCTGAACCATCATCGATAGTAATAGTGGCAATGTGTACATCTCTCTTGAGTTCACAACAACTAATGGCCAAATAAAGTTGCCCCATTGCTGCATAAAGGTTACAATCGCAAGCGCTGCACACGCAGGCTTCATCGTCGGAAGAACAATACGGAAGAAGATCCCAAAATCTCTACACCCATCAATCCGTGCTGACTCAATTAACTCCGTTGGAAATGACATCATCTGCTGCCTCATTAAGAAAACTCCAAACGGCGTAACTAAAAATGGAACAATTAACGCCAAATAGCTATCCATCCAATTGAAGTTCATCATAATGATAAACATCGGAACGAGCATGATTTGGGTTGGTACCATCATGATTAACAACACCATATAAAACAATGGTTCCCTGCCCTTAAACTTGTATTTCGCAAAGGCAAATCCAGCTAGTGCGGAGAAGAAAACGGTACTGACCGTTGTCACCCCGGAAACGAACAAGCTATTAAATAATGCTCTCCAAATCGGCCATGTTTCCTGTAATCTTGATAAGTTCTCAAAGAAGTTCGTACTAGGAATTAATGTTGGGGGTATCTTAAAAATCTGAGATTCCTGCAATGTCGAAGCTGTAAACATCCAATAAAATGGGAAAACAGAAATCGTTGCACCAATGATGGCGAACACATATAAAAGCAATTTGTTAAATTCGCGTCGCTGATTCATTTTATACTTCCCCCCCTTTTGAAGCTTTCACTTGGAAATAAGATAAAACGGCAATGATCGTTGTGACCACATACGCACCCGCCGAAGCTAATCCAAAGTTAAATGAGCCGAAAGCTTTGTCATATAAATAAAGGATGACCGTACTTGTTTCATTTCTTGGACCTCCACCTGTTAAGACAAATGGCTCGGCAAATAATTGAAGCGTTCCAATTGTTGATAAAATCCCACAGAATAGTAAAACTGGTTTGAGCAACGGAACCGTAATCATAAAGAAGCTTTTTACTTTTCCAGCTCCATCAATGCTGGCCGATTCATATAACTCTTTTGGAATGGTTTGCAAACCTGACAGAAGAATAATCGCGTTATAACCAGTCCAGCGCCATGTTACGGCAATAATGATTAGAATTTTTGCCCACATTCCATCAGAGAACCATTGAATAGGTCCTAACCCCATTAATCCTAACGCTTGATTAATCAATCCGTATCCTTCGTTAAAAATCAATGAAAATACTAAGGCATACGTAACCAAATCAATTAACGCCGGCAAGAAAAAGCCTAAACGAAATAATCCTTTCGCCTTTAACTTGTCTGAGTTTAATGTCGAAGCCACAATTGTTGCTAATACGAGCATGATTGGTACTTGGACTATTAAAATGAGGCCCGTTGTTCCTAGTGACTTCCAAAAGAGAGCATCTGAAAACAACCTTTTGTAGTTTTCTAGTCCAACAAATGTCATTTCTCCAGCTCGCCATGTACTAAAACTTAAAATAAAAGAATAGACCACCGGATAGAGCATAAAAATTGCAAATACTAGAAAGAATGGCGCAACGAATAAATATGGACTTACGTTAAACACACTACGTTTTTTCTTCATTTTCAAATCACCTTTACTATTCTTGGGACTCACATCTGCTTTTGCCATCGTGACACCTCCAATAAGTGATCCCCTAAAGAGAAGAGGTGAGCTTCTGCTCATTGGTTTAGCCTCTCCTCCAGGGACACCATTTTTCCCAATTACTCTACAATTTCAAGACCTGTTTCACTAGCTGCACGTTGTTCCGCATCTCTTAATGCTTCTTCAATATCTTTTCCGTCGATAACAACATCTCCAATGGCTTCAACCATAGCTGAGTTAATATCTCTAAAGTATGGTCCATAGTCAATCGTTGGGATATCTGTTGACACTTCACCGAAGAACTCCGATAAAGAAATACCAAAATACTCATCTACTTCTTTAAATTTCTCTGTTTCATAGTATGGCTGCCAAGAAGGGAATAACCCATACTCCATTTGAACATCTTGACCTTCATTCGTCATAAGCGTATATTCAATGAATGCCCATGCTAGCTCTTCATTTTGCGTTTGTGACGAAATCGCTAGAGCAGAACCACCGGAATGGGATTGGTTCGGGCCACCTTCTTCAAATGCTGGCATTGGCATAATGCCCCATTTTCCTTCTTGATCCTCCGCTTGAGTTTTGATTGTACCTGCATACCATACTGGGAATAACACAGTTGCAATTTGGTCATTGGCAAAAGCACGGATTCGATCATCCCATGTTGGTGCTTGCACATATAAATCTGCATCAACAAAATTCTTAAACATTTGCATCGCTTGGATGTTTTCTTCTCTTACAATTTGGATGTTTCCATTTTCGTCATAATACTCGCCACCTAATTGGTTCATAAGCATTCTGTATGTTTCAGCAATGTCATCATTCGTTAACGAGTGTGCAGACATTTTCACGCCTAATTCCGCGTCAATTTTTTGTCCTGCTTCAATAAAGTCATCCCATGTTGTTATTGAGTCTGGATCAACACCTGCTTGCTCAAAGAAATCTTTTCTATAGTAAAGCCCTACAGGTCCGATATCCCAAGGAAGAGCATAGATTCCTTCATCATTTTTCACTAGATTCATCGCAACTTCAGCAAATTCAGCTTCTTGCTCACCTAAACGATCAGAAATATCAACAAACTGTCCTTCAAATACATGCATAAAGTTAGGAAAATCTCGTTGTTGAATTTGCATAATATCTGGCGCTCCTTGACCAGCCGTCAATGGAGGAATAATGCTATCATAATCACTTGACACATATTCAACAGTTACTGTAGTTCCTGGATACTCTTCCATAAACTTTTCTGCCGTCTCCGTCAAAGAGTCTGCCGCTAAATTCCATGCTGCTACTTTAATTTCTCCTGATAATTCACCTGTTTCAGTATCATCTCCTCCATTACTAGGAGAACCCGTTTCTTCTGAGCTATCGCCACCTGAACAAGCTGCTAGTAACATCATTAATACAATTGCAAGTAAGAAATGTTTCATCTTCATTTTAAAACTCCCCCTTTGTTTGGTTACTTTAAATTGAAAACCCTTACAAATAATGTTGTTACATCACCCCTTTCAATGAACCGTCTTAATTAATTTAATAAAGATAGTAGCTCAATTTAAAGAACTTCTTGCCTGCTTCACTCTCGCAAGCATTTGCCTTGCAGTTTCTGTTATTTCCCTTAAGCGCTCTTTTGTCAAATCGCCCCGTGTGTTCACGAGTGTGCTTCCAACACCCGCAGCAACAGCGCCATGTTTCATGTACTCCCCGATGTTTTCAAGGTTGACTCCCCCTGTTGGCATCAGAGGAATTTGCGGCAATGGTGCCTTAATATCTTTAATGTATGCTGGCCCGAATGCATTCGCAGGAAACACTTTAATTATATCTCCACCATTTTCATAGCCTTTTAAAATTTCAGTAGGCGTTAACGCACCTGGTATACTCACAGCTCCATAACGCTTTGTCAATTTGATCAAATCAACATTCACAGTTGGAGAAAAAATAAACTTGGCACCAGACAATATCGCCATCCTTGCGGTTTCTGCATCAAGCACCGTACCAGCTCCAACAATCACCTCTTGGTCTAACTCAGTTGACACTTCTTCAATTAAGGTCATGACCTTCGGTGTATCTACCGTAATCTCTAGTGTTTTCACGCCCCCTTCGCGTAGCGCTGTGGCAATCTTCAACATGTCAGATGGCTTCGCCCCGCGAATAACCGCTACAATTGCATTTTCCTGAATTTGCTGTATGAGCTCCATTTCACCCTCCTTATCTCTGAACATCTTCTATATTAGGTTTGATAAATGCCTCAATTTCTTGTTTATCAGGCAACCCTTCAACATCGCCTTCAACCATTGTTACCATGGCTCCTACGGCATTTCCTCTTTGCACTGCCTCTTCTATTTGCAAACCATCTAATAAGCCAGAAGTGAACCCTGCTAAAAAACCATCTCCTGCACCAACCGGATCAACAACATGTTCAACTAGGTACCCTGGGACGAGCTTGCTTTCTGTTTCGGTAAAGTAATAAGCACCTTTTGCTCCTACTTTTAACACAACTAAAGACGGGCCAAGCTCCAAGAAACGTTTTGCGATTTTTTCTGGTTCCTTCTCACCAAGTAAAAACGCTCCTTCATCAATACCTGGCAAAATAATATCAACATTTTCAGCAATTTCGAGCAACGTTCTTCTTGCCTGTTCCTCTGACCAAAGCGACCTTCTTACGTTCGGGTCAAAAATAATCGTTACCGAGTGCTTCTTCGCTATGCGAATCGCCTCTTTCACCATTTCATAACAGCTAGCACTTAATGCTGGGGTGATGCCTGAAAGATGCAGGTACTTGGCTTTTTTTAGGTACTCTTCATCCAAATCATTCGCACTCATTCTGCTAGCGGCCGATCCGTTACGATAATAAGTGACTCTAACATCCTTAGGGTTTCTTACTTCTTTAAAAAACACGCCTGTTGCCGCTTCGCTGTCTAATTGAACTTGACTCGTATCGACCCCTTCCCCTCTTATAAAAGAGAGAACAGACTTTCCAAATTCATCATGGCCCACACGACTGATCCAGCCAACCTGATGGTCTAACCGACTTAAACCAATCGCAACATTCGACTCTGCCCCTGCATATGTTTTCGAAAATGTATGAGCGTTTCTTAATTGTCCCTTTGAGATTGGTGTAAACAACACCATCGTTTCTCCCACTGTTACAACATCCATTTAAGCCCCCCTTAAAACGAATGATGTTTGGCTTTTACCACTCTGCTACAGAACCATCACGGTGACGCCAAACTGGATTTTTCCATTGATGTCCTTTAGTAGCTAACTGGCGAACCTTCTCTTCATTAACGGATATCCCCAGTCCAGGACCTTGTGGTATTTTCACATGACCATCTTCATAATCAAACACAGATGGATCACTCAAATAATCTAGCAAATCACTACCTTCGTTGTAGTGAATGCCTAAGCTTTGCTCTTGAATAAAGGCATTGTGAGCGGTTGCATCAACATGTAAACATGAAGCTAAAGCAATCGGTCCAAGTGGGCAATGAGGCGCAAGCGCAACATCATATGCTTCAGCCATAGAGGCTATTTTTTTGCATTCAGTTATTCCACCTGCATGTGAAAGATCCGGCTGAATGATATCCACATAACCATCTGTCAAAAGGCCTTTAAAATCCCATCTTGAAAACATTCTTTCTCCCGTTGCTATCGGAATATGCGTGTGTTGAGCAATCTCTCTTAGCGCTTCATTGTTTTCTGGTAAAACCGGCTCTTCAATGAACATCGGGCGATAAGGTTCTAGTTCTTTTACCAAGATTTTGGCCATTGGCTTGTGGACCCGTCCATGAAAATCAATACCAATTCCGATGTCATTTCCTACAGCCTCTCGAACCGCAGCAATTCGTTCGACAGCTCGATCGATTTTGTCGTATGAATCAACGTATTGAAGTTCCTCCGTTCCGTTCATTTTCACCGCTGTGAAGCCAGCATCTACAATATCTTTCGCTGCCTTACCAACATCACTAGGTCGATCTCCACCAATCCAAGAATACACTCGGATCGATTCTCGACATGCTCCCCCTAGTAATTGGTAAACTGGAGCATTGAAGTATTTTCCTTTAATATCCCAAAGAGCTTGGTCAATCCCCGCAATGGCACTCATTAAAATGGGCCCCCCACGATAAAAGCCTGAGCGATATAACACATTCCAATGGTCTTCAATTCTCAGTGGATCTTTGCCTATGAGATACTCCGATAGTTCTTCGACTGCAGCCTTCACTGTATGTGCCCGTCCTTCAATTACAGGCTCCCCCCAGCCAACAATGCCTTCATCCGTTTCCACTTTCAAAAAACACCACCGTGGCGGTACAATAAAACATTCTAAATGGGTAATTTTCATCACGTCACCACCTTAACAAGTTTCATATCTTTCTCTTTATACCCAAACAGTCTTAGCCCCTAATAAACTAACGTTTTGACTAACTTAATTTAATTAATTAAGCATATTGTAACCGATATCATTTCTGAATTGTATGAATAAATTCTTTATTTATATAAAAATATGAAACTTTCTTTACTCAATTTATTTTATTTTTAAGCGTTCATAAAGTAAAAGGAAATAGAAAAACCCGCCACCAAGGACAGGTTGATACCTTATTTTTTATAATATAAATCACGGTACTTCTTCGGGGTGATTCCTTCCTTTTTCTTAAAAGTCGCCACAAAATTACTACTATCATTAAACCCAACTAAGAAGGCGACATTTTTAAGCGGGATTTCTGGGTTTTGAATTAATATCTCTTTTGCCTTACGAATTCGAACTTGAATCAAGAAGGAATAAGGACTCACTGAAAACGTGTCTTGGAATAGACGATTCAAATATTGCGAACTAACATTTGAATATTGAGCAATATCATCAAGGCCAATATCCTCGGCATAAACGGTTTCAAGCCACTCGACAATCGGCCGCACTTTTTCATAAAAATGCGAAAGGGATGGTTGGTTGTTGACCTTTCCATATTTCCGTAAATTCACTAGAAAATGATATAACGAGCTAGATAAATCAAGCTTTGAAAATTCCGTTTCTGCTTCAATCTTTTGCAGCATATCTTCAATGATTCCAACAAACGGCAAACTCTCCATATCCGTATACAGCGTAGAAAAATTAAGCTTTAACGCATCTAAAATCGAAACAACCGACGCTCCCCCAAACGTAATATAAACCGTTGACCACCGTTTTCCACTCGTCCAGTAGGAATGGGGCGTATAGGGCTTCAACAACGTTCCATGTCCTTTTGGCAAGCGGTATTCCTGCCCATTAAACGTAAATCTTCCTTCTCCTTCAACGGTTTGTAACCAGTGATAGTAAGGATACCCATTCGGCCTTGAAAAATCTTCTTCTTGTGGATTATAACCGACACTCTCTACAAACAATGGCAACGCGTCATCGACAGTAATATATGTATATCTTACTTTTTTATAATACATCCGGTTTATCACCTACAGTAAGGTTGGAGTTTCAAAGATTGTAGAGACTAACTACCTCTAACGGCAATCGAATATAAAACGTGGTCCGCTTCTCCACTTCACTTTCTACCTTTAGTGCTCCTCGGTGGTTATTTTGAATGATGTTTGTTGTGACCATCATCCCAAGACCCGTACCGCTTTTCTTGTCGTAAAGAAAGGTTCTCCTAATTGTACAAACTTTTCTGCCTAACCATTATCAATTATTTGAATGAGGACATCTTCTTTGGTTGTTTGTACTTTGAATAGAATTTCCCCTTCATTTTATTATAATTGATAGATTGTCAAAAGTCGAAACTAGCTTCTAGTTGAATGTTTACAGTTATTTGTATAGTGGTACACATAATATATACGCACGTAGGGGGTTATCTTATGTACGAGACAAAACGCACTTTAGCAAACGTCGATAAAGAGATTCTAATAGAAGCACGCAACAAAGCCATAAAGCTTCAGCTCGATCAAGACTTCATTTCCTTGTTGAATCATGAACTAAATAGAAGAGAAAAGAGAAATAAATGAGATGACATTTAGCACTTTTCAGGTATGGCCTCACCTTATCGTCTCTGATGTTTAATTGAAGACTTTTTGTGGTATTCATCTATATGACTCATTATAAAGGGGGACATATGATGACAAATACATATAAAAGTAAAGGGTTAGCAAGATTAGATCATAACTTGCTAGTAGAAACGCGAGAAAGAGCCCTCACACTCCAACTAGATCAAAAATTTATTGAGTTAATAGAGAAGGAAATAAAACTGAGAGAAAAATCGGATATAAATTCATCAATCAATCTACAAGAAACGTAGACTTTGATGATCATAATAAAAAGGAACGAGGCTCTTTGCTCTCGTTCCTTTTTTGGTTCATTTCGATCAGTAATTATGATTATAATAATCAGGGAACTGACCTATCCCTTGTCCGAACGCATATCCATGCTGCCAATGATAATCATGAAGACTTTTCTTTTTTAGAGTAGGCTTTTGCTTAGCTAGTGCTTCATGGTGAGGTTTGTTATCAGGCCATTGGTAATGGTTTGGTCCATAGTGGTAGCCAGGATAATAATAATGGCCGGGGTGAACAACAACCGGCTGCTGCCACATGTGGCGGTGCCCATAGCTTGGGTAAGCAACCGGAAATGCATTTACAAACATATCATCACCTTTTCCTAAGTGCTACTATATCGTATTGAATACGTACCGATTACGAGCTTATCCTTTTGAAAATTAGGCTTTTGCCACCCACTCCCAATTCAAAACATTCTCAGAAACTCTAAAACTAAGCTCGCAAAACATTGTAAAACTCTCCAATGAAAGTATAGATGTCGTGGATTCGCTATACTTTTTATACAAATCGAATATTATGTAAGGACAATACCACCTCTCCTTTTAAAGTCGAAGGAGAGGTGTTTATATAGATCTATTCAGGGTAAATAGATGATAAGCGCTCCTATTTCAAATAAAGGTGTGATTAGAATGGAAAATAACTCTAACAATAAAAAGCCTTGGTACAATCAAGGCTGGGTTTGGCTCATTGTTGCCACTATTGGGATTGGTGTTCTGTTTTTTGCTATTACTGGATTAACAGAGCAAGTCTCTGACGTCAACCAATCCATGCAAGACCAAACAGAGGCCATCGAGGAACAAACCCAAGTAACCGAATCCATCAAAGAAAGCATGGACAACCTCATTACAACGATCCAAGATGCTGTAAATAGATTCACAGGAGCAAATAGCTAACCAAATAGATTGAAAAACAGGAGAAGCATAGATGCTTACTCCTGTTTTTTTGTGAGTAAGCTGTTGCGTTCTGTCCAATTTGCGCGTTATTCTGTCCAAGTACCGAGATTTGCTGTCCAAACGAGCCAATATTCAATCCAAAGAGGCCATGTTGCTGGCGAAACAACATCCGTTAGTCAAAATAGCTTAATTCATAACAACGATTTTTGCCCATTCCGGGCTTTAATGGCAATGAAGTTAACAATTTGGAGGCAACCGATGCTGAGGTGATCTGAAGAAACGTTCTAGCTTGTTCATTGGAAATCGTATCACTAATTAACAACAGATAATCATTAAGAGTGGTCAAATGTGCCTGTTTGTCCTTCGAGTGGCAATGAGAGCAGATCCAATACCCTCTTATTCTCTGCATAGGCAGGCAGTGACACTCTAAACATTGCACACCCGTCCGTATATCATCAATAGATAGAGCAAACTGTTTTAACATATCAGAATGAGAGGGAACATGCTTTTTTATTACCGTACGTGAGAGCTGATTTAATTGTTTTAGTGTCATTGCTTCATTTTGAAAGATTTGATGATAGTAGTTTAGTTTTGAAGGGACCATTTCTGCGTGCAAAATCTTTTCGCGGGCTTCTTGATATGCGGGAGACGTTCGAATAACGGCAGAAGGATTTGTAATAACAACAAGCGGGATGATAGGAGGGGTGGGAAATTTATGTTTTTCTAGCCAAGACTGAAATTGTTGTTGCTGCCTCTTCACCTGTATGATTGGGTCTTGAAACTTCTCTTCTTCTCCATTTTTTTCCGGATAAGCTGTTGAAATTCTTGATCAAAATAAAGGGTTCCTGTTATATTTTTTATTTCTAAAATCATGAAAAAACGTGTTGTTACTATAAGAGTATCAATCTGGAAAAAGTGGTCCTTTCCTTGTTTCAACCTATTATCATGAAGGATCAATCCATCATCAATCGGCTGCGTTTTTAAATGATAATCAATCGCCTGCTCTCCTCGGTAGCCAGCCTTCCTTTTCTTTAATTCTTCTTCAATTTTATTTCTAATACTATGATGAGCCGGTAATCTACGGAGCAAAGCTTCTAATTTCAAAATTTTTAGAGGAATCTTTCGTTCTTTTTTTACAATCATCCTTTTGCCTCCCTTCGTATAGGAGAAATTCAATAAAATGGAGGAAAATTCCTGCATTTTACTGAGTGAAACTGGTGCCTAGCTTTTTGTTCAGTCGCGTTTTCCGTTTTTTCTGTCCAAAGTCCTCGATTTGCTGTCCAAACATGGACGTATTCAATCCAAACTCGCGCACCTGCTGTCCAATCACCTCAACCACAAAAAAAGAGCGGGTTCCCCCACTCCTCTCTATCTATTATTTTTGAAAAAACACCGTAAATGTAAGTGCAAGCAACGTGAAGATTCCTGGATTTTTTAATGTGTTTGTCATTGAAATAACCTCCTGAATATTCATCTGTTTTTGATACCTTTATACTACCAAGCATCTAAAAAGCTGTAAGCATTCATGTCAGGTTATATTCCAATAAATATATATTTAAAATACATCTTATAAAAATTCCAGTACCTTCGCATCACTCCACTACACTCATATCAAACCCACGCTCTGTCACATAGCCTTCAATTGAATGCACATTGATTCCTTTTGCAACCGCCCCTGCTTCTGCTACCAAATA
The DNA here is from genome assembly GCF_000787375.1 of Halalkalibacter okhensis. Lineage (GTDB taxonomy): Bacteria > Bacillota > Bacilli > Bacillales > Bacillaceae_D > Halalkalibacter > Halalkalibacter okhensis. Next base: position 15,281 of record NZ_JRJU01000017.1, on the reverse strand, counting down.
ATCATCAACGTATTTATACTCATCATATAAATACGCAACTCTCGCCAAGCCTTCTTTTAAAAGTGACTCCTGCACATTAACACCATCCACAGTAAAAATATGGCCAAGCAAGCGGTCGTACCGGTCAAAATCAGCATTTTCATCCATCTCAATTACAACGTAGCCACTCTCCAATAACTCCTCAACATGTTCCGTACTTTCTCTCCCATACAGCTCCTTTTCATTCGTATCCTCTGGTGAATCTACTGCTAAAAAGCGTACCCTTATCGACGAATCTAGCTCAGAAAACGCATTTACTAGATCTGGGTCATTCACATAATCTAAGTTTAGATCAGTAATACGAATCGTATCGCCATCTACTATATTTTCAACGCTCGCAAAAATCCAATTGCCATCAAGGAATGCGGCATCCTCTGCTACAATTTCTATTGGCCTTTCCCTCTCTAGAGGCGCACAAGCACTCAGAAAAATCAGGACCACAATCCACAACAACTTTCCTTTACCCATTTTCAAGACCTCACTTTAAACCATGATTATTGCCATTCCCATTATAACGCAAAACAAAAAAGAGCTCAGCTCAATACATCTTTCATCGCACCGAGCAGAACTCCTATTAGATTCCATTAACAATGGTGAGCTTTTTCAATGGCCTGAGACAAGACTGCGACTTCTTCGACTTTTAATTTCCGCTTCAGCTTTTCTTCAAAGTACACTTTCAAGTTCTCCATGATCATCTTGTTAGTCATTTTCCTCACCTCATTCATATCATAACAGCCCTTTGCTTCCCTTTCATCAACTCTTACATATAATTTACCTAATTTACAAAACTTTCATCTCCCATGTCAAATATCGACAAAACCCGGAATTGATATCCACTCCCCTAGGCAACAACTACAAAAAAATGTAAAATAAAGTAGACTTATTATATCGGCTCACATGGGGGATTTATAGAATGAGGTATCATTTAGAATTAGTACGGAGTTTAGTAGAACCAGATACAAAAGTTGACCAGTTAACTATTGCAGAAGAAATCCCTCTTCACACCGGGAAAGTGATAGGCATTTTCTTATTAAGTCTAGCAGTCTCGCTCGTTCAAGCCTATTACGGCTTACATACATCGGGCATTTCCCACGCACTCACAACCTATACAACAAGTCAATTTGAGTTAGCTAAGCTCATGATCGGACTAGGTGGAGCACTCGATGCTTTGCTTTCTCCTCTCACCTATTTGTTGTTCACAAGTGCATGGTTTTGGGTGTTCCTTGATGAAACACATTATCGTCAAGCCTTTGTCGTATCTGTTATTAGTATGTTTATCCTCACAGTCGGAAACGTTGCGCTCTTGCCTTTTGAACTATGGCTCGGAGTTCAAGCGGCTACATCACCTTTTGCTCTAGGTGTCATCGCTCATCTGTTTACGACGAATGAATATTACATTCACTTTTTTGGACAGATTTCAATCTTTTTGCTATGGGCGATCTTTTACCAAATCTATGCTTTTTCAAGAATTGCATTTACGAAAAAATGGTTCTTAATCCTAATTACAGTGTTAGTTCATCTCATCATGATGCTCACCTCTGTGTTTTTAATCTTTCTATCAAACTTTCTTAGTGCGGATTTAATGTAAAAAGGTGGTAACAACTAGTGAAAAAATGGAAAGTGAATGCAATACTGATTGCTTGTATCTTATTTATTTCTGTGAATGTCTTTCTCATCGTCGGCGAAGAGAGCGACATTGCGCGCTTACAAATCATTGATGGGATGCTATCACCCACAGAGCGCAATCTCGTTGAATCAGTAGAGAAGCCAGGCATTATATTATCTACGAACGAAGAACATATTTATTTTAATGAACAGATCGGGTCCATGGGAGACCTTTATGTACAAGAGGGGCACGAGGTTCAAGCAGGCGACGTTCTATTTACATATGAGAACATTGAAATCGAATCGACCCAGCAAGAATTGCAATCTAAAATCGACCAAATTGATTTAAACATCTCTCAACTATCTGAAGAGATTTGGACGCTCTCTTCCATTAAAAATCGTCTTCATCAGACCCACTATCAATTAGATGAAGAAGAGGAAGAGGAAGCAATCACAGCATTTCAAGAGCAACAAATAGATCAATACGAGGTCCAAATTTTACAAAAGCAACACCAAATTGAAACACTTGAATGGGAGAAGGATCTTCACGAGCAATCTCTACAAGCTATTTATAGCCAGCAATATGAACTAGAGGTGACGAGCCCCGTAGCAGGAATCATTAAAGAGGTGAACACTCAGCAAAACGAACCATTGTTGACGATTGTTTCGAATACATTAATTGCTCAAGGTGAGCTAACACAAGCCGAATCACTTGAGATCCGTGAAGGTCTGAGAGTCGAGATTGCTACACACCACCAAGAGCCAATTGACGGTATTCTCTCTCGAATTTCCAACCTCCCTTCAGAAGAACCTGCTCTAGATAAAGAAACTACGTATCCTTTTTATGTAGATTGGGAAATGGCGGAGCAAGCTGACGATCTAAAGGTTGGTTATCATGTGAACCTAAACATTATTCAACATGAAATTCTTAGTGCCATTACCATTCCACAATCGAGCATTCATGTCGAGAATGATGAGTATTCTGTCTTTATTATTGAAGACGGCTTCCTTGAAAAAAGGAATATTGAATTAGGAATGCTTGAAGAGCCTCACCAACAAGTAACAAGAGGCGTCGTATTAAGAGATCTTATTGTTGAAAACCCAACTGGTTTGTTGGATAACAATCCATTCGTCACTAAATTGCAGCTTCGCGAAATTGATGAAACCGCCCAGCTCGCTTTTCGAAAGCAATCTCTCTTAACGCTTATGCTGCAAGGGTTTGTTCAGTAAAATAGAAAAGGTCTATTCAGCCTAGTTCAAATATATAATGGTTCGCCTTTCCTAATAATTACTTAAATACTAATTTATTATTTAAAGAAATCTTTAAAATCCCTAGTCGAGCCTCTTGTTTTAATTTCAATAAAATAGATCACGAACAGCAACTAGATACTCTTCGTGATCTCATTTTTTATTTTAATATATTAGGTAGCCATAATGTAATTTGTGGTACATAGGTAATAATCGCTATATTAATTAGCAGCACAATATAAAATGGAATAAGCGGTTTCAAAATATGTTCGATTCTTAAACCTGCAATTTGAGAAGCTACAAATAAATTAACCCCAATTGGAGGTGTTAACATCCCAACTGCCAAGTTTACGATCATGATAATACCAAAATGAACAGGATCAATTCCAAACATGACCGCTACAGGAGCTAAGATCGGGGCCATGATCACAATCGCCGCACCCGTCTCTAAAAACATACCAACTATGAGGAGAATCAAATTAACTAACAACAAGAAAACAACCGGGCTATCAGAGATAGAGACAAACCAATCAGCTACGATATATGGAACTCTTTGAGATGTTAATACCCAACCAAATAGCCCAGCATTTCCAATAATAAACATAATAATTGATGTAGATAAAACCGAATTTCTCAACACTTCCATTATTTTATCTATCGTAAAGGTTCTATAAACAAATACACCTAATAGTAAAGCATAACCAACTGCTACAGCTGCTGCTTCAGTCGGAGTGAAAATCCCACCATAAATACCACCTAAAATGATTACCGGCATTAGCAACGGAAGAACAGCTTCTCTTAATGCACGCAAACGCCCTTTGGCAGTCATTAACTCTTTTTCCTCTTCTGTTAATTCAATCTTTTTCCCGTACCCTTTTATTTTACTGATCAAATAAATGGTAAACATTAAAGATATCGCAATCATGAAACCTGGAACAACCCCAGCCATGAAAAGGTCTCCAATTGAAATAGACATTCCTGCACTTAGAGCAAAGATAATTAATGGTATAGAAGGTGGGATAATTACACCTAGTTCACCCGAAACGGCTTGTACGGAGGTCGAGAAATTCTTTGGAAACCCTCTTTTAACCATAGCAGGAATTAAGATACTACCAATCGCTGCCACTGTTGCAGCACTTGAACCGGAAATTGATGCAAAAAACATTGCAGTTAAAACCGTTACCATTCCTAGTCCGCCAGTAATTTTCCCCACTAATGAGTTAGCTAAATTAATTAAACGCTGCGAAATGCCACTGTACTCCATCAAACTACCTGCCAGAATAAAAAATGGAATCGCCATTAATGGAAATGAATTAAGTGATCCAAATATTCTTTGAATGGCTACTTGTAAAGAAGTACCATCCTGCCACATAGCGATCATTGATGCTAACCCCATCGAAAAGGCAACCGGTACACCAATGATAAACATGATAAATAAACTAATGAATAATAGGAGTGCCATCTTGATCCCCCTCTTCTTTTTTCGTTAGTAAGTCATAGAGCACAGCTATACAGTTTAAAATTGCTAACATGCTTCCGACAGGTATAGCTGCATAAATCCAAGTGACAGGAATATCAAGTGAGCCCGTTGTCTGATGGGCTAAGTTACCCATAATGTCAAACCCAAATTTGATGAGTAAAGTCAAAAAGATAATATTAATGAGAATGATGACCATTTCCATCATTCTTTTTATCTTTTTAGGAATCAAATATAAGACGGCCTCTACTGAAATGAGCAAACCTTTTCTTAATGCAATGGCGGTTCCTAACAATACAATCCATACCATAGAATATCGAACGACTGCCTCTGACCAAATTAGCGGGCTACCTAATACATATCTTGCAAATACTTGATAGATGGTAAGCAGGGCAACGAAACCAAAGATTACGGCAATAAATTGAAACACCCAAAAATTCAAGCGGTCTATTGCATGAACGATTCTTTTCATCTTATAACACCTCTTTACTTTGTTAATTCTGTAAGTACTTCATATATACCCGTCGGCTTGATATACATGAAGTACTTATAGAAAGGAAGGGGGAAGAAAGATCCCCCCTTTGCCCTTAATTCGTGCTTAGAATCATTTCATATACTTCTATTATTTCAGGGAATTGATTTTCTACAAATCCATCAAGTTTCTCTTGGAATAATGATAGATCTGGTTCAATAATGGTCATTCCAGCTTCTTCGAGACTAGTTAGATAACCTTCTTCTCCAGCTAAAACTTCCTCAGCAGCAAATGCTTTCGCCTCTCCATTAGCCGCTTGAATTAAAGCATCTTGTAATTCAGCCTCTAGTGATTGGAATGTCCCATCACTAATCACAATACTAATCGGCTCTCTTACATGCTCTGTTTTAATAAGATAATCAACAACCTCGTTAAACTTCGAATTATAAATTAGCGAAAGCGGATTTTCTTGCCCATCAATAACTCCTTGTTGCAAAGCCGTAAAGACTTCTCCAAATGCCATTGGTGTTGGGGCGGCTCCTAATGTCTCCCATGACCTTACAAAGACTGGACTATCAGGAACCCGAATTTTTAAGCCCGATAAGTCTTCAGGAGAATTCACCTCTCTATCTACTGTTAACATGCGTGACCCTCTTGTTAGATAGGAAAGAATACGGTTACCAGATTCATCGGCAATACGTTCTGAAATTTCCTGACCAACCTCACCATTGTAGACCGTTTCAAAATGCTCTTGACTATCAAACATAAATGGAACTGTAAAGATTTGAGCGGTTGTTGAAGAGTCAGATAAGACACCTGCTCCCCCTACCCAAATATCCGCACTACCTATTTGTAATCCTTCTAATAATTCATTGTCATTCCCTAAGGAACCGTTTTCATAAATGTCGATTTTTAGTTTTCCTTCTGTTAAAGCTTCAACTTCTTCCTTAAATTTTTCAACAGCTTGTGCATGAATTTCAGAATTCGGCCAAACGTGCCCTAACTTTAATACATGCTGCTCAGTTGAACCCTCTTCACTGCTACCTGCACTCTCATCAGATGAACACCCTATTACTAAAAGCATTGTCATAAGTAATAATGCCACGTTGAAAATAGATTTTTTCATTGAAGGTTCCCCCTTGAGTTTTTTAACTATATTAAACAACTTGGAAATAAGTTGTTTAATATAGAAAGTACGCGACTTTCATTTCTGTAAAAAAGTCTTTATTTGTTTTTCCAATGGAGAATGCACCATAACCTGACTCTTTAACTCCGCCAAAAGGTGCATGAGCCTGACTAGCGGTTCCATGGTTTACATGAACCATTCCGCTTTCAACTTCATTGACAAATTTATAAGCAAGCGCGAGGTCTTTTGTAAATATGGAAGCAGCAAGACCATATTTGACATCGTTAGCCACCTGAATAGCCTCTTCTAGATTATCTACTTCTATAACTGATAGAACAGGGCCAAAAATCTCTTCCTTAGCAATTTTCATTTCTGATTGGACACCTGTGAATAAACCAGGAACGATATAATACCCTTCTGAATACTCTCCCTCTGATAGAACGTTTCCACCATATACTAGCTGGGCCCCTTCTTCTTTTCCTGATTCAATATAGGATAACGTCGTATCTAACTGATCCTGATTCACTAAAGGACCAATAGTAGCTGAAGAATTCGAAGCAGGACCGACTTTAACTTGCTCAAGCTCTGCTTGAATCGCTTGAATGATCTCCCCTGCCTTTTCCTTCAAGACAATGACTCTACTAATAGATGTACAACGTTGTCCGCTACAAGCAAAAGCTGCACTTACAATTTGTTGCGCTACATAGGCAGCTTCATCATAATCGACCACTACAGCAGGATTTTTCCCCCCTAACTCCAATTGAGTCTTCTTTAATAGTTTAGTCGCCTTTTCATTGATTCCAACTCCAATATTAGTAGAACCAGTAAAGCTAATTCCTTTTACTAACGGATGACTGATTAGTGCGTTACCTACTTTTGATCCTCCACCAGTGACTAAATTGACAACTCCTTTTGGTACACCGGCCTCTTCCAAAAGTTCCATTAAACGAATCGATGACCAAGGTGTTTCAGAAGCAGGCTTATAAACGACTGTACAACCATAAGCTAAAGCAGGAGCAATTTTTCTAACTGGTGTAACAACAGGGAAGTTCCAAGGTGCAATTGCAGCGATGACACCTAATGGTTTGTGAAGGACTGACGTGGCGATATTACTTTTTTCACTAGGTAAAGTAGATCCTTCGATTCGAAGAGCTTCTCCTGCAACGAAACGAGTTTCCTTTACAGCACGCCCGACTTCTCCCTTTGATTCAGCTAAGACTTTACCTTGTTCGGCTGATAAGATAAAAGCTAGTTCATCACTGTGCTTTTCGAGTAAATCAGCAAATCTCGTTAAAATAGCCCCACGGTCTGGTCCAGGTACGTTTGACCACTCTTTAAATGCCTCATGTGCAGCTTCAACAGCTTGATGAACATCGTCCTCATTGGATGCTTGGAACAAGCCTAACACTTGTTTTTTTCTAGCAGGATTATAGATTTCAAATGTTTCTCCTGTTCGACTCCTTATCCATTCTCCATTAATATAATTATTATAGGTTTTCCCAATTTCATCTTTGAGCCAATCATTAATTGTTTTCAATTTTCTTCCACTCCTTCTATGAGTTCTTTAGTAGTTCTAGATTAACTGGAGTTAGAGGATTTAACCCTTTTAATACGGCAATAACATTATCGACTGCTAGATTTGCCATTTCGACCCTCGTTTCAATTGTCGCACTCCCTACATGTGGAGCTAGAACTACGTTGGGTAACTGATTTAAATTCGGTTCTAGTACTGGCTCTCTCTCAAAAACATCCAATCCAGCTCCTGATATTTCATTGTTAGCGAGTGCTTTGACCAGGGCCGCTTCATCAATAAGTGGACCTCTAGACGTATTAATGATAAAGGCATTTGATTTCATGAGAGCTAACTCCGCTTTCCCAATTAAATGATAGCTATCGTCGGTCAAAGGGGCATGTAATGATATAAAATCTGATAACTTTAACAGCTCTTCAAACTCTACGTAAGTAGCATTTAATCTCTGTTCCTTGTCTTTTGGTAATGGTCTGCGATTGTAATAAAGAACATCCATATTAAATCCTTTTGCTCGTTCAGCTACAGCCTCACCAATTCTTCCCATTCCAACTATCCCAAGTGTTTTACCATGCACGCTTCTCCCCAATAACAGCTGAGGTTTCCACCCTTCAAATTTTCCATCTCTCACAAACTGATCACTCTCAGGGATCCGACGCGCACTTCCTAAAAGTAATGCCCAAGCTAGATCAGCCGTTGCTTCGGTAAGCACATCAGGCGTGTTCGTTACGATTACCTCATTTTCTGTTGCAGCATTTAGATCAATGTTGTTAAATCCAACTGCATAGTTGGCAATTACTTTTAATTTCGGAGCAGCATGTATTACCGCTTTATCCATTTCGTTAACCAGTAAAGAAATGACTCCTTCTTTATCCTTTATCTGCTCAATCAATTGTTCCTTCGTTAAGTCAATGTCACTCGTATGAACATGCACTTCAGCTACTTCTTCTAACCTGCTTATTGCATCTCCAGGAAGTTCACTAGTTACTAATACTTTCGGTTTCAAATGAACCCCTCCAAATTTATAGTGTGATATAACTTTCCTTTTCTTCTGTCATTGCGGCTCTACAAATGTTCTTCAAATCCTCTAGTGTTGGTTTTCTTGGATTAACCGGTACATTCCCAGACAACATTGCTTCTTCCACGATAAAATCAAGATGTTCTTCTTTCACACCAAAATCAGAGAGTGTTTGATGTATACCAATATCATCTTTTAATTGTCGAATAGCTTCCACTGATTTTTCTGCCGCTTCTCTTTCTGTTAAGCTGTACGTATCAACACCAAAAATTGAAGCAATTTCTGCAAATTTCTTAGGATTGCCAATTACGTTAAATTGCATTACTTCTGGAAGAAGAATGGCATTTACTGTTCCATGAGGAATTTTAAAATGAGCCCCTAACGGAATTGCCAGTGCATGAGCAAGTCCTAAACGTGTTGAGTTAAATGCCATTGCAGCAATTAAACTAGCCAGAAGCATATTTGAACGCGCTTCCAAATTTTCCCCTTGAACGACAGCCATTCGTAAGTGCTCAGAAATCATTTTCATCGCTTGAACCGACAAGCCTTCAGAAATAGGTTGTGTTGCTTTATTAACATAAGACTCCAATGCATGGGTTAATGCATCCATGCCTGTTGCTGCTGTAATATGAGGAGGCAGGGAAGTTGTTAATTCTGCATCGGCAATGGCTACATTCGGACAGTTGTATACACTTCCTACACTAAGTTTGACCTTTGCTTCTTTATCTGAAAGAACAGACCAGATGGTAATTTCACTGCCAGTTCCAGCTGTTGTTGGGACGGCAATGACTGGCACACTTGGATTTGGCACCATATTAATTCCTACATAATCTCGGATATGCCCTGGGTTATTTAACATTAAGCCAATTGCTTTAGCTGTGTCTAAGGAACTGCCGCCTCCAACACCAACCACCACATCACACTCTTCTTCTTTCCCAAGTTTGAGCCCTTTATCAACCGAATCAATGGCTGGATCCGCTTCAATTTCTGAAAAAATTTCGTATGGAATTTGATTTGATTTTAATGGTTCCTCAAGTTTCGCTACGACACCTGCATGTAAGACCCCTTGGTCACATACGATTAATACTTTTCGTCCACCTAATTCTCTTACATGTTCGGGTAATGAGTTAATCGCCCCATTTCCAAACTCTATTGCTGTAGGAATTTCATATCTAAAAAATTTATCAAAAATCATTTTTGTACCTCCCCTAATGAATTTAATTCATACGTGGCTGCCGCTAAGTCTACTCCGTAACGCATTCCAATGGAATTAAGTTCTTCCACCACTTTCAAAGGTAACTCTATGCCATTTTCTTTCCGTTCTTCTGCTCTGCGACTTTCAATTTCACCTGGTATAAAAATTTCTTCAACCCCTGTTGCTTTGGGTTCGGCTTTAATTTCTGTAATATATTGATCCATTCTCTGTTTAAAAAGCTCAATCGGCATAAATGCGTTAACATCAATTGCTAAGAAAATATGACCTACATTTTGAGGCTCTTCCCAATTGCTGTACATGTTATTAACGTATTTGCCAAATCCTGCACCCGTTAAGACACCTGCAAGAATATCTATAAACATCGAAATGCCATACCCTTTTGGTCCCCCAAGCGGCAAAACAGACCCTTCTAACGCTGCATTAGCATCCGTAGTCGGGTTGCCTTCTTTATCAATTGCCCACCCTAACGGAATGCTGTTTCCTTTTTGAGCTTCAACAATAATCTTTCCTCTTGCAACAACACTTGTAGCCATATCAAGAATAAATGGAGGATTTTCTCCGGCCGGTATTCCTACCGCTAAAGGGTTTGTTCCAATAAATGGTCTAACTCCACCAGTTGGTGGCATCGTTTGAGATGCATTTGAAAGTACAAGTAGAATGATATCTTGATCTATAGCTTTTTTAGCGTAATAAGCACCTGTCCCAAAATGATTGGAATGTTTTACTCCAACTAAAGCAACCCCGTTTTCTCTTGCCTTTTCTAAGGCAATCGTCAAGGCGTTTGTACCCACAACAGAGCCGAAATTATTATGACCATCTACTAAAAGAGCTGCATCACTTTCATTACTAATAACTGGCTTAGCATCAGGGTCAATCATTCCCTTTTCAATACGCTCTAAATAAATCGCAGTTCGTACGACTCCATGAGAATCGACGCCACGTAAATCCGCTTCAATGAGGGAATTAGCAACAATTCTAGAATTCTCTTTAGAAACTCCGGCTTTTTCAAATACGCTCGAACAAAAGGATTCAAGCTTTTCCCAATGATATCTAGTTGCTATTGCCATCAATCCTCACCCCCTTGCTCTGTAAAGTTTGTTTCACCCAAGTTCGATCAACCGTTCCGTCCTCGATCGATTGCATTATCGTTTCTTCCAATTTTTGCTGCTTCTTAGCTAAAGCTAAAACTACCTCAGCATTCTCTAATGGAACAGCCACTAAGCCATCTTCATCGCCTACGATAATATCTCCTGGCTTAATCATCATTCCCCCTAATGAGATAGGGACATTTATCTCTCCCGGTCCATCCTTATAAGGGCCTTTATGATTAACTCCACATGCATATACCGGAAAATCATCTTCAGCAAAGGCTGCCGTATCACGGATGGCCCCGTTAATCACAAATCCTCCAATTTGGTTACGCTTTGCTAGTCGTAGCATAATCTCTCCAACAATGGCATTAGATAAGTCTCCACTAGCATCAACAACAATCACATCACCTGGCTGAGCCATATCAATCGCTTGGTGTACCATTAGATTGTCACCCGGTCTTGTTTTGACTGTCAGCGCTGTCCCAGTTAATTTACCACCTTTATGATAAGGCCGTAGACTTGCATGAGCACCATAGATTCGATGTAGATTATCACTAATATGAGGGGTCACAATCGAACGAAATTCATTGACAAGGTCTTGACTAGGTCTGTTCACTATGGGTAAAACTCTAAATCCTACGTTTTCCATTTAAACTCCTCCTTTTGAATACCCTGTTTCCTCTTTCAATTGACAAGACTGCCTAATGATTAAAGAAGGCTCTAAAGAATCAATAGTTGCCTGTTTTTTTTGCTTGGATTTTAATGCCTCAATTAATTTCCCAGCTGCCAACTCTCCCATTTTATAACTTGGTTGTGAAACAGTTGTTAAAGGCGGATTCAAATGTTGAGACCAAACCGTTTCATCATATCCAATTAAACTAACATCTTCTGGAACAGATAGCCCTAATTCCTTAATTCCTTCAAGAATTTCCAGTGTCATCATATTATTCGTGGAAAAGATAGCATCAGGTCGCTCACGTTGTGATAATAGTTTTTTCACCTCTTGTTTTGCTCCCCCCCTCTCTTCATCAATAACCCGAATCAGATTCTCATTCACATTCAAATTATTTCTCGCAAGTGATTGCCGATAACCCTCTATTCTTTCTAAACGGGGACTAATTCCACTTGGAGGGTAAACCATTATTGCAACAGACTTCTTTCCGATCTGGATAAAATGTTCCACCGCAAGATAAGCACCTTTTACATTATCAACGACAACTGTATCAATCGGTACGCCTTCGATTTTCCGGTTTATTGCTATAATTGGAAATCCACTATCTACCAAGGAATGAAACATTTCTTTATTTTTCATCGTCGGGTTAACGATAATGCCATCTACTTGCTTTAAACGCAATCCCTCGATATGTTCTACTTCTAATTCGGACTTGTCATTTGAATTACAGATCATCAAGTTATATCCTTGCGCTCTACATGTGTCCTCTACACCTTCTAAAACTTGTGACCAAAATGGATTCTGCAAATTAGAAAGCACAATTCCTATAACATTTGTTTTCATTTGCTTTAAACTTTTAGCTACTGCATTAGGCCGATAATTTAACTCCTCAATAACCTTCATTACTCGTTTCTTTGTCTCTTCGTTGACGTGAGAGTAATTTCCATTTATGATTCGAGACACCGTTGTTTTTGAAACCCCTGCTCGTTTTGCTACTTCGTCCATCGTAATCTTCATCATTACTCAACCATCCCTTATTTTCTAAAAAACTCCTATGACCGGTGTTTTTTTGGAAATCGATTCCCGAAACCGATTTCCGAAACCGATTAACTAGATATTATCACCGATTGTTAGCGTTTTCAATATTATTTTTGAAAAACTTTAATTTTCTGTTTTTTAACTTTACAGAATAGTCCTATAATAATAACCATAGCGGTTAACACTCGCCATTAACTTTTTTCTACAGTGAGATTTGCAAATTACCTTAATGCGGAAACATAAAGAAACAATCGCACTACAATTGTAGTGCGATTGTTCCATTTCAACTAACGATATTCCGTCACCCCATACCTTTTGCCATCACCAGTACGTCCGTTCACATAATAATCTAAGTCATGCATAATTTTATGAGCTAAACGCACCTCTTCAACATTATTTGCATCCAATGCTCTTTCGATTGCCTCGATCGTCCGCTTGGCATCATTACGCAACGCTTCATTTGTTTCGATGTCTAACATCACTTGGAGCTCATCGATAATTCCATTTAGATTATTCTCATTTTTGCCCCAAGAAAAGCCAATGTAGCCATTCCATCCAACTAATTGATTTAACTCACCATGTACAGCCTTGATGATCTCCCCAGTTTCTCCCTCAATTTTTGGGCTATCATCATTGGACTGATCGGTTTCATCCACTTCCTCTTCATGCCCAACTGTAATAACCTCTACAGCCTCTTCTTCTTCAATAGAATCTTCAATAGCCTCCTCATTTTGACTCACGGAATACCAATTTATTGCAATGACCACACCAAATATGGCCATTAAAGAATAAACGATGATATAGGCAGCTTTTTTACTTTTCATTTTATGGACTCCTTTTACTCTCTAAGTAATGATTAATTAATACAAAATGAAGTTTTAAGAATGTATGTATTCCATTTCATAATCAAAATTCTACCACACATCTTGGACAACACCCCAACCATTTACTTATCCTCCACAGACAAACAAGCAAGATTTGTCATTCAAATCCAATCAACCTCCTAGAGAAACACTACTTCCTTTGACGCATCTGATCATTAGTTGGATGCACTTTTTTCTAAATTTTTTTCAAAAAAATAAAAGCCTTTTTATAAGGCTTAAAAAGTCATTCACGATTTTAAATTATATTTTTGCTTTAATGACTCTGGAGCCATTTTCACCATCCGCTCAAAGATAAATGTCACAATGACGACATCATCGAGAATGCCTAAAAACAGGATATAATCTGGAATCAAATCAAATGGAAACATGACATACCCTATGATCAGTAGCACCCCTATCCACTTTTTATGAACAGAAACCTCCTTGGATAAGAAGTAGTCTTTCAGAAAAGGAGCAAATCTCCACACTTTTAAAATGAATGTTAGTCGTTTTACTACCTTCCGCACCTGTTTCACCCACTTTCTATGCCTAGCTTATCTCAAAATCAAATATTCGACAAACGCCATATGGACATAAAAAAACAAGAGCCTGAAAATGCAGCTCTTGCTCATGTACAAAAGGATGAAGAGTGGCACAAAAATGTCACTTTCACGCCCCCCCTCTTTGTTACATTTCAAATTTATACCCGACGCCCCAAACGGTACGGAGCACATCACAGCCCATGGTTTTAAATTTATTTCTTATTTTCTTAACATGAGCATCAACTATACGAATATCGCCTAAAAAGTCGTAACCCCATACATGCTCAAGCAATGTCTCTCTTGTATACACATTCCCCGGTGCTTTGGCCATGTGTAGCAATAAATCAAACTCCTTTGGCCGAAGAGACACATTCTCTCCCTTGTAGATCACTTCTCTACGATTTACATCAATCTTAAATTCGCCATAATCATACGTGTAGCTTTGCTCTTTTGAACTCTCCTTACTTGGCGTGTCGACCCTTCTTAAAATGGCCTTGATTCTAGCTACCAACTCTCTTGGGCTAAATGGTTTGATTATGTAATCGTCCGCCCCTAACTCTAAACCAAGAACTCGGTCCAACTCATCCCCACTCGCTGTTAACATTATAATAGGGACATCTGACACCTTCCTAACCTCGCGACAAACATCATACCCGTCCATTTCAGGCATTAATATATCCAATATAATCATGTCTAGTTGATGATTTTTTGCCAAATCCAAAGCATCTCTTCCATTCTCAGCTTCGACGACATTATATGTTTGCTTTTTTAAATAATGATGAATAATGCCTCGAATGTTATCATCATCATCCGCTACCAAAACATTAAGCAAAGATAACCTCTCCTTTAATTCCTCGAATTGTAATGGAATCTCGCATAAGAAGCTTTTACACATATCAAAGGTAGCATTAACAATTAGCTCGTTACAAGGGACATAAGTTTGAAAACACGTCCTAACTTCTTTCCAAAATTTAAAAGCCTTGAAAGGAGTGGGTTCTCCTCTCAAGGCAAGTAGCAGCGTTGGCGCTGGTGTTCCAAGCTTTTTAAATGATTTATTTCAAGAAAGAAAGGAAGTTTGAGTACGCCGTTTTTAACCTTTCATAATAACCAAACAACTTATCAAACGTACCTTCATGCTTCACACTCGTATTATCTTCAGTCTCCGAGTCAACCTCTACCTCCTTATTAGCATCTTCTGCGTCTGTTGTTTCCTCAACTTTTGTTGTCTCTTCGTCAATGGCTGAATCTACTTCTTCTACTACTGGAGCGTCTTCTTCATTAATTGGAGCTACTTCTTCGATGCCTTCTTCTACTTCTAGAGCTTCTTCATCAATGATTGGCTCAA
>NZ_JRJU01000016.1 GCF_000787375.1 Halalkalibacter okhensis | reverse complement strand
TTTTTTTATGCGCATAAACAGAGTAAGGAAGGAGCAAAAGCTACTTCGAATGACCCGATGGTTACTAGGTGAGTAAGCTTCTAGAAAGACTCCATGTCCCCCTGTGATGTTCGGATAGCAAAAAGCCAAGTTTCGATTGAATGTCTCCAACTTTGGATAGCAAATCCCTCACTTTCGACAGAATGCCATCCAATTTGGACAGCAAGCATATGACATATTCTAAAAATATACAGCTGTATATATGGTAAGATGATTAATATAATCAAATCCCATAACTATTTGGGGGCGGGAAATGTTTACACATAAAATAAATGATGATTTATCGTTAAAATTAATAGAAATAAGAGACGCAGAAAAAATATTCGAACTAACGGATAAGTCAAGAGGCTATTTAAGAGAATGGTTACCTTGGTTGGATCATACAACCAAACTCGAAGATACCATAGAGTTTATCAAAATTTGTTTAAAAGATTTTGCAGAAAATAAGAGATTTAATACGGTTATCCTATATAAAGGAAAAATGGTTGGTATTGCAGGTTACAATCATATAAATTGGTCAAATAAAACAGCATATATTGGCTATTGGCTTGGTGAAGAATTCCAAGGCATAGGAATAATGACTGAGGTAGCAAAAGCATTGACCAATTATGCAATTCATGAGTTAAATCTAAATAAAGTAGAGATTAGAGCTGCGGTGGAGAATACAAAAAGCAGGAGTATTCCTGAGAGGCTAGGCTTTGTAAATGAAGGATGTATTAGGCAAGCTGAATGGTTATACGACCATTATGTAGACCACGTTGTATATGGAATATTAGCAGAGGAATGGAACAAAAGCCGTTAACGTAGATTAGTTCAATGAAACATCCCTTAATAGTAAGATTATTACGTTTTATTCCATTCCATCAGATATTCTTCTTGATTTGTATTTTCATCTAAAAGAGTTTCCTTTATAATAAAGTCATTTTTTTTATAAAACGCAACTGCTGATTTATTTTTCGTATAGACTTTTAAAGAAATATTTGATTTTTTCCTTTTTATGAAGTTTATTAGCTCTTTTCCATACCCATTTCTTTGATAAGGTGTATCGATAAAAAGGGCTGCTAAATAGTTATCTACCATAGAAACAAACCCAACTACTTTTGATTGATGGTAAATAACGTACGTCTCAGACATGGGAATGTATTTATTTCTCATTTCATATTTTTGAGAGTACCAATAGTGTTTACTAATAAAATGATGAGATTGAATAGAACCTTGATACCAAATGTCTATTAAGGCATCAATCTCATTGTGATTACATACCTCTATTTTCATTTGTTTCACCTTGTTTCATAATTTTTTTATGGATTATATAGGAAGCCTAACACAACGATTCACTAAAAATATTACAATAGTAGGTAAACTTCTTTTCGTTTCAGTTTACCATGATTATTACTATTGCATGAAATGAAGTATGAATGGAAGACGTGATTTCGCATGAATTATGAACAAGCATTATAGTGATATATAGAAGCAACAAATTCTCATGACTTTAACAATGTGAATGGCAGTTAATACATGAACACTTGAGTAATCTATAATTTCAGATCTGCACCTCCTGCATTCAGACTGAAGCTTAGAAAATATTAAAGCAGAAAAAAAGACTATCAAGCAAGCCGATAGCCCTTTTTTAAACCTTTAGTTAGTAAAAACCACACATACAGGATTAGGTACTGCAACAGAAATACCTGTAGGAGTTAGCTTACCAGTTGAAGAATCAATCATATATTGAACGATATTGCTTGTGTTTTGATTAGCGGCTAAAAGAAACGTTCCCGTAGGATCAATAGTAAAATCTCGTGGAAAAGAACCTTCCGTTGGTGTATGGTCAACTAGCGTAAGGTGACCTGTCTCTCCATCAATTTCAAAAACAGCAATGCTATCATGACCACGGTTTGATGCGTATAAAAATTTTCCATCAGCAGATAGCTTAATCGCACCCCCGATACTTTCTTCTTCAAAATCAGCAGGTAGAGAAGATATGTATTGAAGTTCGTTAAATGTACCTGTCTTAGAGTCATAACTTAAAGCAATCACTTCTGAACTAAGTTCACCATTAACGTATGCAAACTTTTCATTTGGATGGAATTGAATATGTCTAGGGCCTGTACCTGGTTTGAATGTTTGTGTGCAATGGTTCGTTAATGTACCATTATCAATAGAATAGACACCCATCTCATCTGTCCCTAAATCTACAACACATAGATAATTTTCATCAGGAGTTAATCCAGCATAGTGAGCATGAGGCTTTTCTTGTCTTTCGTGTGGCCCGCTTCCAGCATGTGTAACGGTTGATGTAACTGTTGCAATCTCTCCGTTATCAGTTAGCTTATAGGCGATTCCTGTACCTTGATGGTAGTTAGCTGAGAATAGCAAATCGTTATGATGATTAAGGCTAACGTGACAAGGTGGGCTTCCGGCAGCTACTTCATAATTTAATAACGATAATTGTCCATCTGATTTGATCGAATAGGCGCCAACACCACCTTCTTCTTCCACCTTCATAACCGAATATAAATATTTTTGATCATTACTAATGGCAAGATAAGTTGGATTTTCTAGCTCTGCAGCGACCTGAACATCATCAATTGCACCTGATGAAACATCCATTGATAGCTGATAAATCCCTTTGCTTTCTCCCTTTGTATATGTCCCAACATAGGCTGTTAACTTTTTAGTCATGATTCTTCCTCCTTATGAAAGTACTCCCATTAACTATATCACAGGAAAAAGAGACACGCATTTATGTAGGTTATAATACTAGAAACGGTAAACAGAATTAACAATTTAAACCAATATATTGCGCAGAACTTGACAAATTGTCAAAATCATTTTATAGTTGTGGAAGTTAGGGGGAATTCATTTTGGATAAAAAATGCGCTGGAACCACAAAAGACATCATAGATTCTTTTGCTGTCTATCTCTCTCAAAAAGGAAGGTCAGAAAATACAATAAAAACGTATTGTGGTGTAATCCATACATTTTCTAGTTGGTTAGAGACCAAAGACAAGAATTTACATGAACTTACGCAACAAAATGTACAAGAGTATATTGATTTTTTAGAGTCAGAAAAACGTAGTGTGTCAACGATTAATAAAATATTCAATACGATTAATACCTTTGCTAAATCACAAGATCGTATAGAAATAACTGAAAATATAAAAAGGTCAAAGATAAAAATTGATTACGTGGCCCCGGATTTTTTAACTGAAGAAGAAGTGAGTGCGCTTTTAAAGAAAGCCAAAGCGGATGCAAGTAAACGTAATACAGCAATTGTGTTTGCTCTGCTGTATACAGGTGTACGCGTTTCTGAATTGTGTTTGTTAAATCGAGATGATATTAAGTTAAATCACAAAAGCCAAACAGGACAAATGGTTGTGAGGAATGAACAGGAAAATGAACGAATCATTCCATTATCTAAAGAGCTTGTTCATAAGCTTCACGAATATCTTACGTCTAGAAACGACGAGCATGAAGCACTATTTGTATCAAATTATCAAAAACGAATTGCCGCTCGTACGGTTCAGCATATGTTAAAAGAAGAATACGGTGTTTATCCACATAAGCTCCGTCATACTTTTTGTTATGACTTAGTACGTAAAGGTGTGGACCTGTCAATTGTGGCCCAGCTATCAGGACACTCAGATGTAAATGTAACTAGACAATATTTACAAGCAATTGAAGATATCGTAAGTTAATCAATAGTTAACAACGCCTAGTCCTCACTCTGAATTATCAGAAGGAGGGCTAGGCGTTGTTGTAGGGGGACCATATGAGAAAGAGCGTGTACTTAATTATCTTGCTGGGGGTTATTAGTACCATTATGATGGCTTTTTATGAAAGAGAAACAAAGATTGAATCTACATGGATATGGGATACGCAACGATTTATAGATAATAAGGAGCCGTATTTTCAATTTCTTGAACAGAACAATATAACGAAATTATATGTTCAGATCGATCCTGGTATAGCCTATGAAAAATATGAGTCGATGATAGGTGAGGCAACAGCCAGAGGCATGGTTGTTTTTGCAATTGATGGAGCTAAGGATTGGGTTTATAGTACGGAAGAGCTTCGTTACAAACTGGGCTGGTTACATACGTATCACCTCCAAGTAGGTGAAGCTAGTCAATTTTCAGGGCTGTTAGTAGATGTCGAACCATACTTATTACCTGAATGGGAAAAAGAACAGCTTACATTATTAACAGGGTATGTAAAGCTTATAGATGAAGCAGCTGATTTTACGAGAAAACACAATCTTCCCTTTGAGGTAGCCATCCCTTTTTGGTTTCATGAGCTGGAATTAAGAGGACAACGATTTCTTGATGTGCTTGGCTCGTCTATAGATACATTCGTTATTATGTCATATCGAACGGATGTAGAAGGTGAAAATGGTTTATTTGCGCTCGTTTCTCCTTATTTTGAAAATGATATTGAGGTCGATATTGTTTTAACAGTTGAAACAGAACGATTACAAGGGGAAGAGAAGTATATTTCATTTTCAGAGAAAAGCGAGCAGGAAATGTTTCGTTTTATAAACCAATTAAACAAACATTACCGAGACGATAATCGATTTCAAGGAGTATCGGTGCATCATGTCGACTCATGGATGGATTTGAGTTTAAAAAATGAAGAATAGAAGGGGTCCCAAAAAAGGTCAAGGCACCCCTTTCATGTAAAGGTTACTCCTGTGCTTCTTTTTTTGTTTCCTCTTTAATAAGGAGGCTTCGAACACGTTGGATAAACCGATGTGTTCTTTTTTGCTCTAAGTACATATCACACATCGCATCGAGTGAATCTCGGTCAATAAGGGTTATTTTATTGGCGCGAGCAACGCGTTTTGCAGAGTTTGTAAAGTGGCTGTTTGTTACGATGATGACTTGTTTGGCTTGAAAATTTGGTTTTAGAGTAAGTACATCTTGGACAAAAGCTGCAGGCACTTGATTTGCCTGACGTTTGGCTACAACGATTGCTTTTAAGCCTTTTTTTCGCAAAATCAAATCTGGTTGTGCTTTACGATTCACTCTTGTTTTACTCACAGAGTAACCTTGTTTTTGAAAAAGTGGGACTAATAGTTGTTGAAATTCCTTGTCTGGTAGCTCATCAATATTTAATAGCTCAGAAGAGAGATGGCGAGAGATCCACTTTGATGTTTTTAATAAATGTGTGATTCCTAATGCAGAAAGAATCGCGGCTAATACAAATCCAAACACAGTAAAACTGTAATTATATAATTGAACGAGAATATATGTCGCTAAAAAAAGATAGATAGGTAACAGGGCATTTCGGTTATGTCCTTTAGGAGCTTTCATTGGTCTCACTTCCTTTGGATCGTTTTCTTCCTTAGTCTATCCAATGTTTGGATTTCTATGTCATAGATTTCTCTTCTCTGTTTCTATCTTGTACGGTACGATAAGAGTAACAAATGTAAGTGAGGGTTGAGGATGGAACAACAAAACGATTTCGTTCATGCTAAGTCAGTTGGGGAAACGTTACGGATCATTTCGATGACATTAAATGAAGGCAATGATCTAAGAGACATGTTGCAATCGGTATTAGAACGTTTACTTAAAGCAGTACAATTAGAATGTGGTTGGATCTTTCTCATTCAAGAGAAGGGTGAGCACTCTTTGTTTGCCTCATATGGATTGCCAAATGGGCTTACATACAAGGATTCGTTGCCCCTTTGTGAAGGTGGGTGCTGGTGCAAGGATAAATATTTAGATGGTCAGCTAAAGAAAGCTGTGAATATTATGGAATGTAGACGTCTTGAGCGTGTGAAAGTTGGCAACCTAGGTGAGACAAATGGAATAAGCCATCATGCGACGATTCCTATTTTTGCGGGGGAGGAATCGTTTGGCTTAATGAATGTTGCTTCTCCTAATAAGACACATTTTACCGAAGAAGAGTTAGACTTGCTTGAAACTGTGGCCTATCAAATTGGAGCAACGGTTAAGCGCTTTAAATTATTCGAACAGGAAAAGCGGCGCTCAAGGATGCTAGCAGCACTAGGTACATGTTTGTCCATGATCCAAAAAAATGAACAAGAACCTTCTGAAATAGCTGACATGATCTTACAGCTTTTTAACTGGAGTGGGCTTTCAATAATGCTCAATGGGCAATTGAGTGAAGTAGGGCAGTGTGAGGATATACAAGAGCTTGTACAAGAGGCTATTTTTGGCGAGACCAGTTTGAAAATAACAATCTATCATGAAGTGTGCAATGAAGTCGATCATTATCTTGTCGAACAGCTTACTCATTATCTTTGTTTGCACTTTGAGAAAGAACGATTGACCGAACAAAGAAAGGAACTGGCTCGAATCGATGAACGCAATCGGTTAGCTCGAGATTTGCATGACTCGGTAAACCAAATGCTCTTTTCATTGTCTCTCACAGCCAAAGGGGCACAATTACGGACAAAGGAAGAAAAGACGAAAGAAACACTAGGACAAATCCAAACGTTATCACAAGAAGCATTAAAAGAATTAAAGCAATTGATTTATCAGCTTAGGTCAGAAGAGTTACAAGAAGGAATGAATTCGGCCATTACGCGTTATGCTCATTTACTTGGTTTAACGGTCCAAGTAAGGTTAAATGGCATGTTGACTCTTTCTAAGAAGGGAGAGGAGTGCTTATGGAGAATTGCTCAAGAAGCGCTCAATAATGTGAAAAAGCATAGTGGTGTCCAGGAGGCAAGGGTTACAATTGAGGCAACAAAAGACACAGTGACAATGCAAATTGAAGATCATGGGATGGGGACTGTGGAGGGGGAATATATCCATCCAAGTTCGACCGGAATAAATGGAATGAGAGCTCGAGCTGAAGCATTAAATGGGTGGTTTACATTTCGGAGTATTAAAGGAAAAGGAACGACACTTCAAGTAGTCATTCCAAACCAGTAGGGGGATCTGATGGCTATACGAATAATGATTGTAGATGATCATCATGTTGTCAGAAGAGGGTTAGTCTACTTCCTTGAGACGATGGAAGATTTAAAAGTAGTTGCAGAAGCTTGTGACGGCATGGAAGCGATTGAATTATTTAAAAAAGAGCGGCCAGATGTCGTGATTATGGATTTAGATATGCCGAAAATGGA
Organism: Halalkalibacter okhensis; assembly: GCF_000787375.1. Classification (GTDB taxonomy): domain Bacteria; phylum Bacillota; class Bacilli; order Bacillales; family Bacillaceae_D; genus Halalkalibacter; species Halalkalibacter okhensis. Next base: position 101,950 of record NZ_JRJU01000016.1, on the reverse strand, counting down.
TGGGATGGAATGTACAAAGAAGTTAAAAGAAATCGATGAAGAGGCAATCATCCTTGTATTAACTAGTTTTACAGATCAAGATCACGTTATTCCAGCATTAGAAGCTGGAGCTTCTGGCTACCAATTAAAAGATATCGAACCAGAGCAATTAGCAGAAACGATTCGAGCTGTGTTTCATGGAGAAAGTAGATTACATGAAAAAGTAACAAAGCATGTATTAACGCGTGTTTCAACGAGCTTTGTTAGTGAACAAGATCGATTGCAGAAATTGACGGGACGGGAACGCGATGTGTTAATAGAAGTGACAAAAGGGCGTAGCAATAAAGAAATTGCAAAGGAGCTTTTCATTTCGGAAAAGACGGTCAAAACACATATGTCTAACATTTTAGCTAAGCTCGAGCTAGCGGATCGTACACAGGCTGCTGTTTTTGCTATCAAGCATAAATTGAGAAAAAGATGAAAAGAACGGATCTAGTCGTTTCCTCTAGATCCGTTCTTTTCATATATGGCTTATGTTGCTTCAATAAATTCAATGTAATCTTCATGGTGGGAATAGAAAACGGTCTTCCAACCATTTTCCAAAACAAATGGTCCACAAGGTTTATAGGAAGCTGGCGGCTTCCATGTTTGCATGTGCGTTTCTAAGTTCGGCACTTGGTAGGCAATGTGAAAAGGATAGGGAGTGGGGTCTCCCTCTATAAATTCTATAATAAGCGAATGTGTCTGTACGAAAAGGAGTTTTTCCCCCATAAAAGAAAACTCTGATTCTACTTTCCACTCGGGCAGCAAGGGGATAAAAGCTTTAAGTGCTTCGATATTTGAAACAACTATTCCAATATGATGAATATCCATGCTAGTTCTCCATTGGTAATAGAAGGTTCACATCTCCAAACTCGTGCCATAAATACTCTTGTCTTATAGCCTCTTCATAAGCAGCAAGCAAATGGTTTTTATCAATAAAAGCTGAAAGCATATCAAGATGGCTCGCTTCAGGTTCATGAAACCCTGTAAGTAACCCATCAACAACTTGGAGAGCGGAGTTTGATTTTATATGAAGAGTCGTTTCTCCTGCAGTTGCTTGAAGGTTGTGGTTGGTATCGACGGCGCTTTCTAGTGCGCGGACTACCGTTGTTCCAACAGCGATGACATTTGAACGTTCGTTCTTAGCGGTCTGAATAAGCTTAACTGTTTCAACAGGAACAGAGAATGGCTCTGGCTGAAAGATCGGGTCGGGCCAGCGGTCATCTTCAAAGTAACTTAATCCGGAATGAAGAGAAACAAAGCCAATTTTTATCCCTTTATTCTGGAGTGCAGCAAGCATTCTCCAGGTTAAAGCACGACCAGCTGAAGGCATCTCAATAGAACCAGGTACTGAACTATAGACCGTTTGAAAGGCTTGTAGCGGCCAATGATCTTGTAAATATTCATAGTGAATGGGTGTGCCGTTAATATAAAGAAAGTTATAGAACTCATCCCCTTTAATCGAAAAACGTATGGAGATAAGAGGTGTCTTTTTACTTTTATCTATCACTGTGGCGCGCACGTTATTTGTAAAATGCAGAGTATCTCCTATCTCACTTTGATCAGAAGAAAGGACTTCCCAAATATCAGTTGAGCATTTCCGCGCAAGGCGAACTTCAATGTGATCAGTTGTATAAAGGACGGCAGGAATTGTACGGCTCTTATTTAAAATGAGTACATCTCCCTTTTTTAAATAATTGCTAAGGTGTGCAAATGTGTCGTGAGTCACGTGACCTGTTTGGCGATTTTGAACGAGCAGTCTTACGGCTTCTCTTTGATGAGAACGGACTTCTGCTGGCAAAGACGCATGTAAGTGTTGTGGGATGACAAATGGATAAGATGCTAATGTCATGTTCGTGTCTCCTTTCTTGAAAATGATTGAGCTTCGAAACGTTGACCTGTCACCATTTGTGATTCGCTTGACGCTAAATAATCAAATACATCTAGGACATCATGCGGATTAGCTAGTTCATAATCGCAAGTTGGTACGGCAATTTGATGCATCGTTGTATCCATTTCCCCTGGATCGACGAGGTTAATTCGAACGCCTGTATCGGTTAATTCATCAGCCCATATTTGAGTCATCCCTTCTACAGCAAATTTCGAGATTGAATAAGCTCCCCATTCGGCATACCCGGTCTTGCCTACTTCAGAGGTGAGGTTAATAATGCTGCCACTTTTACGAGCAAGCATGCCGGGTAATACTCGTTTCGTCATAAAGAATGGATTAAGAGTATTGACTTCGAGGACATCTTTAAAAGCTTGATCTGGATAATCCGCTAAATAAAGGGGACCAGGTCCAAAAATTGATGCGTTGTTAATCAGTGTATCGATTCGCCCAAAATGATTCTCTGTGATTGAAACTAATCGCTCAACATCATTGGGTACTGAAACATCGGCTGTAACAGCAACGATCTCACCCCCGTATTGCTTTAATTCATGTTGAACAGCATGTAGATCAGCTTCGCTTCTTGAGCATATCGCTAGATTCGCTCCCTTTTTAGCAAAGTGGTGAGCGAGTGCATAACCAAGACCGCGTGTGGCACCTGTTATCATAATCATTTGTTTTTGATTAAACATTTGTTTACTCCCTTCGTTCTTTGATTACTCTCATTTTATGAAAACTAGCGACAGCCAACATCGAGAAGAAGGCTGAAAAAACCTACAACTTTTGGAGTAGTTGGGGGCAGTCTTCCGATCAAACAAGTGTTTGCATTTTTTTATTTCACCGCTTAAGATAAGGGGAAGGCACTGAAGAAGTCCTTTTAGAAGTAAAGGCCACTGAAAATGGTGAGAACCCACTGAAAAAGCACTTGAAAGATATTCAAGGAAGCGCCAATGGCTTCACACGTTGCTCTCGTCAGTTGAGAGAACTCACTCTTATCAGGCTTAAAACAAAGCAACGGTTCCGCTCATTGCTTCGAGGGAACTGAAAAAATGAAAAACCGCCCTTATTCAGTTCCTCGAAAATCCTGCCTTTTTCAGTAGCCTCAGATAAGGACGAAGGGAGTTGGACGAGTATGATTGAAGTGCCAACGTGGTTTGGAGTAGCAACGTTTATTACTCTGTTATTGCTCATTGTAGTTATAGCAGGAATTGTACATAATCGAAAAAAGAAACGTTTTGATGTAACCAAGATTTCCATTTCTGATATTGATCGGATGTCTGGTCATGATTTTGAAGACTATTTATATGTTTTATTTGTAGCCCTTGGGTATGAGGAAACATTTTTAACGAAGAAGAGTCGTGATTTTGGGGCAGATTTGCTTTTTCGGGATCGTTTAGAGGCTCAAACGGTTGTCCAAGCGAAACGGATTGCCGATAAGATCGGGCTAGAAGCTGTACAGGAAATTTATGCGGCCCAAGCTTATTACGGTGCCGATCAAGCATTAATCGTTACATCTGCGGGTGATATTTCGGAGCCTTGTAGAAAACTAGCAACAGCTACGAAAGTAAGAATTGTAACAAGAGAGGACTTGATAGAGATCATTCGCTTGTTTAAAAAAGGAAAAAAAACAGAGGCGCAAGCGGTGATCGAGCTACCTTATGAAGAAGCTGACTATAATGCAGAAGATAGCATACATGATTTGGATCATCAGCGTGGGCTAGTTAAAGCGGGTGAATATTTCTATAAATTAACAAAATCAAGACAAAGCATGTAAGCGAATAAGACAACTTCCTCTCGGCATAAAGTTCGATATGGGGGGATGTGCTTATGTTAAAAGGCGTTGATTGGCAAATGATCGCATTTGTGGGAGGATCATTACTGCAAGATTATTTCCGCTTTCCATATGTACCACGTATTTATTATTTTTTAGAAAAAAAAGAAGATGACGAAGAGGATGACCGGGTGGCATAACAACTCGGTCATCCTCTTTCCTCAACATTAAATGGAAACTTTCGGATGAATTGTATGAGCAATCCGTTCGATAATCGATTCAACAGCTTGTTCATCGTTCAATAAATCATATTCATTAATATTTAACCGTAAGACAGGGCAAGACGTGAAGGTGTTAATCCATTCTTCATAACGTCCATGCATTTCTTCCCAATAGGATATTGGAGTCTTTTGTTCCATTTCACGACCACGTTGTTGAATTCGATTGATGATATCATCGAGGTCTCCCTCGAGGTAGATAAGCACGTTCGGATGTGGAAAATAAGGTGTCATCACCATCGCATCAAACAGACTTGTGTACGTTTCATAATCGACATTCGTCATGGTTCCTTTGTCTGAATGCATTTTTGCAAAAATGCCTGTATCCTCATAAATAGAACGGTCTTGGATAAAGCCGCCCCCTTGTTCGAACATTCTTTTTTGCTCTTTAAATCGTTCTGCAAGAAAATAAATTTGTAAATGAAAGCTCCAACGTTCAAAATCGGCATAAAACTTGTCTAAGTAAGGATTATGGTCCACATTTTCAAATGAAGTGTGAAAGCCAAGGGCTTTTGCGAGTGATTTTGTCATCGTTGATTTCCCGACCCCAACGGTACCAGCAATGGTAATAATGGCATTTTCGGGGATGTTGTATTTAGCGCGTAGGTTCAAAGCAAGTCGCTCCTTTTTGCAGTGCTTGATCTAGTTTCATAAGTATAGCCTGTAAATCTTCTGGATGATTGACAAAGTCGACCTCATCACCGTTAATGTCTATTATCGGTGTATCAGGGTAAAGAGAAGCCCAGTTTGCCATTGCTGTCTCATAATCCTCTGATAGTTGACGGAGGTACTGTGGATCCAATTTTTGTTCCATTTCTCTTCCTCTCCTTTCAATACGAGATAAAAGGGTGGGAAGGCTAGCGTGTAAGTATATGATTAAATTGGGCTTTGGCATGTCAGCTGTTAAAATGTCATAAATGCTTTTGTATTTCATGTATTGTTCTTTCGTTAATGTGCGTTTGGCAAATATAATATTTTTATAAATGTGATAATCAGCGACAACCGGGATGTTCTTTTCAATAAAGTTTTGTTTGATTTCTTCTAGTTGCTTGTAGCGATTGCAGAGGAAAAACATTTCCGTTTGAAAGCTCCACTCTTCAATATTTTCATAGAATTTGCTAAGAAATGGGTTTTCGTCAACAATCTCTTTTAATAAGTGATATTGATACCTGGCAGAAATGGCCTTTGCGAGCGAGGTTTTTCCAACTCCAATTGGCCCTTCAATCGCAATAAAGGGGATATGATTCATTACGAGCCTCCTCAATGGAGAGTCAGCCCCCTCTTTAGTGTGTAAAGAGGGGGCTGACCCCTATACTAATTTTGTTGTCCAGGATTCGCAGTTCCAAACATCTGTAGCGACATCTTGATAGAACTCTGGTTCATGGCTAATCAGCAAAATGCTTCCTTTATATGCTTTTAATGCGCGTTTTAACTCTTCTTTGGCGTCGACGTCTAAATGGTTAGTCGGCTCATCAAGAACGAGAATATTCGTTTCACGATTAATCAATTTACAAAGACGGACTTTTGCTTTTTCTCCACCACTTAACACGACTACCTTGCTTTCAATATGCTTTGTCGTTAATCCGCATTTGGCTAGAGCTGCCCGTACTTCAGCTTGTGTGAAAGAAGGGAAGTCCTGCCACACTTCATCAATACACGTTTTATCAGGGTCTTTTGCTTCTTGCTCAAAATAGCCAATTTCTTGGTAATCTCCACGCTCAACCTGACCAGAAACGGGTTTAATTAAGCCAAGGATACTTTTAAGCAGCGTCGTTTTCCCAATCCCATTCGCACCAACTAAAGCAACCTTTTGTCCACGTTCCATTTTTAGGTTAAGAGGGCGAGAAAGGGGTTCATCATATCCAATTACAAGATCCTTTGTCTCAAAGATTAGTTTGCTTGTTGTTCTGGCTTCTTTGAAGTTGAACTGTGGCTTAGGCTTTTCTTGAGCAAGTTCAATCATATCCATCTTATCAAGCTTCTTTTGACGGGACATCGCCATGTTTCGTGTAGAAACACGCGCTTTGTTTCTGGCAACAAAGTCTTTTAATTGAGCGACTTCTTGCTGCTGTCTCTTGTAAGCTGCCTCAAGCTGCTGTTTCTTCATTTCATGTACTTCTTTAAAATGCTCATAGTCTCCTACATAACGATTAAGTTCTTGATTTTCCATGTGATATATCAAATTAATAACGCTATTTAAAAATGGAATATCATGTGATATCAAAATAAACGCGTTTTCGTATTCCTGCAAGTAGCGTTTTAACCACTCGATATGCTGCTCATCTAAATAGTTGGTTGGCTCGTCCAATAGGAGAATATCAGGCTTCTCGAGTAGAAGCTTTGCAAGTAGTACCTTTGTTCGTTGCCCCCCACTAAGGTCAGTGACATCACGTTCTAAGCCGACATCATCAAGACCAAGCCCTCGAGCTATTTCTTCTACCTTCGCATCTATCGTATAAAAATCATTATTTGTTAACGTATCTTGAATAATACCGACTTCTTCAAGCATCTTCTCGAGCTGATCAGGAGTTGCTTCTCCCATTTTGTCATACATTTGATTCATTTCAGTTTCCATGTCAAACATATATTGGAACGCGCTTTTTAACACATCACGCATAGTCATACCACGTTCTAGTACCGAATGCTGATCCAAATAGCCGACGCGTACTTTTTTTGACCACTCAACTTTACCAGCGTCAGGCATAAGCTTTCCTGTGATGATATTCATAAACGTCGATTTACCTTCACCATTGGCACCAATTAAGCCAATATGCTCCCCCTTGAGTAAACGGAAGGACACATCATGAAAAATTGCGCGATCGCCAAATCCATGGCTTAAGTTTTTAACTGTTAACACACTCATTCAAAAACACCTATCCTTTAAGAAATACGTACTTTTTTGCTTTTACCATCTTATCATAAGAGAGGGTGAATGTCTGTTTGGAATTAGACTTTCTAACTGAATGTATTTACCAAAATAACCAGCCGTTTTGATAAGACGGTCCATGAAAATTTTAATAAATGAAAATTTTTAAAAGGAATTGGCTGAAATTCGTTGAATAGTAAATATTGACCTAATTGAAGAAAAAATATTTAATGGAGGTATGTGTGTTAATAGGAAGGAAGTGTCAGTTGTGAATATACAATTCGATGAAGTAATTGAACGTCGTGGAACTAATTCAATGAAGTGGGATATGACCAAGCAGCGTTTTGGTGAGGAGAATCTATTACCAATGTGGGTAGCTGATATGGATTTTCGAGCACCAAAAGAAGTGTTAGATGCCTTACATGCAACGGTTGAACATGGGATTTTTGGCTATCCGGCTCATTCAAAAACAGTAGATCAAGCTGTTCAAAGCTGGCTAAGTAGAAGGTATAATTGGTCGGTTGAAGCAGATTCGCTTATATATACATCAGGCATTGTGCCTACGATTAGTCACATTATTCAAGCGTTTACTGAACCTGGTGAAGACGTCATTATTCAAACACCTGTTTACTATCCGTTTTATGATGTGGTGAAAAAAAATAATCGTGAATTAATCAAAAATCCACTCTCTTTTGATGGAGATCACTATAATATCGATTTCAATCAATTGGAGTCGGTCATTACAGATCATACAAAAATGCTAGTACTTTGTCATCCACATAACCCAGTTGGGCGTGTTTGGAAAAGAGATGAACTAGAAAAGCTCGCTGAGATTTGTCAAAAGCATAACTTGTTCGTTGTCTCAGATGAGATCCATGCGGATTTACTCTTTAAAGGCCAAAAACATATTCCGTTTGCGTCCATTAGTGAAGATGCTGCAGCTCGAACGTTCACTTGTTTAGCTCCGAGTAAAACCTTTAACCTAGCTGGAATTCAAACGTCTTATGTAGTAGTAGAGAATCAACAATTGCGCCGTAAATTAACGAATCATTTAGCGAATTCGTTTGCCAATTCAGTTAATTCATTTGCGGAGGTAGCTACGGAAGCAGCCTATACTCATGGTGAACCGTGGTTAGAACAGTTAATGACATATGTTGAAGCGAATTATGATTTTGTCCGAGAGTATATCTCTTTAAACATGCCTAAATTGCGAGTAATGGATTCTGAAGGTACTTATTTACTATGGTTAGAGTGTTCGAACCTCCCATTATCCGCATCAGAAAGGAAAAAATGGCTCATTGAGGAAGCGAAAGTTGCCTTAAACCATGGTCCTATTTTTGGTGATGAAGGAAAAGATTTTGAGCGGATTAATTTAGCTTGCCCTAGAGGAACATTAAAACAAGGGTTAGATCAAATGAAAGAGGCCTATAATAAGCGTGGTTTTTAATTATAATTTTTTATAAGAGCGGTGAAAGGAAATGGATAGGTTAGAATATCGAGTATTATTAGAAGCTTATGAGCGTGCAATTCGCTTGGAATTAGAGGAAGATTTCATTGAGTTGTTGCGTGAGGAAATAAACGGTAGAAAAAAGAAAATGATTGTAAGCAAACAATCGAAAGTTTTCATTTGAAGTAGAGAAAATTGCATTTTTTTGTTGTAACACAGAAAAAGTTAACATATTTTGCGATTGTATGAATAAAATTGTCAGAGCGCACCATTGATATCAGTTTTAGAATATCGACAAAAGGAGACATTTGCTATATGTTACAAGAAAATCTTTACCAAGAACTGATCGACGATTGTAAGTGTAAGTTAAGGAGAGACCTCACTAAAGAAGAGGTTCAACTAATTAAGTGGATCCAAGAAAGGCAATATGAGTTGTGCTTTCATCGGTTAAAAAGTTCGTAATAGGGAAAGGGGCTTATGTTAGCCCCTTTGTTTGTCATAGCGATTTATGATTTAATGGAATGAAAGGAGGGAACGACCTTGAAAACATTTAAACTTTATTCGCTTAGCTTGCTTGAAGGTAAAGGTGAATGTGTTGACCAAAGATTAATTCCAATTCATGATGGGTTAATTATCAATATGGAAAACAGTAATCAGACTTGGTATATTGAAGCCGTGATTAGCAAGGATTATTGTGAATATTTTAAAGAAATAAAAGAGAATAAAGGCCACATCTTAGTAGATGTCATTATTACAAGCAAAGATAATCATCCGGCTGCTATGATAACAAACGTACAAACGATTACGGAATTATCGGAACACATTAGTGTTTTATTAGAGGCAAAGCTCGCATTAAAAAGAGATGTGATCATTGAAGACGTCCTGAAAGATCTTGTAAAAGAAGGCTACTCAGAAGAACAATTATTAACCGAATTTCGTAATAAAATGGAAAATCTAGCGGCGCATCCTCAAAGTGCTTTAAATACCATTTATCGTTCCATTAAAGAAAGTGGAGAATATAACCTTCAATAAAGACAAGCATCTATTCAGTCGAATGGGTGTTTTTTTTGCTTTTTCTTCCTGTACTGTAACGTGTATAGAACATTTCGTCTTCCTCATACTAACAAGGTAATTATTTTGAGTTAGGAACGGGGGAGCCTTGCGATGCAAGAAAAAGATAAATGGGCTATTTTCTCGATTTCATCAATCCCACTCGTCATGACATTAGGGAATTCAATGCTAATTCCAGTATTGCCTCAAATCGAGAAAGAACTTGGCATTAGTTCATTCCAAGTCAGTATGCTCATCACGGTCTACTCTATTGTGGCTATCGTTTGTATCCCTATAGCCGGGTATATATCAGATCACATTGGTAGAAAAAAGGTCATCATTCCTAGTTTAATTATTGCAGGGGTAGGTGGATTTATTTCAGGATTTGCAGGGTGGCAAATGGAAAATCCATACGGTATGTTGATTTTTGGTCGTTTCTTGCAAGGAATCGGAGCAGCAGGAGCAATGCCTATTGTGCTGCCATTAGTGGGTGATTTGTATACAAATCAAAAGGATGTAAGTAAAGGCTTAGGTATGATTGAAACAGCCAATACATTAGGGAAAGTGTTAAGCCCGATTTTAGGTGCGGCATTAGCACTAATTGTTTGGTACATGCCTCTCCTTTCCATTCCTGTGTTATGTTTTATTTCGATATTATCTATGATTTTTTTAGTGAAAGTCCCTCCAATGAGTGGGGAAGCTGTCGGTTTCAAGGCTTTTGTAAAAACAACAAAGGTCATTTTTAAGCGTGAAGGTCGATGGCTGTACGCTGTATTTGCCATTGGGGGAATTTTAATGTTTGTTATTTTTGGTGTTCTTTTTTATTTATCAACCATGCTTGAAGATGAGTTTCAAATAGATGGTATAAAAAAAGGGATTATTTTAGCCATTCCATTAGCAGCATTATGCTTTTCTTCTTTTGCAACGGGAAAAGTGATTGGACAAGATAAACAAAAAATGAAGTGGTTTACGGTCGCAGGTCTCATTATTTTGACCTTGGCTATTTTTACGGTTTCGTTTTCTAAAGATATTTATTTGTTGTTAACTTGTCTTTTCGCAAGTGGCGTGGGGATCGGTATTGCTCTTCCTTGTCTTGACGCTTTAGTGACAGAGGGCATTGAAATGGAACAAAGAGGAACGATTTCTTCATTGTATAGTAGCATGCGATTTGTTGGTGTTGCTCTTGGGCCACCGGTTTTCGCTGTACTGATGAAAACCTCACATTCCTTTATGTTTCTGTCGAATACGCTTTTATGTGTGATGACCGTTCTTATTGTTTTGTTTGCGATTAAGCCAGATGATCCTGTCAAACCAACATGGGGATAAGGGGAAAAAGGACGTAGACGTTTTTTCCCCTATCCTATCTCTTTTTTCATCTGTATACTTGAAGGAAGAATACAAAAAGAGGCGAGAGTTATGTATCAGTTTCAGGATCAAAATGGCTGTCAAGTCAGACTAACATTTGAAGAATCCGGTTTTGGAGAGAATGCTAAGCATATATGGGTTGTATGTCGTTACAAAGATAGTTGGTTGCTAACGAGACATCGGACTAGAGGTCTTGAGTTTCCAGGTGGGAAAGTGGAAATAGGGGAAACGTTAGTTGAAGCTGCCAAAAGAGAGGTACGTGAAGAGACAGGTGCAGAGGTAGATGCTTTGCACTATATTGGACAGTATGAGGTGAATTGTGAGCAATCGGTTATGTATAAAACGATCTTTTTTGCTGAGGTTTCTATAGTCATAAAAAAAGACCATTATTACGAAACAAATGGTCCAGTATTAGTAGGAGATCTGCCTGTAGAGTTATCTTCAGAGTTCAGTTTTATTATGAAGGACCAAGTACTTACGTATACGATGGAGCAAATTAAACATTTGCAATTGATTTAGAGCAACAGCAAAAAGGAAGTTCGCCTTTTTGCGATAATAGAGCGAAGAAGTGGCAATGGCTCCACGCGCCGTGCGCCTTTTGAGAAGTTCGCTCAAAAGGCTTAAAAGATAACGGCGGCTCCGCTATGAAACCTACTTTTATTCCATAATAGAGCGAACAAATGGCAATGGCTCCGCACGCCGTGCGCCTTTTGAGAAGTTCGCTCAAAAGGCTTAAAAGATAACGGCGGCTCCGCTATGAAACCTACTTTTATTCCATAATAGAGCGAACAAATGGCAATGGCTCCGCACGCCGTGCGCCTTTTGAGAAGTGCACTCAAAAGGCTTAAAAGATAACGGCGGCTCCGCTCATTGCTTAGAGCAACAGCAAAAAGGAAGTTCGCCTTTTTGCTGTTGCTCTAAAATTGTTTCATTAGTTTTTGTTCGATGAATTCGACGATTTTGTACATGATGGTTGCGAGGATGGCGATGATGAGTAGGCTCATGATGACGAGTGTAAAGTTGAATACTTGGAATCCGTAAATAATCAAATAGCCGAGTCCTTGTTTTGAGACTAAGAATTCTCCGACGATTACTCCGACCCAGGCTAGGCCTACGTTGACTTTTAATGTTGAGATAATGGTTGGGAGAGAGGCTGGGAAAATGACGTATCGAAATGTTTGGTGTTTGGATGCGCCAAACGTATTCATCACTTTTAAGTAATTGGCATCGACTTCACGAAAGGCAGTAAAGACGACCATAGTGGTGATGACGACAGAAACGAGTGCTCCCATGGCAATAATGGATGTGAAGCCTGGACCGAGTCCTACAATGAGAATAGGTCCTAGTGCGACTTTGGGCATTGAGTTTAAAACGACTAAATATGGATCGAGCACTTTTGAGATGAATCGTGACCACCAAAGAATTGCAGCAAGCAATGTGCCAATACCAGTACCAAGTACAAAGCCAAAGACTGTTTCAAACATCGTCACAGACGCATGAGTAAACAAAGAACCATCACTGACTCGTGTTACAAGTAAGTTCCAAATCCTTGACGGCATGCTAAACAGTAACGGGTCAATCCAGCGTTGTCTTGCTGCTACTTCCCAAAAAACAAAAAAGGAAATGAGAATACTCAGCTGGACCATGAGCACTTTTGTATTTTCCCTTTTTAGGGAGGCAAGATATTTCTTGTGTAAGGAATCAAGATGTTGATGCAAGGCTCTCCATCTCCTTCCAAATCATTTGGAATTGATCATTAAACGACTTATGCTGCCTTGCTTCAAATGGCAAAGCTTTGGCTATGTCGTTTGGGATATCAAAAATGTGATGAATGCGTCCGGGTCTTGGGGATAATAAGACAACTCGATCGGACATAGCAATGGCTTCGGCGATATCATGGGTTACTAGAACTGCTGTTTTTTTCTCTTTTTTCAGTGTTTGAAAAACTAAGTCCTCTAATTTGAGCTTAGTCTGATAATCAAGTGCTGAAAAAGGTTCATCTAATAGCATCATAGAAGGATTGGTCGCAAGCATTCGAACGAGAGCAACGCGCTGTCTCATGCCACCAGACAACTGATTAGGAAACAAATCCTTTTTATCTGCAAGACCTAGCTGTGATAACCAATTGAGTGCGGCAGCTTTGGTTGTTTCAGAATAAACGCCCTTGATTTTTAAGCCTAATGTAATGTTGTCTTCAATCGTGCGCCACGGAAAGAGATAGTCTTGTTGAAGCATATATCCAATATTGCTAGTGGCAGTGATCGTTTGATTGCCGAGAGTCACGTTACCTGTTGTTGGTGTAAGAAGACCAGCAATAATAGACAGTAAAGTCGTTTTTCCGCAGCCGCTGGGGCCGAGGATGGAAAGGAACTCTCCATCCTCTACTGAAAAGGTTATCGACTCAAGAGCTAAGGTTGCCTCGCGCTTTGTCAAATACCCTAAGGATACATCTTGTAATTGCAATGTCGCCACCTTCATCAGCCTCCTAATTTGTCACACTTTCGGCGATCGACGTATTCACTAACTCGGTATAGTCCACTTGTTGTGGAAGTTCACCCGCTTGATCCATAATCGTTTGTAAATTGTCCCAAGCTTCAGGTTGAACGAGTGGAGAGGTAGCATAGGAACCTTGTGAGCGATAGCGATCAACAACTTGTGCAACAAGTTCTACGTCTGTATCTTCAAAAAAGTCGACAATGGCTTCGGCAACGACTTCAACAGGTTGTTCCTCTACCCACGTTTGTGCTTTATAAAGGGCACGAGTGAAGGCTTCTAACTTTTCGACTTCAGATTCCATGTAGCTTTGTTTTGCCATAAAAACGGTATACGGCACACTGCCTGATTCAGTTCCGAACGATGCAACGATGTGGCCAATCCCTTCATTTTCAAATAATGTTGCTTGCGGTTCGAATAGCTGAACGAAATCCCCAGTTCCGGAGGCAAAGGCGCTTGGAATGTTGCCAAAGTCTATGTTTTGAATGAGGTTCAAATCATTGTGTGGGTCAATTCCATGTTGTCTTAACACGTGTTCCCCAACCATTTGTGGCATGCCACCGGTTCTTTGACCAAGGAACGTACTACCTTTTAAGTCATCCCATTCAAATGAATCTAGTTTTTCGCGTGATACAAGGAATGTCCCGTCAGCTTGAGTTAATTGGGCGAAGTTGATCGCTGGATCAGTAGCCCCTTGAGCGTAGACGTAAATCGATGTTTCAGCTCCAACCAAAGCAATATCGGCTCCATCTGATAACAAAGAGGTCATTGTATTATCGCCTCCCCAAGTTGTCGTGAGTTCAAGGTCAATCCCCTCGTCTTCAAAAAATCCTTGAGAAATCCCTGCATAAAGTGGAGCATAGAAGATGGATCTTGTTACCTCTGAAACACGGATTGTATCTTTATTTCCCCCAAACGAACAGGCAGAAATGGATAGAAACAGAACAAGAGATAAGAGCAATAGAGCTACTTTTTTTGTGACTTGCATGTCAGTCATCTCCTTAAAATGGAATACTAATTGTGATAGTCTATGTGAAGGTGAGAAAATGTGTGTTTGCCCATTTTTATTTTCTTTGTCACATTTTTTGACAGGAACGCAATAAAATATTGTGTGAATGGGTTTTCAATATAAAGGAGAAAGGATTTTACATATGGACGTCATCAATAAGATTCGTATTCCGTCTCCACACCCTAAAATAAAATTATATTTAATTACATATCTAAGCTCGGGATTAAAAGTTAAAGGATATGTCGCCATCCCAACATGGGACAAGCAATTCCCAGGGCTATTATACTTACGCGGTGGAATCAAAAACGTTGGTATGGTTCGAATTCAACGAATCATTCAGTGGGCAGCTGAAGGCATGGTTGTTGTTGCGCCTTTTTATCGTGGAAATAAGGGAGGGCAAGGACAAGAGGACTTTTGCGGGGAAGACCGAGAAGATGCTTTTTCTGCATTTGACTTAATGAAGAACATGTCCTGTGTTGACCCGCATTCCCTCCATATTCTTGGTTTTTCACGTGGGGGAGTGATGGCCTTGCTTACGGCGATTGAACGACCTGAGACGAGCTCGGTTGTGTGTTGGAATGGGGTATCGGACATGGTGCTCACTTATGAGGAACGAATTGATTTACGAAGAATGATGAAGCGAGTCATAGGGGGGACACCGAACAAATATCCAGAAAGGTATAAATGGCGTACACCCCTTTTTGAAATCAAGAAAATAAAAGGAAACGTGTTAGTCATTCATGGTGAAAAAGACGAGCATGTATCCATTGAGCATGCATATCGCCTAGAAGAAGCGTGCCACCTATCAGACGTAAACATTAATACATGGTATTACCCAACGTTTCCTCATCATTTTCCAGCATCTAGTCAACGAGTGATCTTAGCTGAGGCAGCGGCATGGATGAAAAACATTTCCTTTTAAAATAGGAATGATGAAAGTAAGATTTACAAATAATACCTTTAAAACACTAGTGGAGTGGTTTAAAGGTGACGATGGACAAAGTGAAAAAGGGCATGATCTGTATTGCAGGTGTTAATGTTTATTGTGAATACTTGTTAAATGAAAAACCGCCAATTCTTCTCATTCATGGCTTCGTATCATCTACCTATACATTTAATCGTCTCATCCCGCTTTTAAAAGAGAAATTCTCAGTAGTTGCTATTGATTTACCTGGGTTTGGGCGAAGTGAAAAATCAAAAACATTTGTCTATTCTTTTGAAAGTTATGCGGCCTTCATTGCCGAATGCATTGACCACTTTCAGCTTGATGGAGTGACGATTGTCGGACATTCTATGGGGGGACAAATTGCATTATATGCTGCAAAGAGAGCTCCTTCTAAAATTAAAAAGCTCATTTTAATATGTAGTTCAGGCTATTTAAAACGAGCAAGGAAATCGTTAATTTATTGCACGTATATTCCTTTTTTTCGTTTTTTTGTAGAGCGTTATATTCGAATGAAAGATGTCAAGAAAAGCTTAGAGAATGTTGTTTATAACCGAACGCTCATCAATAAAGAGATGATGGAGGAGTTTGCAAGGCCTTTATTGGAGAAAGATTTCTACCGCTCGTTAATCAGACTGTTGCGCTATCGTGAAGGAGATTTGTCGAGTGAGCAATTACGTGAAATTACGATTCCAACTTTATTAATTTGGGGTGAAGAAGATCAAGTGGTCCCACTATCAGTTGGGAAGCGGTTAGTAGAAGACTTGCCTAATGCAAATTTAATCACATATGAAAAGACCGGACATTTAGTGACTGAAGAAAGGACTGAAGAGCTCTATGATCAAATCCTGAGCTATACATCTTGAGAGTTGCCGTGAGAAAAAAGATCTTTTCTCACGGCATATATAATGTTTTTTATTATTTAGACATAGATAAAGTACACGGCCAATATGGAACTAATGGTTCCGAGAAATGCCCCAATCAAACAATCGGTTGGATAGTGAAGTCCTATATACATGCGTGAAATAGCAACAATCATCGCTAATGGCACAACTGTAAAAGCAAGAATCGGGGAGTGTAAGGCGAAAACAATAGCGATGGAAAAGGCTGCTGTTGTATGACCAGATGGGAACGAAAAATCTTTAAGGGGATTTGCCACGGTAATGACATCGGGTAATTTTAAATACGGACGTTTGCGGCCAAAAGCTTTTTTAATGATTTGAACAGCAATGAAACTGATCGTTAATGAAATTAACCCATCAATGGCCCAGTAACGCACATCGTTGGAGAAAATGAAAATTAATGTAAGTAGCATCGATAATGTAAACGTTGCTCCACCAAGATGGGTGATTTTCGGTAAAATAAGATCTAGAGGTTTGCAGCGCCACCTCTTGTTCACGACTAAAAATACTTTATCATCGTTTGTGGATAGCCAGTCAACAATTCGATTCATAAGAACAACTCCATAAGAAAATATCTGGTGACATTTTTATTATAATAGCATTTTTTTAAGGGATTGTTTGAGAAATATTGAGATTTTAGCTAGAAATTAAAAAGAAATTTACAGTATCTTTGTAAAATATTTCTACCTTGTCGAGTAAAGTAATAGTAACAAGACTTTTACTGCAGGGGGAGAGAGCATGGATGTACGCATTGCGATTTTCACTGATACGTATTCACCTGAAATCAATGGCGTTGCGAAAACATTGCAAAGGTTAACTGGTTACTTAGAAAGAAACCAGATTGAATTTAAAGTGTTTGCACCTGATGGCAAAACGTCCGTTCCTGCTGTTGGCCAAATTGAACGATTTGCAAGTCTTCCTTTTCTATTCTATCCAGAGTGTAGAATTGCACTTCCTAACCCCAGTCATATTAAACAATCGCTAGAACAATTTAAACCTACCTTGATTCATGTCGCTACCCCACTCAATTTGGGACTATATGGTCTTCATTATGGAAAGAAACATCATATTCCTATGGTTGCCTCATATCACACTCATTTTGATGATTACTTACACTATTATCATATACCGTTTCTTCAAAAGTGGCTTTGGAAATACATGATCTGGTTTCACCGATCTTTTGAAAGGATTTATGTACCATCAGAAAGTACAAGGGATAAGCTCAGCAACCATTCGTTTCATGAGGACTTGGAAATTTGGGGAAGAGGAATTGATCACACATATTATACTCCAATAAAGAAAACAGATGAAATCAGGCAAAAATATCAAATTTCACAAAGCAAGATCTTGTTATATGTAGGTCGAATTGCACCTGAAAAAGAAGTAGACATTGCTATAAGGACATTCCATTCCCTACCTCGACACATAAAAGACGATACGCATCTTTTGATTGTTGGTGACGGACCACAGCTTAAGTTGTGGTCTGGACATCAAAATGAACAAATGACATTTACAGGGTTCTTAGAAGGCGAACAACTAGCCAATGTCTATGCATCTAGTGATCTTTTTCTTTTTCCTTCGTCAACGGAGACGTTTGGAAATGTAGTGTTGGAAGCAATGGCTTCTGGATTGCCAGTAATCGGTGCAAATGCAGGTGGAGTCCAGCATCTAATTGACCATGGAAAAACGGGGTATTTATGTAAGACGCGAGATGTCAAAGATTTTACTAAACATACAGCGATGTTATTAGATGATCACAGCAGGCGTAATCAGTTTGCTAAAGCGGCACGACAATTCGCCTTGACGAAATCATGGGATGAAATATTTGCCCAACTGCTCATAAGTTATTATGAAGTAATTAAGCGCAATGTGAAATTGCATTCAGCTTAAACATGATAGGTCGTTTGTCCTTTTGTTCTTACTCCGGTAATAGTCCATGCTTTTAGAGTATGAATATGCCTAAAACGTAAATGGTAAAGAGGAGTATGGAAAAAAGGAGCACGAATGAAGTGAAGAAGTGGAACGTACTATTTTTAGTCAGCTCATTTGTAGCTATCTGTGCGCTTGGCCTTTCTCAAGCTGATTTTGAATATGGCTATGTCCCAGACACAGATCAAATACTTAATGAACATAAAACCAAATTTAGTGAAACCGTTTCTTATGATGTGATGGGGAAGTTTCTTACTGAGGAAGACATCAAGTCGTTTACGAAAGCGGAGCAGCGAAAAATGGTATCACCTGAAAATGGGGCTGTGAAAGTGGATCAGGAGTTAATTGATTTGGGGAAAGAGTTATTTTACAAAGAAACGTTTGGGAATGAGATATTTCTAACAGATATTCTTGGTTTTATAGATGGTCCGTTTGGAATTCCTAATATAATGAAGGCGATTATGGAGCTAAAAGGAGAAGCGACAACGAATCTTCGTGTTGAGCTTTCTGAGGATGTAACAATAGGGGAGCAATCGTGGAAAAAAGGAGATAAAATTGATACAGGACTTGATGTCGCAAAAGGGGCTGTTACCCCTTTAGGTATTCCGATTTCGTACTCTAATGGCAGAGTAAGAGCTGGTCTTAGCTGCGCAGCTTGCCATGCAACTGTTGACTTAGAAACTGGAAAAGTAATGGAAGGAGTGCCGAATTTAGATTTTGACAGTGGTCTGATTACAGCTTTGGCAACCAACTCCGCTGCTTTTTTCCCGACAGCAGAAATAGACTCTATAAGAGATTATATACGTGATACCAATCGAACAATCGAAAATACAAAGGGGGAAGAAGAAGAGCTACCAGACCCAGTTGCATTAGAGAAAGCAGTCGATAAAACATTTATTAAATGGCCCAAAGGCAATTTTGACACCACTCCAGATCTTGTTGCAAATCCAACACAAACACCTCATACCTTTACATTTGAAGCTCATCCATATGGGTGGAATGGCTTTTCGTTATTCGGACCTTTTAGGGGCTTGAGTACGTTTAATAATGAGGTGCATTCTTTTAATTCAGATTCATTATCGTTTCAAGAGCATAGTGAGGATTTGTTTGGTGTTGATAAAGAAGTGTATATGGGAACCATTTTACAAAATTCCGCGCATAAGAAATACAAGTATGATGTTACATCAAATCAAAAGCCGTCTGACTTTTTTCAGTCGGTTGACGACACGCCGAATGTTCCAGGAGTCAATGAAGGGGTGATCCCGCCCACATTTCCTAACTTAACTATGATTACACCGAATGCGACAATTGTTAGTTCGATCGGGACAGAGGTAGGAAGAGAAAATAATGCCCTCTCAGCTTATCAAAATACAATCGCACCACCTACGTATAGACGTAAGGTAAGCGAAGAGACAAAAGCAACGGGGCGAGAGGTGTTTGAAAGAGCAGGTTGCATAAGCTGCCATGCCGGGAGAACATTTACGAATCATCAAATTATTCCTGTGGAGGAAATAAAAACGGAGCCGACTCGTGCTTTATCTATGAAGCAGGTTGGAAAACAGCTGAGGGAGTCGTATATGTATGCCCCCAATACTCCTACTCCTCTTCCTGACAATCCAACTGTCCTTAAGGTTCCGACAGATCATATTAATCAAGAACAAAAAAAATTAGCCTTTAACATTAATTCAAAAGGGGGCTATAAGGTAAAAAGTTTAGTTGGATTAGCCTACACAGCCCCTTATTTACATGATGGCGCAGTTGCTGTTGGCCCCGATGAAATAGTTGATCTGGGGGTACCAGGTACACTAATGAAAGGACGCCTCCCAAATCCTTACAACAGTTTAAAAGCAATAATTGACAAGGAGTTACGTCAAAAAGTAATAGCTGCAAATGAATCTGTGCCACAGTTAAGAGATGTTCATGTTTTGGGAATCGGCCATGAATATTGGGTGGATGGATCAACGGGTTTTACCGAAGAAGAGCAAAAGGCGTTGATTGATTATCTATTATCAGGAACGAGTCCAAATGAATAAGGAAGAAATAGTAGGTCTAAGTTAGAGCAACCTCTGTTCCATAAGAAAAGCCGCATGTGCTGCTTTTCTTATGGAAGTAAAAAAGAGGTGAGAAGAAGAAATGGCGATTATTTCAAAATAGTGATGATAAACACGGGAGCAGTAGTCTTTTTACCAGCAGCCTGATTTCGTTAAATAAAAATGGTCTGAATGAACAAGGCGAGGGATGATATGGATCGTCAATCATTAATTAAAAAGTTTGATAAGCAAGCAAAAAAGTACAATAAACGACGAGAAAACGGTCAGGCTTATAAGTTTCGTCAACGAATTTTTCAAGAAGCCAAAGGAAAGGTTTTGGAAGTTGGCATTGGTTCAGGACTGAATTTTCCCTTCTATAGTAGTGATATTGAATTGACTGGATTGGATTTTAGTCCTGCAATGTTGAAAGCAGCACAGAATGCGGCTAAAGATTATCCTTTTAAAACAACACTTATTCAAGATGATGTAGAAACGGTTGAATTTAACGAAGACAGCTTTGACACTATTATCTCTTCCGGCAGCTTATGTGCCTATCAAGAACCTGTAAGTGTTTTAAATAGCTTTCAAAAGTGGTGTAAGCCAGAAGGGGAAATACTGATGTTGGAGCACGGCATTAGTACAAACAAACCGTTGGCATGGTTACAAAAATCTTTGAACCCTTTGGCACTAAAGGTTGTAGGGTGCCACCAGAACAGAGATATTTCTGAAATTGTAAAAGAGTCTAATTTAAAGTCTATTAGGGAGGAGCGTTACTTGGCTGGTTATTTATATTTGATATGGGCTAAACCATAAGCTTTTTCTTAAATCTTATAGGTACCTATATCTAACGACATGGTTCAATAGATAAAAGGTCTTCGACAACCGGATAAACCAAATTAAAACGCTTAGATTTGTAAGGTCATCTAAGCGTTGGTCAGTATAAACATATCTTGCTTTTAGATTACGTCGTAATACTTCATCTGCGTCTATTTTGGACCGGCATTCTTAATACGATGGCTAATGGAGTCAAACTTTTGAAAATTCTTTTTAAAGTTTGTAGCTAATTCTTTTGCTTTTTGATCATACGCCTGTTTATCTGTCCACGTATCGCGTGGTTTCAGTACAGAATCAGGTACTCCAGGGCAATGAAGGGGAATGTGTAGGCCAAATATGGAATCTGTGATCGTCTCTGCAGAACGTAACTCCCCTGATAAAGCAGCCTGAACCATAGCGCGCGTGTGTTTTAAATTCATTCGTTTTCCAACACCGTATTCCCCACCAGACCAGCCTGTATTAACTAAGTAAACATTCACATCGTGTTGGTCAATTTTTTCCCCAAGCATTTCAGCATAACGAACAGCTGGCAATGGTAAAAAAGGAGCTCCAAAACAAGTGGAGAAGGTAGCTTCAGGCGAAGTCACGCCACGTTCAGTTCCAGCAAGCTTACTCGTATATCCAGACAAGAAATGATACATCGCCTGTTCCTTTGTTAATTTACTAATCGGAGGTAACACACCAAATGCATCTGCTGTTAAGAAAATAATTGTTTTTGGATGTCCGGCAACACTTGGAACTAATGCATTAGGAATAGCTTCAATCGGATAAGCTGCTCGTGTATTTTCAGTTAATGATGTATCTTCATAATCGGCTTTGTCTGTTGTTGCATCAACAGCTACGTTTTCAAGAATCGTTCCAAAGCCAATGGCATTCCAAATTTCCGGTTCTTTTTCTTTGGAAAGGTTTACACATTTAGCGTAACAACCACCCTCAATATTAAATACGCCATTACTTGACCAACCATGCTCATCATCTCCTATTAATGAACGAAGAGGATCGGCTGATAGTGTAGTCTTACCGGTTCCGGAAAGACCAAAAAATAAGGCGACATCTCCTTCTCTACCAGCATTAGCAGAGCAATGCATGGAAAGGACATCTGCCTCAGGCAGAATAAAGTTCATGACGGAGAAGATGGATTTTTTCATTTCACCAGCGTATTCTGTTCCACCGATTAAAACCACTCGTTCTTCAAAGGAAATGATAACAAAGGCTTCTGAATTTGTTCCATCATTAAGTGGATCAGCTTTAAAAGATGGAGCTGAAATAATGGTGAATGGTTGCTTGGGTGAAGCCTCACTTTCTTCAGTTGGGCGAATAAACAACTGACGTGCAAAAATTTGATGCCATGCAAATTCGTTGATTACTTTTAATGGAATCTGATATTTGTGGTCCGCTCCTGCAAATCCATCAGATACGAAAATCTCTTCTTTGTTTTTAAGATGTTCCAACACTTTATAGTATAAAGACGTAAAAGTATCTTTAGCAATTGGTTGATTTACCGTTCCCCATTCAATCTTGTCTTTTACACTTGGTTCGTGGACAATGAATTTATCTTTAGGAGAACGCCCAGTATAGGCCCCTGTTTCCACACTAAGTGCGCCAGTTGTGGTAAGTTTCCCTTCACTGCGCCTTAACGACTTTTCAATTAGTGAAGAAATAGGAAGATTTTCTTGAACCGTGGTGGAGTTCACTAAGTTAATTAATTCGGAATGGAGGCTGATTGTATTCATTGTCGCAAAACCCTTTCTTTCAATTTTTTTTGATTGTTCCACATAGAAGTAAATCTTGTTAATTAGTATAACATATTAAGTTTAATAGTCTATACTATTATTTATAAAATGCAATTGTGCTATATCAAAGAGAAAATGTGTGTCTTATAAGAATTTTATCCGCTAAGTGGCAACATTGAGGAAAGGTTCCTAAATTTCTTTTATGTGCATACAATGTGATAAAGAGAAATGAAGGAGGCGTTCTATTTGCAGCAAGTTTCCATGATGGATCTCGCTACTGTTTCAGCAGTAGTAGCGGCGCTTGTAACGGTGATAGGAAATGCCTTTAGTATTGAGAAGCAATATCGAGCTCTTCTAGCGATTGGAATAGCTGGAATCCTTTGGTTTATCCCAAGGGAGTGGGGAGAACAGGTACTTATGGCACTCATTATCGGTTTAACAGCTAGTGGGGTTTATAGTCAAGTGAAGCCACGGGATAATGCAAATGAGTTAATGAGAATGCAGCTACGAGAAGAACTTCGAAAAGAACAAGAAATAGAGAGAGAAAGGGAGCTAAAGCAACAAGAGCGGGAAAGACAATTGGAAAACCGTCAGGAGAGACGAGATGATACACCATACTAATTGGAGCGGGATTGCCGCTCTTTTTTATGGCTCATTTCGTAAAGATTGTTGTTTTGCAATATCGTTTCCTTGTTTTTCTTAGCGAGATAGAACTCCAGTCACTCGCCACCTTCTTGCAGGTGCAGTGGCTGGAGAGAAATGGAACGAACATATTGTGTCCATCTAATCCCTAAAAACAAAAAATATGCGAAACAGTCTTTTTTTGAACGGTTTTCTGTAAGAAATCATCGTAGGACAAGCATATTATTAGAGCATGGGCACACAATATAGATAATTGTAAAACTGCAAGTGGTATTTGTTGACATTAAACGACTTGTGCGATATGATATGCGTCGAACGGATACTCTTATCCTGAGTAGGCGGAGGGACAGGCCCGAAGAAGCCCAGCAACCAACACTTTAAAGCCATGAGTGAAAAGGTGCTAACCTGCAAGGCTTTGCCTTGGACGATAAGAGGCTAAAGGTAAACATTCAACCCTTTTCCTCTATTGGAAAAGGGTTTTTATCGTTTATACGGTCTTTACAGGTAGGTATTTCCCATTCGGTGGGCATGAGTGCCGTCACAAAGAAAAACACATGCTAATAGCGTAGTAGCAGTGTTTAAAGGAGGAAATTGATAATGACAGAATTGAAAAGCAGACGTTTGTTTACGTCGGAATCAGTAACAGAAGGGCATCCAGATAAAATTTGTGATCAAATTTCAGATGCGATTCTAGATGCGATTTTAACCAATGACCCGAATGCTCGTGTCGCTTGCGAGACATCGGTAACAACTGGACTAGTGTTAGTTGCTGGTGAGATTACGACAAGTACGTATGTTGATATCCCTAAAATCGTTCGTGAAACGATTCAAGGAATTGGCTATACTCGCGCCAAATACGGTTTTGACTATGAAACGTGTGCGGTTCTTACATCCATTGATGAGCAGTCAGCTGATATTGCACAAGGTGTGGACCAGGCTCTAGAAGCGCGTGAAGGCCAAATGACGGATGAAGAAATTGAAGCAATTGGTGCCGGGGACCAAGGGCTTATGTTTGGCTATGCAAACAACGAAACGAAAGAGTTAATGCCTCTTCCTATTTCATTAAGCCATAAAATTGCACGTCGTTTAACGGAGGTTCGTAAAGATGAGGTTCTTCCTTATCTTCGTCCGGATGGGAAAACACAAGTAACAGTAGAGTATGATGAGAACGGTAATCCTGTTCGTATTGATACGATTGTTATTTCAACACAACATCATCCAGAAGTAACACTAGAACAAATTCAACGTAATTTAAAAGAATACGTTATTAATCCAGTTGTTCCTCAAGAATTAATTGATGAAGATACGAAATACTTTATTAATCCGACGGGGCGTTTTGTGATAGGTGGACCTCAAGGAGATGCTGGTTTGACAGGACGTAAAATCATCGTAGATACATACGGTGGGTACGCGCGTCATGGTGGTGGAGCGTTCTCTGGGAAAGATGCAACAAAAGTTGACCGATCAGGTGCCTATGCTGCTCGTTACGTAGCAAAAAACATTGTTGCGGCTGGCCTTGCGGATAAATGTGAAGTCCAGTTAGCTTATGCGATTGGCGTTGCACAACCTGTATCGATTTCAATTGATACATTCGGTACTGGAAAAGTATCGGAAGAGTCACTAGTAGCACTTGTGCGTGATAACTTTGACCTTCGCCCAGCAGGTATTATTAAAATGCTTGATCTGCGTCGCCCAATTTACAAACAAACGGCAGCATATGGACATTTTGGTCGTACAGATGTCGAATTACCATGGGAGCAAACAAATAAAGCAGCCGCGTTAAAGGAGCAAGCTGGTATTTAATAAGTAAATAGAAACGTACGAATACACGCGATCTTTCGATGAGAGGAATCGCGTGTATTTTTGTAATGAAGCTTTTAGATGAATGACCAAACCATGTGAGAAAGTCGCTGATAAGGAGGATGAGAGCCGGAATGAGGTTGAACAAGTAAAAAGTTCATTACAAGTAAGAGAGCCTAAACCTTAAAAAATCACCTTCTTCAATAGTATGAAGACCGATGATTGTCGGAGCATATCTGTATGCCTTGAGTCTTTATTGGTCAAAATGTAAGTAAGAGGGGGTGAGTGAAATGGCACAAGATGTTTTATGTGAAGTGAACAACTGTGTATACTGGGCTCAAGGAAACCAGTGTGAGGCTGACAGAATTTATGTTGTTAGTCATACCGGAAAAGAAGCAGAGAAGCAAGAAGAAACAGATTGCAAAACGTTTGAACCACAACATTGATCTTTTAGAGAAAAGAGCGATCGCCTTCGCTCTTTTCTTTCTTTATTATTGATAATAATAATCAATCTTATTCATAGAAAAAGAAAATCTTGCTATTTATGTCTTTCTTCCTGGAGAATTTGCTTATAATGCTGACCCTTTTCTACATATTCACGACGAATACGAGCCATATCAACTTTATCTTCCTCGGTCAGATCGCGAATGACTTTAGCAGGCCGACCGAATGCCATTGAGTTAGCAGGGATTTTCTTACCTGGAGGAACCAGGCTTCCAGCACCGATAAAGGCCCCTTCTCCAATTTCAGCACCATCTAATACAATGGAGCCCATGCCAATTAACGCTTCTTTACGAATCGTGCAACTATGTAGCATCACTTGGTGCCCAACCGTTACATCATCTTCAATGATTAATGGGTATTTTGGGCTTTGGTGAAGCATAGATTGGTCTTGTATATTGACTCTGTTCCCAATTTTTGTTGGAGAGACATCGCCTCTTATGACCGTTTGAAACCAGATACTTGAATCATCTCCAATTGTTACATCCCCAGTAATCGTTACTCCGTCTGCAATAAAAGCCGTGTCTGAAATTGTCGGAAATTTGTCTTGATATCGATAAATCATACGCTCACATCCTTTTCGTTTAATGAAAAAATCGCTATACTTATTTTAACGTAAAACGTAAAGCCTGAGTTACTAAAAAGCTGAATATTCATATTAATATTTGGTCCATAAGGTTATGGGTCTTTTAAAATTATATGTTAGGGGGATTGCGATATGTGGAAATGGGAAGTGGCTGAGCCAAGAGGAGTGGTCGTCATCGTTCACGGTGCGGGGGAGCATCATGGACGGTATTTGTGGCTAGCAAAAAAGTGGAATGATCATGGATTTGATGTTGTTATGGGAGATTTACCAGGCCAAGGGAAAACAAGGGGGAAGCGTGGCCATATTCAATCGTTTAATCAATATTTGGATTCAGTAGAAGAATGGGTAAATGAAGCTAGGGTGAAGGGATTACCGGTCTTTTTACTTGGGCATAGTATGGGAGGTCTTGTAGTCATTCGGACGTTGATGGAGCGAAGTACGGCAATGATACAGGGAGTGATCTTATCATCCCCATGTTTAGGTTTAAGTGAACCACCACCTAAAACAAAGGAATTTGCTTCGAAGCTTCTTCATCGTGTTGCACCTTCGTTTAGTCAACATTCAGGGATCCGTTCTGAGTTGACAACACGTAATGAAGAGGTGAGAGAAGCCTATTTAAAAGATGAACTTAGAGTTACAAAGGTTTCAGCCCGTTGGTATCAAGAATTATCTAAAGCCATGCGACTAGCTCATCGATACCCAGAAAAATTTCCGAATCTTCCACTCCTTGTTCTCCAAGCAGGTGAAGATTATCTTGTAAACAAATATGAAGTAAGGGATTGGTTTAATCACCTCTCATTACATGAGAAATATTACAAGGAATGGGAAGGCTTCTATCATGAAGTGTTCAATGAGCCTGAACGTGAAGAGGTATTCCGTCATGCTATTGGCTTTGTTAATTTGTTAACACCATAAAGTCCAGACAACTTAATTGTGTGAACACTTAGATTATGCTAAGGTTCTAAGTATGGAAAATGACTAGGAGGAATATCGGTTGAGCGCACCAACAAGACCCATCCCGTTACTAATGAACATATATAAAGAAGTCATCCCAACGGTTCATAAATACTTTGACCCATGGATAGAGAAGGCTTCCAACATACCAGATTCAAAGTTGCGTGCACAAGCACTAGACGCCCTTAAAAAGAAAAAATTCCACTGTGAAGGGGGCGGGGTGTACGGCCTCGTAGCAAAGGATCGTTTTGATGATCTACTGCAGTTTATCATCGCTTATCAAATTGCATGCGATTATTTAGATAACTTGTGTGACCAAAGCCCATCGTTTGACCCGAATGATTTCCGTTCGTTGCATCAAGCGTTGCTCGATGCGTTAACACCAGGAGCTAGCTTGAAAAATTATTACCAATATCGGGAGGAAAAGGAGGATGGTGGTTATTTACACGACATCGTGACCACGTGTCAAAACATCCTATCTACATTTCCTTCATTTGATAAAGTACAAGCAGCTATGTTGGAGTTAAGTGGGTATTATGGCGATTTACAAGTACATAAGCATGTCGTAAAAGAAGAACGGATTCCGCGTTTAGAAAAATGGTTTGCCGAGCACCGCCATAAAGTGCCTGATATGACGTGGTTTGAATTCTCAGCATGTGCAGGATCTACATTAGGAATTTATACACTTGCGACATACGCAACAAAAGCAGACTTAACAGAAGAAACGGCAGAAGTAATAAAAGAAGGATATTACCCATGGATGCAAGGTGTTCATCTACTTCTTGATTATTTTATTGATCAAGAGGAAGATATAGCTGATGATGAATTAAACTTCTTATTTTACTATAAAAATGAAGAAGAGATGATCGAGCGTTTCCGTTTTTTCGTCAACAAGGCCGAGGAGTTTATGTCAAAATTGCCTGATCCGAAATTTCATCGAATGATCATTCGTGGAGTTATTGCTATATATATTGCCGATGAAAAAGTTCAAAAAGACAAAGAGTTAAAAAAGAAATCGAAAAAAATGGTACAAACAGGCGGTCTCCCTGCAATGTTATTTTTAGTCAACAGCTGGATGTATCGGAGAGAACGGTAAGACATAAAAAGGTCTAAATCCTTTATATAGAGAGGATTTAGACCTTTTGATTTTCAACGATACTTGTGTTTAGATCCTCGTATCCATTAATAAGTAAATCGAGTTTGCCTGTCTCGGGGCAAATAACAAGACCATGAACGGCTACATCTTTAGGAAGCAAAGGATGTCGTTTTATCATGTGAACACTGTTTTCAACATTGTCTTCAACTTTTTCAAAGCCGGTTAAGAAACCTTGAACATCGACCCCTGAAAATTCAAGCATATCAATCGTTTCTAAGCTGACGCCTCTTTCTTGCGACTTCTCAAGAATACTCGATGCTTGCAATCCGGTCATTCCACACCCATGATGGCCAACGACCATTACTTCGTCCGCACCTAATTCATAAATGGCAACTAAAATGCTTCTCATAATACTCCCAAATGGATGAGAGATTACGGCTCCAGCATTTCTAATGAGCTTTGCATCCCCATTTTTTACATTCATTGCAAAAGGCAAAAGCTCTAAAAGTCTTGTATCCATACAAGTTAAGATGACAACTTTCTTATTAGGAAATTTCGTCGTTTGGAACTTTTCGTATTGTTTTTCCAGAACAAACTGCTTGTTATGAGCCAGTACTGAATCGAGTAATGTCATAAAACGCCTCTCCTCAAATTGTGTCTATCTATATTTTCAAACTATTATTACAAATTGTCAACTATTACCTCTTTTCAACGGCAACAACAAATGGTGGGTCGTTTGCTTGATTTATAAATTCATATTTGAGGACATGGGCAAGGCGTTGATCATATTGTTCGAGAAAAGAAAGCAGGGCATCTTTTTCCCTTTTTCCCCCTTCATGACCATGATAGATCACAAGAACAATCGTACCTCCTTTTGGCATGATATCAAGCAGTGCACTGATTGAAGCTATGGTAGTAGTTGCCTCCGTCACAATCGATTTATCGCCACCTGGAAGGTATCCGAGATTAAAAATAGCCCCTTTTATTTTTGTGTGTTCGGTTTCTGGAATAAGAGATCGAACCTCTTCATGTCCCTTTTGAAACAATGTCACTCTTTCAAGCAATTGATGCTCGATTACTCTCGCTGTGGCTTGTTCGATTGCTTGGGGTTGAATGTCAAAGCCGTAAACTCGTCCATTTTCTCCTACAAGGTTTGCTAAAAATACAGTATCATGCCCATTGCCAACTGTACCATCGACGGCATAGTCGCCCGGCTCTAAAGCATTTTCTAATAGAAATCGTGCAAATGGTAAGACTCCAAGTACATTCATCACAATGACATCCTCTCTGCCTGATAATATTTACCTTGCCAACTATTGCGCCGCACAAGTTCTGCTTCAATTCCGTTTAAGACACTCCACTTATTCATGCTCCACATTGGACCAATCATAATGTCACCAGGACCATCTCCTGTTAAGCGGTGGATAACCATGGAAGGTGGGAGAATTTCGAGTTGATCGACAACAAGGTTAATATAATCGTCTTGGCTCATAAATTGCAGCAAGCCTTTTTCATACTGCTTGACCATTGGGGTTTTTTTCAACAAGTGGAGGAGGTGAATTTTGATTCCTTGTACGTCAAGCTTTGCAACTTCTTGAGCGGTCTCCATCATCATGTTGCGGTCCTCAAGTGGCAGGCCGTTAATAATATGTGCACATACGTTAATACCGTGCTTTCGTAATTTTTGGACTCCATCTACATAGCATTGATAGTCATGGGCTCGATTAATTAATAATGCCGTTTTCTCATGAACCGTCTGAAGACCGAGTTCAACCCATAAAAATGTTCGCTCGTTTAATTCTGCTAGGTACTCAACAACATCATCAGGTAAGCAATCCGGCCTTGTTGCAATGGAGAGGCCGACTACTCCTTCTTGCTTAAGAATTTCTTCAAAGTATTCACGTAATGTTTCTACGGGAGCATAGGTGTTTGTGTAGGCTTGAAAGTAGCCAATGTATTTGCCGCTTTTCCATTTTGTATGCATCTTCTTTTTTATCGTGTTAAATTGAGTGACTATATCATCTTTACGATCACCTGCAAAATCCCCTGATCCACGTTCGCTGCAAAACGTACAGCCTCCATGGGCGACGTTTCCATCGCGATTTGGACAGTCGAAGCCAGCATCGAGAGGGATTTTAAACACCTTTTCGCCAAATTGGTTTCTTAAATAGTAATTCCATGAATAATATCGTTTATCTCCATAATGTTGAATGGTCATTTGTATCACCTTTCTTTTTAAGACAAGAAAGAACTTATCTAGGCGTATAGGTCCTATTGTAGCTTTAAATTTGTTCTAACAGCAAATGGTAGATAAAAAAGATTGCAATTGCTTGCTAGATCACCTAAGATGGCTAAGGGATTAAGAGGAAGGAGGGCTAATATTATGCCAAAATCACTTTGGTTATTAATAGTGGCCATGGCTATTAATGTAACTGGTGCCTCTTTTTTATGGCCGTTAAATGCAATTATTATTCATCAAGAATTAGGTCGGTCATTAACCGCAGCGGGGTTTGTACTCATGTTAAATGCTGGTGCGGGGGTATTAGGGAGTTTAATGGGAGGTCGTTTGTTTGATAAGATTGGTGCCTATCAAACGATGATATTTGGCCTTGTTGTTACAACGATTAGTGCAATGATTTTAGTATTTTACCATAGTTATTATTTTTATATGTTTTTGCTTATAGGATTAGGATTTGGAACGGGGATCATCTTTCCTGCCATGTATGCTTTAGCAGGGAGTCTATGGCCAGAAGGAGGACGAAAACCATTTAATGCGATGTATATAGCTCAAAATGTGGGAGTAGCCCTTGGGACAGCCTTAGTAGGCGTGGTGGCAACCGTGGAGCTAACAGCTGTTTTTTCTGCTAATGCACTTATGTATGCTTTTTTGACGGTTTTTGTTGCGATTGGTTTTAGAAACATTGGAGCAAAGGCTCAACATGCAAGCACTTCAAATGTTTTTGAACAAAAGACATCGTTACGAAGCAATTACAGAATGCAGTCGCTTGTCTTATTATCGGTTGCTTTTTTTATTTGCTGGGTGGCTTATACGCAGTGGCAAGCAAATGTGTCTGTTCATACACAGTCACTAGGTATAAGTTTGCAGCATTATAGCTTCTTATGGACCATTAATGGATTAATGATTGTATTTGCTCAGCCTCTTGTCTCGTGGTTAATTAAAAAGTGGGTACACACTTTAAAGCAGCAAATGATAGTTGGTGTTCTGATTTTTATTTTGTCCTACACCGTTCTTATGCAAGCGAGTGTTTTTTCAATGTTTCTTGTTGCGATGATCATATTAACAATTGGAGAAATGTTTGTATGGCCAGCTGTTCCAACAATTGCGAGCAAGTTAGCACCGAAGAATAAAGAGGGATTTTATCAAGGGATTATAAATAGTGTGGCAACAGGAGGAAGGATGATTGGACCTCTATTAGGAGGAGTAATGGTCGATTTCTTTTCGATGTCCATGCTCATTATGGTCCTCTTGATTATGTTTGTCTTTGCTATTTTGATTTTATTTATTTATGATGTTCCCCTAAAACGAGTAATAGAGAGTCAGCAACAAGAAAAAGCCCAAATTTCAAGTTGAGCTGAACGGTTGCTTGACATGAGTCGTTGGAATTCATACAATACAAGTAAGTTCATATGTTGACGTAGAAAAGGAGTAGTAGTCATAGTTGGGATTGTAGAGAGTTGACGGATGGTGCAAGTCAGCCGAACAAGTATGATGAACTCGCCTTCGAGTTTTGAAAGTGAATGAAAGTAACTTTCGACGGGTCACGACCGTTACTTGTGAAGAGCGAATGAAGGATTAGATATTCATTAATGTGGGTGGTACCGCGGGAAGTATAAACAACTCTCGTCCCTAACAACATGTTAGGGGTGGGGGTTTTTTCTATATGTACGGTGAAATTCCTTATGAATGATCTTACATACATGCTAGCTCAAACCATATCGCCATTTGAACAACATACATTTAGGAGGAGTACAAAATGTCGTTTTCACATGATCAAATTGAGAAGAAGTGGCAGCAATATTGGGAAGAAAATAAAACGTTTAAAACAACAGAGGAACCAGAAAAGCCTAAGTTCTATGCATTAGATATGTTCCCTTATCCTTCTGGGGCAGGCCTACATGTTGGGCATCCGGAAGGCTATACAGCGACGGATATTTTATCGCGTATGAAGAGAATGCAAGGATATAATGTACTTCATCCAATGGGGTGGGATGCGTTTGGTCTTCCGGCCGAACAATACGCTTTAGATACGGGAAATGACCCAGCGGTTTTTACGGAACAAAATATTAATACGTTTCGCCGTCAAATTAAATCGTTAGGATTTTCGTATGATTGGGATCGTGAAATCAATACAACAGATCCAAATTATTATAAATGGACACAATGGATATTTACGAAACTACATGAAAAAGGCTTAGCCTATATTGATGAAGTGGCAGTTAACTGGTGTCCGGCACTTGGGACAGTCCTTGCGAATGAGGAAGTGATTGATGGGAAAAGTGAGCGGGGAGACCACCCAGTTGAACGCCGACCTATGAAACAGTGGATGTTAAAAATTACAGCTTATGCTGATCGTTTACTTGAGGACTTAGAAGAGCTTGACTGGCCTGAAAGCATTAAGGATATGCAACGTAACTGGATTGGTCGTTCTGAAGGGGCCGAAGTTACGTTTAAAGTCGATGGACATGAAGGAGAAGAGGTGAAAGTCTTCACGACACGCCCTGATACGTTATTTGGTGCAACCTATATGGTGTTAGCACCTGAGCATAAGCTTGTTGATGTGATTACAACGGCTGAGCAACAAGAGCAAATTGATGCATATAAAGCTAAAGTTGCTGCTAAGAGCGATTTAGAGCGTACGGAGCTTTCAAAGGAAAAGACAGGGGTGTTCACGGGTGCTTTTGCTGTTAATCCAGTAAATGGGGAACGTATTCCTATATGGATTGCTGATTATGTGCTTGTTAGTTATGGAACAGGTGCCATTATGGCCGTTCCAGCTCATGACGAACGTGACTATGAGTTTGCAAAGACATTCGATTTAACCATTCGTGAAGTGGTTGCGGGTGGAAACGTTGAAGAAGAAGCCTATACAGGGGACGGAGAGCACGTGAACTCTGACTTTTTAAATGGCTTAGATAAAGATACTGCAATACGCAATATGATTGAGTGGCTAGAAGCGAATCAATATGGGAAAAAGCAAGTAACGTATCGCCTTCGTGATTGGCTATTTAGCCGTCAACGTTATTGGGGTGAGCCGATTCCAGTTATTCACTGGGAGGATGGAACGATGACGACAGTTCCTGAAAGTGAACTGCCACTTGAGCTTCCAAAAATGAAAGAAATTAGACCTTCTGGCACGGGAGAGTCTCCACTTGCCAATGCAAAGGAATGGCTTGAAGTCGTTGATCCAAAGACAGGGAAGAAAGGTCGTCGTGAAACCAATACCATGCCTCAATGGGCTGGTAGCTGCTGGTACTACCTTCGTTACATTGATCCTAACAATGCAGATGCTTTGGCAGATCCGGAAAAATTAAAGAGATGGCTTCCTGTCGACATATATATTGGTGGTGCAGAGCACGCCGTTCTTCACTTATTATATGCTCGCTTCTGGCATAAAGTCCTTTATGATATTGGAGTCGTCCAAACGAAAGAGCCATTCCAAAAGCTCTATAATCAAGGGATGATTCTTGGAGAAAACAATGAGAAGATGAGTAAATCAAAAGGAAATGTTGTAAATCCAGATGATGTCGTTGAAAGCCATGGCGCTGATACGCTGCGTTTATATGAAATGTTTATGGGACCACTTGATGGTTCAATCGCATGGTCAACAAATGGTTTAGATGGAGCTCGTCGTTTCTTAGATCGTGTATGGCGTCTTTTTGTTGATGAAGCTACAGGTGAATTAAATCGTGCAATTCAAGACGCAAAAGCAACTGAGAGCTTTACACGTGTATATCATCAATCGGTTAAGAAGATTACAGAGGATATGACGGAGTTGCGCTTTAATGTTGCCATTTCACAAATGATGGTATTTATTAATGAGGGATACAAACAAGAGGTGCTACCTCGTGAACTAATGGAAGGCTTTGTGAAGATGCTTTCTCCAATTGCTCCACATTTAGCCGAAGAGCTTTGGGAAAAACTAGGGCATGCGGGTACGATTAGTTATGAAGAATGGCCAACTTTTGATGAATCGTTGCTTGTTGAAAACGAAGTAGAAGTGGTCGTTCAAATTAATGGGAAAGTGAAAGCGAAGCTCTTGATTCCAACGGATGCAACACGTGAGCAAATGGAAGAGATTGCAAAGGACGATGAAAAGGTTCAAGCTGCCATTGGTGAAAAAACCGTTCGTAAGATCATTGCGGTACCAGGTAAATTAGTTAATATTGTTGTTGGATAACGTTAAATGATAACAAACAACCCTAATAGCTGCTGCTATATAGGGTTGTTTTGCCTTTTTCCCTAAGCTTCGCTAAGCATAGAAACAGCGATAATGAGCACGATAGTTAGTGGGTATAGATATACCTGATTATGAGGAGCGGAGGTTTATCATATGGGAGAAAAAAAGCAATTGTTACTGCCTGCTGGACAAGCAAACGTACAGAACATAGATCTAACGGAAACAAAGGCATTTCTTGAACAAGCTAAGCAGGAACTTGAAACGGGGAACGAGCAATACGTAAGTGCAGAGCTACAGGTTCAGCAAACTACGCAAGGGCAAAATCCATTGCAACAAGCGCAGCAACAATTGCAAATGGAGAATCAGCAGTTCCAAGATGCCCAGTACAAGTTGCAACAAGCGCAGCAACAAGTACAACAACAGAAAATCCAACTGCAAAACTTACATCAACAAGTAGAACAAGGGCAGCAATATCTACAATCACTTCAAGGACAAGTCGAAAAAGAGAAGCAACATGTCCAAGTGGAGAAACAACTAGTTCAACAAGCCCAACAACAAGTTTTTGATGCCATGCAACAACAGAACAACCTTCAGTAAAAGAAAGAGCCGAACCGGCTCTTTCTCATTGGTTTAAGGCTTCGCACGTCGCACGCCATCTGAAAAAACCGCTCAGAAGGCTAAAAAGCAAGCGACGGCTTCGCTCATTGCTTCTAAGTAAGCCGCATGCGCGGCTTTTTATAAAATCAGTTGAAAGAGTGTCGAAGAAGAGCAATGGCTTCGCACGTCGCACGCCATCTGAAAAAACCGCTCAGAAGGCTAAAAAGCAAAGCGACGGCTTCGCTCATTGCTTCTAAGTAAGCCGCATGCGCGGCTTACTTATTCTTTTAATTCTGAGATGTTTACTTCTGAACGTTCTTCTAGTGGGCCACGTAAGTGTACTGTCGCCGTTTTTCCATCCTCATGAAGTTGATCAATCCAAACAGATGTCCCATTATAAGTCACATCAATATCAGCAGATGAGGATAATATTTGTTTAACTCGCATTGCATCCATTTCTTTCACTCCTCTTTTAGATTCGTTTTATGATGTGTGGAAAAAGCTGAGATTATTCCACAATAAGAGAGATGTGGAATAATTCAATAAAGAAATGATAGACAAAAAGCAGTGGAATTTTGTTAATTTATAGAAAATTTCCACAAGTGAAGATGAGCAAAGGATGATAAATAGATTCATAAGTGGAAAAATGCAGGTCTTTATGACTTGTATAAATGTGAATAAAGATGTGGATAACCCAATATATCTATACGTGAATATATTGGGTTGATCTTGATTTCATCGGGGTCTAAAAGGAGTGGAAAGAATACCTCTTTAACTTGTGGGTAGTGTGGATATCATTTGTGAATGACTTGTTCTGCAGCGGATTTTCCAGCTGTATAACCTGTGGAAAAAGCTACAGTAATATTGTAACCGCCTGTATAGCCGTGAATATCCAGAACTTCTCCGCAAAAATATAACCCTTTTTTCTTTTTAGAATGCATCGTTTTCGGTTCGATTTCCTTAATAGAAATTCCTCCTCCGGTAACAAATGCTTTTTCAATCGACAGTGTGCCATTTACTTCGATTTCAAAGTGTTTACAAATGGTTACGAGTGATCGAAAGGTTTCATGTGTAACGGTAGAGGCTTGTGCTTGCGTATCTAAAGAGAGCTTATCATAAACGAATAATAAAAATCGTTCAGGGGCAAAGCCTTTTAATAAATTTTTCAGTGATTTTTTCGGATCGGCTTTTACTTTAGCGAGTAATTGTTGAAAGAGAGCTTCTTCAGATACAGAAGGGAATAAATCTACTTCCATTTTAATTGTTTTTGTTTCGAACTTTTTTAATGCCTTTACAACATATTGACTACAACGTAGAGCTGCTGGACCAGAAATACCAAAATGGGTGAAAATCATATCTCCATCGTGCGTTTTAATCTTCTTCCCTTTTGGATTAAATACGGTTAACTCAATATCTCTTAATGATAAGCCTTGCAACGTCTTTTTCCGGATGAAGTCTTCACTTGAAGTAATAGGAACTTCTGTTGGATATAGGTCAGTAATGGTATGTCCTGCTTTTTCGGCCCAAGGATAGCCATCGCCGGTACTCCCTGTGTGGG
Source organism: Halalkalibacter okhensis (assembly GCF_000787375.1). Classification (GTDB taxonomy): domain Bacteria; phylum Bacillota; class Bacilli; order Bacillales; family Bacillaceae_D; genus Halalkalibacter; species Halalkalibacter okhensis. Next base: position 65,238 of record NZ_JRJU01000016.1, on the reverse strand, counting down.
GAACCGACTTACCGCCAGTAGCCACGATGACTGTTGGGGTAGGGATGTGTTCACCATTATGTAATACCACTTCAGAAACGGATTCACCTGAATAATTGATCGTTTTAACAGTTGTATTTGTACGAATATCTACCCCTAACATACGAACTCGGTTTAAAAGGGTTTCAACTACGGTAGTTGCTTTATCATTTACTGGAAACATTCTTCCGCGATCTTCTTCTTTTAGTTGAATGCCCAGTCCCTCGAAAAAGGCAATAATATTTTCGTTATTAAAGACAGAGAATGGACTGTGCATAAAACGGCCGTTTCCCGGAATGTGAGCAATGAGATCTTGAATGTCCATGCGGTTTGTCACGTTGCACCGACCTCCGCCTGATATAGCTAGCTTACGGCCAAGTTTGTTTCCTTTATCTAATAGAAGGACGCGCACACCGTGTTCAGCAGCTGCAATGGAAGCCATCAAACCTGAAGGACCTCCTCCTATGACAATAACATCGTATTTGTTCATGCTTCTTCACCTCAATTTCTTTCATTACATTATCACTTTTTATAAAAAAAAGGAATTCGGTGTTAACTCGAGCAACACGGATAAGACTATGGTAAAATGCTAAAGGAGTAAAAACGATCAGTTTAAATAATGGGATTTGGGAAAGTAGGAATCAATGATGTCGGATTCAAAATTAATGCGCGGTACAATGGTATTAACAGCCGCTACGTTTGCTTCTAAAATATTTGGTCTTATTTATATTTTTCCTTTTACTGCTATTGTCGGCCAAACAGGGATTGCCCTATACTCTTATGGCTATTTACCATATACTGTTCTATTAAGCTTGGCGACGTTAGGTGTTCCCATCGCCGTATCTAAATTCGTCTCAAGGTATAACTCTTTGGGTGATTACAGGACGGGACACAGGTTGTTTAAATCAGGGTTACTTTTTATGTCGATAACCGGTTTAATTGCTTTTCTGGCTTTGTTTTTTGCGGCACCTCATATTGTACCTTGGATCATTGAAAATCCAACTGAACAGGGCAATACATTTGATGATATTGTTTTCACGATTCGAATGGTCAGTGTAGCATTACTAGTTGTACCGGTTATGTCTATCATTCGTGGTTATTTTCAGGGGTTTCAATCCATGGGGCCAACGGCTGTCTCACAAGTGATTGAACAAATTGTTCGGATTGTCTTTATTTTAGCTATTACATTCTCCATTGTGAATATTATGGAAGGTAGTACGGGGCTAGCAGTTGGATTTGCGACATTCGGTGCATTTGTTGGGGCGCTTGGCGGTTTAGCTGTCTTATTAACTTATTGGTTTAAACGGAAAAAATATATTCATGAACAAATTGAAAAAAGTACAATGGATCATCAGCTTTCGCTTAAATCTATGTATAAAGAGCTGATTGCTTATGCATTGCCACTTTCCTTTGTAGGTTTAGCGATTCCGCTTTATCAACTAATAGATTTATTTACATTTAATAATACGTTAATTGGTTCACATTTGACGCAGGATGAGTCAGAAGTTGCGTTTGCTGTGTTTTCTAACACGGCTCACAAAATTATTCTTATCCCAATGGCACTAGCCACAGCTTTATCAATTACCTTAATTCCGACAATTACTAAATCGTTTACAACAAACGACACGGACTTGTTGCAAAAACAAATTACACAAACGTACCAAGTGATTTTATTTTTAACGGTTCCAGCTGCTGTCGGAATGTCTGTGTTAGCGTATCCGGCTTTTGGTGCTCTATACGGGCTTAGTGATTACGAAGTTGGTGGGTATATACTTCAATATTACGCACCAATTACGTTGTTCTTTTCGCTCTTTGCAGTGACAGCAGCGATCTTACAAGGAATAAACAAACAAAAAATAGCCGTCATTGCATTGTTAGCAGGTCTTGTTTTAAAGATTGCAACAAATAGCGTATTCCTTTCCATGTTTGGACCACTTGGAGGAGTGTTAGCTACGTATGTAGGATATACGGCATCTATTGTCATTACTGTTTGGGCGATCGGAAAACATGCCGATTTCAGTTATAAACTGATTGCCAAACGAGCCATATTAATCATGGTTTTCACAGCTGTTATGGCAGTAGGTGTGATGATCGCCAATGTAGGAATGCAACATTTGCTTCCGATTACAACTCAAATTCGAGCATTTCCGAGTTTGGTGGTAGGTGTCATAGTTGGTGCTGCTATCTATTTGTACTTAAGCTATCGTTCCAATTTAGCTGGACAAGTGCTTGGAGCAAGATTTAAGTTTTTGAATAAGAAGAAACAACAACAGAGGGGCGAGGGTTAATATTATTGGAGTTTGGCTCTTTTCGTCTTTGGTTAGGTTGGGAGAAGTGTAGAGAAGATGGATGGTGAGTCCCCTTCATAGCTGAGTGGAAGAAGGATTGCATCTTCTTCCACTCAGTTATTCCTGGTGAGAGAGGGAGAAGGTTGGGGAGTAAGAAAAACTAAGGCTTCGTCCAAAATTGCGTCTTTGGTTAGGTGCGGGGAAATGAGGATAAGCTTGTTGTTTCGTTCCCTTCATAGCTGAGTGGAAGAAGGATTGCATCTTCTTCCACTCAGTTATTCCGGGTGAGAGAGGGAGAAGATTGGGGAGTAAGAAAAACTAAGGCTTCGTCCGAGTTTGCCTTCTTCGGTTGAAGTGTGAGAAATTGAGGGAAATTTTGTTTCTTTTTGGAGGGAGTCTGGACGAAGCCTAGTTTTTCTAACAAATTCGACATTCTTTGGCAATGAAAGCCTCTTTTGCTTGTATAGGTGGTTTGATATAATAGAGAATGTTCTAAAAGTCCGAGTCTGCAGGCATGTTATGCTCGAGTTCTTTCAAAAAGTCGGAATGTTAGTGTGTCTTTTCTTTCCTGCTTTTTGACTGCCGTTCTTGATGAACGAATTATTGCTAGAGCAGGGGGGCGCGATGAAGTATTCATTTCGAAAAGATAATGATTGGCTGTTAATCATCACTACGTTCCTTTTGGCTGGGTTCGGTTTGGTGATGGTATTTAGTGCAAGCTATCCTATAGGGTTAGGATATAACGATCCAAATCCGTATTCATTTATACAACGACAGCTCGTTTGGTTTGTACTGGCTGTACTTGCTTTTGTCGTTGTGATGCATTTTCCTTATCGACTGTATAGGAAGATGTCACCGATCATTATTATTATTTCAATCATTTCATTATTCCTAGTTTTGCTTCCTTTTATTGGTGTGACCATTGGAGGGGCTCAACGTTGGATTCAGTTGGGGCCACTTAGAGTTCAACCTTCTGAATATGTGAAGATTGGTATGATCATTTACTTGGCACAAGTGTATTCACAGAAGCAAGCGTATATTGATCAGTTTGTTAAAGGTGTCATGCCACCATTAGTAGTAGTTGGGTTTGTGTTTGGCTTAATTATGATGCAGCCAGATCTAGGGACAGCTACGTCCATTCTCCTCGTTACGTTTTTTCTAGTCTTTTTCTCTGGTGCCAAGTGGCGTCACTTAATTGGGCTAGGTGTCGTTGGAGTGACACTTTTTGCCGTATTTGCCATGTCAGCTCCTTACCGGGTAAGGCGCCTTACGTCGTATCAAGACCCGTTTGCTGATCCAATGGGGGATGGACACCAAGTCATTCAGTCCTACATCGCGATGGCACACGGAGGTTTAAGTGGGACAGGTCTAGGTCAAAGTGTACAAAAGCTATATTATTTGCCCGAGGCTCATACAGATTTTATTTTAGCGATCGTCGCTGAAGAATTAGGATTGCTAGGTGTGTTAATTGTATTAGGGTTACATGCGCTTATTTTAATCCGAGGAGTGATGATAGGAGCTAAGTGCAAAAGTCCATTTGGAAGTTTGTTGGCATTTGGAATCGTCTTTCAAATCGCCATACAAATTATCTTTAACATAGGGGCTGTGACTGGAATGCTGCCCATTACAGGTATTCCGTTGCCGTTAATAAGTAATGGTGGATCCTCGTTGTTTTTTACACTGGTCTCATTGGCGATTTTAGCAAATATATCTCGCAATACCATACGTCAAAAAAGAATAAAAGAATACAAGGAAGAAACACAGCTTTCTGCTTCATAAAGTAAGTCAGAGGGCTGTTTCTTATAGATGGAGGCTACAATGGAAGAAAGGAAAACGGGCTTTCAACAGATTGATTACACATTGTTATTTCTGTTGTTTGTGCTCATGTGTATTAGCTTGTTAGCTATTTATAGTGGATCTGGTCAGTATTTTAGCGAGGACCCGACCTACTATGTGAAACGCCAGGTCATATGGTTTGTTGTAGGAATCGTTGTGATGGTAGGCGTAATGTTAATTGATTATGACCTGTTTAAAAACTTTTCAATTCCTCTTTATGGGATTGGTCTTGTTCTTTTGTTACTAGTTGCATACTCTCCTCTTGGTGTCTTTCGGAATGGCTCTCAGCGTTGGCTAGATTTAGGTCCTGCTGAAATACAACCATCAGAGTTTATGAAGATCTTCTTAATTATCGCGCTTGCTCATATGCTGTATCGGGTAACGGCGAATCGAGCAACCAAAGATTTTAAATCAGACTTGATCATTGTCGGGCAGGTCATTGCGATTGGGCTTCCACCCTTTTTCTTAATACTGAAACAGCCTGACCTTGGAACTGCATTAGTTATTGCAAGTATTATGGGAACGATGCTGTTAATGTCAGGGGTTGCTTGGAGGATTCTTTTATTTTTAGCTCTTTCGGCGATAGCAGGAATCATATCACTTGTTTGGCTGCATAATCATAATTTTGAGCTGTTCTCAAAAGTTATTGCTTCCCATCAGCTTGATCGTATTTATGGCTGGCTCGACCCATATGAGCATCAGGGCTCGTTTGGATACCAGCTTGTGAACGCGATGAGAGGAATTGGGTCAGGGCAACTACATGGTAGTGGGTTTATGCAAGGAATTCAAACGCAGAGTGACCGCATTCCTGAGATTCATACAGATTTTATTTTTACGGTTATTGGCGAGGAGTTTGGATTTATCGGCGCAACGATTTTAATCGTCACGTATTTCCTTTTATTTTATCGAATGATCATTATTGCGCTAACATGTAACAATTTATTTGGAACCTATTTAGTTTCAGGGGTTATCGGCCTTCTTGTATTCCAAGTATTTCAAAATATCGCAATGACGATTGGGCTCATGCCTATAACTGGTTTGGCTCTTCCGTTTATCAGCTACGGAGGAAGTGCCCTCTTAACGAATATGCTGGCAATGGGGATCATCCTCAATGTGAATATACGAACCCGGCATTATATGTTTGAAACAGAAGAGTCTAGTATGTAAGAGTTGATAATCCCTGGATTTCAGCTCTTTCTTTTTTAGTAAGAGAGTATAACGCAATTAGGAGGTAGAGAACATGAAAGTGATTGTTGGTTCAGGCCGTCTAGCTAGTATGCTCTTAACCGTGTTGAAGAAAGATGAAACGACGTATGTGTATGGTCGAAATGAGCAAACTGTGAATAGCTTAATTAGGCAGTTTCCTTATGCCAAAAAGGCAAATGAAGGGACCTTACAGCAGGCAAATGTACTCTTTCTTTGTTTACCAAAGAATGGTTATGAGGACTTCCTCGTGAAATATGAAAATCATCTCCAAAAAGAAGTAACGATTTATCATATGGCTACAGCTGTCACAGAAGCTGAAGTGAAGAAGCTTTGTAAGGGTAAGAAAGTAGTTCCCCTTAAGCTAGCAGGGCATGCGAAAGTAGTGAAACATGAACAAAAGGGCTTATTAGCATTGCCTGCAAATCATCAAGAAGAAGTATACCAATTGAAGCAATGGTTCCCAACAATGAAAGTAACCATAGCAGAAGAAGAAGATGTCCTGCGTGCCAATCAATTAGGGACAGAGGCAGCAATAAAAATGAGTGTAGACTTAAATCAAGCATTGCAGTCAAATGAAATACCTGAAGCGATAATTAAACAAACGTTTGATCAAACTGTCCATGGAGTGATTGATGCCTATCAATCAAACGATTTAGGAGGGTTTGCTAAAAAAATTGCCAGTAGATTGCAGCAGAAAGGGGAAGACATAAATGAGGATGGATAAATTGCTCGCCAACATGGGCTTTGGAACAAGGAAAGATGTGAAAAAGCTGATGAAGTCAGGGAGTGTCCATGTGAATGGGGCAGTAATAAAAGAAGGAAAAACCCATATCGACCCTGATAAGGATTTGGTGACGGTTTTTGGAGAAGAGGTTAAATATAAACCACATATTTACCTCATGCTTAACAAGCCTCAAGGAGTCATTTCCGCTACAGAGGACCAGGAGCATGAGACGGTTATTGACTTATTGCTATATGAACATGCGATGTATGAACCATTTCCCGTTGGGCGATTAGATAAAGATACAGAAGGATTTCTCTTAATTACAAACGACGGTCAATTTTCGCATGCACTCATGTCTCCTAGAAAGCATGTACCAAAAACTTATGCAGCCACTGTCCGGGGCAAAGTGACCGAAGAGGATGTAGAGCTTTTTAAACAAGGTGTGACATTAGATGACGGTTATGTAACAAAGCCAGCAGAGTTAGTCATTAAGAATCATGGAACTGTTTCGGAAATAGAATTAACCATTACAGAAGGAAAATATCATCAAGTGAAGCGAATGTTTGAGGCTGTCGGGAAAAAGGTCCTGACACTTAAACGTTTGAAAATAGCGGATCTTGAGCTTGATCCAAAATTAGAATTAGGTACATATCGTGAACTTACACAAAAAGAAATAGACTTACTTTTATCAAGATAAAAGTAAGTCTAAATTTAATTGAGAATGCGGCTTCATTGCTTAGGGGTTATCCCAAACTGGGATAACCCCTCTCTGTCTACCTATCACATATGGCTAGAGGCCATATTTATTACGAAACTTGAGTTTTCTTTTTTCTTGCACTCCACTTACCACGTGTAGGACTTTCAACAAGGTTGTTGTATTCCAGTACATTAAGGTCACGTTGAATCGTCCGTTGGGTTATACCGAATTCTTCAACTAGTTCATTCGTTGTGACGGTCCCCCTTTGTTTGATGTAAAGGTAGATAGACTTAATACGAGTCAGCATACGATCAGTTGAAGTTTTCAAAAAACCACTCCTTATTCATAATCATGACTTGTTCTTACGTAGAGTCTATGTAATAACATGGTTTTACATGCATGTTATTACAGCTGTCAAATGTCTTTAACATTTTTACAGGGATGACCGTTCTCCTCTCCTAGTTGCAATTAGATAATAAGAGAGGTAATGTTGTAAGTGGTTCAGATGAAGCATGGTTCATTCCGTTTGTCTACATTTTACAATAATTCTAACAACTATGCAAAATTGGTGTGCGAAAATGTTCCGTACTAAATGGAAGGTGAGGAAAATGGAAAAAATAAATTGGCTTGCTGAAGTTGAAAAAAGAAAAGAAAAAATCATAAATGAAACTCAGGATTTTCTACGTATTGCAAGTGTTTTAGACGAATCTACAGCAAATATTGAAGCTCCCTTTGGAATGGGAGTGGCACAAGCTTTAGCGCATTTATTACAAAAAGGTGAACAATATGATTTTTTTGTGAAAAATGTTGATGGGTATGCAGGAATCATTGAACACGGAAGTGGCAAGGAAAGTGTAGGAATATTATGCCATCTAGATGTCGTGCCGCCAGGAGGAGGATGGACATCGCCCCCATTTTCAGCTGACATTCGAGACGGGCGCATTTATGCAAGGGGAGCCATTGACAATAAAGGGCCGACGATGGCAGCTTTCTTTGCTCTTTTGATCGTAAAAGAGTTAAATTTATCATTACATAAAAGAGTGAGAATGATTTTAGGTACGGATGAAGAAAGCAATTGGAGATGTGTCGAACATTACTTTAAACATGAAGAGATGCCGACAATCGGTTTTGCACCAGATGCCGATTTTCCAATTATTCATGCGGAAAAAGGAATTACAGATGTTAGTTTTCTGTGGGAAACAAAGATAGATGATGAAGGGTCTCCTCTTGTTCTTTCAACATTTGAAGCGGGAGAAAGATTCAATATGGTACCTGAGCTTGCACGTGCAACAATTAAGGGAGAAAGCCGCCTTCTAGCAAATTTAGAAAAGAATTTTCAAGCGTATTTGCTTGAGCAAGGACACACGGGAGAGGCAAATCTAAAGGCAGATCAATTAGTTTTGAGCTATGATGGGGTATCCGCGCATGGATCCACTCCTGAAAATGGAGTAAATGCTGGGGTATATCTTGCTCTTTTCTTAGCAAAGGAAACCTATCAGCAAGCGGCAAACGACTATCTAAAGTTTGTCGTTGCTAATTGTGACTTCGATGGGAAAGGATTACACCTTGCTGTGAGTGATGAAGTGTCGGGTCCGTTAACGCTTAATGCTGGATTGTTTCAATTTCACGAAACCGGAGAAAGAAAAGTAGGATTAAATATTCGTTACCCAGTAACAGCTTCGGGCGAAGATTGTATTAACAGATTAAAAGAAGTCGCTAAAAATCAGAAGGCAGTACTAACCATACATGATCATATGAAACCAAATTATGTGGAAGAAGATCATCCGCTTATTCAAACGTTGCAACAAGTTTACAAGCGTCAAATGAATGAGGAGCCTAAGCTGTTAGCTATAGGTGGAGGGACGTATGCGCGCGCTCTTAAAACAGGGGTTGCATTTGGACCAATGTTTCCAGGGCGAGTGGATGTAGCACATAAAAAGGATGAGTATATCGAAATCGACGATCTCTTGAAAATGACAGCCATATACGCTGAAGCGATATATGAGTTGGCGAAAACGGATAGTTAAAAAGAGGACACTGAAACGAGAAAACGTTTCAGTGTCCTCTTAAAAAGGAAAGTTAATCCGAAAAGATCGAAATCAAACTTTTGGAAATGAAACGTAATTTACTTCTCAAATTGAAACAAATCTGTTGAAAGGTATCGTTCGCCGGTATCACAAGCAATCGCAACAACAACATCATCTGGAGTGAGGCGTTTGGCCACTTCCATTGCAGCAAAACAAGCAGCACCAGATGATGGTCCAACAAGGATGGCTTCCTTCCGTGCTAAATCTCGTGTAACACGATAGGCATCTTCATCTTCAATTTTAAAAATTTCATTGTACACATCTTCATTTAAAATAGGTGGGATAAATCCTGGGCTAGTTCCAACTAGTTTATGTGGACCTGGTTGCCCGCCTGATAAAACAGGGGATCCTGCTGGTTCAACAACATGGATCGTTGCATCTGGGTAAAATTTTAGTAATTCTTCGCCCGTTCCGGTAATCGTTCCGCCAGTACCTGAGGCAGCGACAAAGGCTGATAGTGATTTGCCGATGGAATCAAGTGATTGCTTAATTTCTGCCGCCGTTGTATGACGATGAGCGTCAGGATTCGCATCGTTTTCAAATTGCATAGGAATAAAGCTATTAGGAATCGTTTTAGCTAGTTCATGAGCCTTCTCAATCGCACCAGGCATTTTTTTATCTCCAGGTGTAAGTACAACTTCGGCACCATATGCTTTTAAAATATTAATTCGTTCAGCTGACATCGTATCAGGCATTGTTAATATAGCGCGATAGCCTCTTGCTGCAGCATTCATAGCTATGCCGATCCCTGTATTTCCACTTGTAGGTTCAATAATCGTTGAACCAGGTTTTAAGTGACCATCTTTCTCGGCTTGGATCATCATGTTATACGCTGCGCGGTCTTTAACGCTCCCGCTTGGATTTTGCATCTCCATTTTTAAATAAACGGCCGCCCCATTTGGATCAGGAATTCGATTAAGACGGACAAGTGGGGTGCGACCAATCAATTCTGCAATATTATTTACAACAGTCATAGATACACTTCCTCTTTCATATGTAGTACATTCATTTTATCATATAAAAAATGTGATTTCCTAGTTGCTATAGAGTTAGAGTAAAATGAAATAAAGAGGTCATCATAAAATGAATGACGTGGTCATTAGATGTTTTTTAGAAGGGAGTATTCATCTATGCAAACTCATTATTTTTTAGCGGTTCCTTTACCAGCAGAATTAAAGACAAAAATGGTTCAGTCTGTCTCTCGTAAGGACTTTCCTTTTAAGCGCTGGGTTCATGAACAAGATCTTCATTTAACCCTCGTATTTTTAGGGGCATGTACAGAGATACAATTACAGCAAATTCAACAACGATGTCAAGCATTGGCATCACTGGAACGTTTTACGTTGGAGCTCTCTACATATGGAACATTTGGATCAGTGAAAAAGCCGAGAATCTTTTGGATGGGTGTGAAAGAAGAACCGAAATTGTATCATTTGCAAAAAGAAGTGTTCAAGCTTTGTGAAGAAGTGGGATTCTCATTAGATCAAAGGACATTTTCGCCTCATATTACTTTAGCAAGACAATGGGTCTCAGAGCAAGACTATGAGCAGAAGGTAGAAAATCTCATGCAAGGACAACACTGGGATGTTAATGAGATCATACTATACAAAAGTGTTCTTACAGAAACGCCCAAATACAAAACGGTGCAAACTTTCCGGTTTGGAGAAGGAAAATGATGACCATGCTAAGAATAATGATTCATATTGCTATTTTGACAGTCTTTTATTTTATCGGTTCATGGATTCAACAGAAGTTAGGATTAGCCATACCAGGCAGCATCATCGGTATGCTGCTTTTGTTTCTAGCTCTTCTGACAAAAATGTTGCCCGTTCGTTATATTGAAGAAGGTTCTTCATTTATTTTACGTCATATGCCACTGTTATTTTTGCCAGTAACAGTTGGTATTTTGCAATTTCTTGATGTCTTTAGTGGTAGAGGATTTCTATTAATCTTAATAACATTAATTAGTACGATGATGGTCATGGCTGTTTCTGGTTTGATCGGACAAAATCTAGTAAAGAAAAAGGAGATTACGAAAAAATGAGAGTCATGCTAGCCCTTATCTTTTTGTTAGTAACGATTGGTGTTTATATCGGTACTAAAAAGCTTTATACACGATATCCCTATCCCTTTATGCTGCCACTGCTCATTTCAACAATCGTCCTGATCATCTTATTATTAGTTTTTCAAATTCCTTATGAAACCTATGCTCTTGGTGGAAAATGGTTAGAAATGCTTCTTGGTCCGGCCGTCGTCGCACTAGCCTATCCTTTGTATCGGCAGTTGTCTATGTTAAAAAGTAATTTTATTCCAATTGTGACAAGTGTGAGCATTGGTGCGATTATTGGGATTGGAAGCGGATTGATGCTTTCAAAATGGGCGGGGTTAGAACAGGAGCTTATTTATTCGCTCGTTCCTAAGTCTGTAACGACACCAGTAGCCATGGACATTGCTACAACGATTGGAGGAATTCCCCCTCTATCAGCCGTGTTAGTTATGGTTGCCGGAATAGGTGGTGTGGTGTTGGCACCTTATTTATTTAAATGGTGTAAAATCGTTCAGGAGATTGGCAAGGGAATTGGGACGGGAAGTGCCGCTCATGCCATCGGTACGGCAAAAGCGCTGGAAAATAGTGAGAAAGAAGGAGCTGCTAGTTCAGTTGCGATGACGTTAAGTGCGATTATTGTCTCAATTATTGGACCATTTATTGTCTTTCTTTTTTACTAAAGGACATGGTAGGATTTAAAAGAGAAGAAACTTGTAGATGAAGCTGGAGGTACGAGCGTGGCCCATTTAGTCAAACTTGAAGATTATATCTCTCGTTACCAATTTGATTTGAACCGTTATTTAAGTCAATTTACTCGAATGAAAAAAGAGCGCTGGTATTATGTGAAATCAGAGTGGGAACAACTACAGCACGATTTGGCCTCTACTGAGGGGGGAACTGAAGATACCCTCGAGGATGAAAAAGGGCGTTTATTTGGAATGTTACAAAAAGTAAGAAGTTGGTCTACCCATTCAAAAAATAAGCTATACGAAGAAATAGATGAAAGTGATCAAAGGGTACAGCAAATGACGTTAGAACAAGTGAAAGAAGAGTTCTTACATGATTTGTACCATGCGCAATTGCGCTGGGCAAGCTCATCTTTGCTAGAAGAGTCGAGACTTCATCCAAAATACAAACACGATGACTGGCTACAATTTTTCGCCCAACAACTCCCTGATAATTATTTTCTACTGTATAAGCCTGTTTTTTCTGTAAAACAAGCGCCGATTGAATTAGACATTGTCATCATTAGTCCAACTGAAATTTTTTGTATCTCGATGTTAGAAGGAGAAGAACATAGTGTTTTCGAAGCGAGCTCAGGCCGTTTCTGGACTGAATATGTCAATGAATCTCGTACGAAAAGGTTAAGTCCTCTTGTATCGCTGTCGCGTATGACAGGAGTGATAAAACCGATTCTTGAAGAGGCTGGACACACGTTTCCCATTAGAAACATCGTTGTTTCAAAAAATAGCATCATAGATAATAAAGTACAAGGAGCAAGAGTTGAGTTTGTCGATCGTAGAGCATTTGCCAATTGGCATGAAAAACTAAAAAAGCACCCTTCGCCGATTAAAAGTCAGCAAATGAAAGTGACATCACTCCTTCTTTCCCATTGTCATACAAATGCAACTAAACGAGATTTAAATCAAGTAGAAGAACATTTTGAGGGTGATTTGAATTAGAGTTAAATAGAGCGTATAATAACGAGTGCGTTTTGGTTAAAAAAGGTAGGGGGAAAAAGAAAGAAAGGAGCGGTAGGTTGGCAGAGATAGAGAAACCATATGGCATCATATGTAAGCCGGAAGACTTTAATTGGAGAGTTAGGAAAGTGTATAATTGGCAAGGTGGGTTAGAAGTGATGATTGAACTAGATCAACTTGATGGTTGTGTTAGTTTTGGTGAGACGGTGAAGGAAGCGAAACAAGGACTGCGAGAATCCTTGTACTTGTGGATTCGTACGTATGGTGAGCAGCAGCTTCCGGACATTCATAACGAAGCGCAGCTAATCTTTCTCGATCCACCAATGGAAGTAGCGGAGTTTGAATACATAAACAATGAACTGCAATGGTTAAAGAATTTATATGGAGGTACTGAATAGGGGAAACCTTATTCGGTCCTTTTTGTTTATGCAACAAATTGGAGTGCTATGGAAAAGGCCACTGAAAAAGGTGAAAGTCGCAAGGGCACTGAAAAAGTCGTTTTTTTCTTTTTCAGTGCCTTCGTTGCGCTATTTCCCCTAGTTTCTTTTGATGGTTGAAATGTAGGGAATTTCTATCTTTCCTCTCAACAAGCGGACGGGATGGGGGGCCGACTCCTGCAGGAGGGAAGGGCAGGTTGAAATCCACCGGCGCAGCCGGTTAGTTCAACGCCCGCCTGCGGAAAGCGTGCCCCCCATCCCGGGAGCGAGATCAAAGCTCCTTTTCAAGTCCTAAATAAACGAGCACTTTTTCAGTGGCTCGTTAAAAGGGCGTTTTTTTATTCACCTATGCAGCTTTTAGATAAATGTCGTTAAAAGACAACCGTTTTATTGCCATGAACAATAATTTGGTCGTTTATATGCCAAGCTACCGCTCGAGCAAGGGCAATGCGTTCCACGTTTCGACCTGCGACACGTAACTTTTCGGTCGTATAACGATGATTTACCCTTAAAACGTCTTGTTCAATGATAGGTCCTTCATCTAGATCATCTGTAACATAATGGGCTGTTGCACCAATTAATTTTACCCCTCTTTCAAATGCTTTTGCATAAGGGTTTGCACCGATAAAAGCTGGTAAGAATGAATGATGGATATTGATAATTCGTTTAGGGAAAGTTCCGACAAAATCAGGTGAAAGGATCTGCATGTATCTAGCTAAAACAATAAAATCAATGCTGTGTTCATGAAGCTTTTGAATCGCTTCTTGCTCAGCTTGCTGTTTCGTTGCTTTCGTTACAGGAATATGGATAAAAGGAATTCCATATGATTCAACTTGATCTTTTAGGTCGGGATGGTTGCTTATAACAAGTGGGATATCAACATCAATCTCTCCTGCTCGCCATCTCCATAATAATTCAAGGAGACAGTGGTCTTCTTTTGATACAAAGATAGCCATCTTTTTCTTGCGAGAGGCAAGTTCTATACGCCAATCCATGTCAAAAGAGCGACCAATCTCTGTAAAGGCAGTACGAATCATTTTAATATCAAATTCAGGGTCTAACATTTCAAACTCAATCCGCATAAAGAACATACCACCAGAAGGGTCTGTGGAATATTGATCTGATTGAACGATGTTCGCTTTATATTGGTGTAGGAATGTTGAAACGGCAGAAACAATTCCAGGTTGGTCATGACAAGAAATTAACAATCGGACACTAGTGTTATTAGTATTGTATTTCATTTCGATCCTCCAAATTCACTCAATGCCTTTTCAAAAATAAAAAGAAGTATGTAATAGTAAGAGTAAATGAATCGTTTAAGCTCATCCCTCATAATGTTATACAATAGTACTACAAATAGATGACGAGAAAAAGTCCAAAACCGTTCTTACAATATTCTTTAGACTTTAGAAAAGGGGGCTTTCATCATTGAAGCAAAAGAAGGAGCCATTTGTCAATCATCCAATCCAATTTGCAACGCTAGTTACTATTGACATGATACGCGTCAAAGTGAAAAGTTCCACTGAATACAATGAAAATAAATGGTTTATTAGGAATGAAGCAGGTAGATGGCCGCTTTTGTTAAAGGCGACAACTACTCATGAGATTGAACTTCAATTAATAGAGCCCTTTCGGTTTGATAAAGATAACTATGTTGAGTACGGTGAAACGGACTGCTATGTTCAAATAGAGGATGTAGTTAGGACAGAAGCATTTGATGATTTGTTTTATTATGCCGGTCGGGATCTTGGTGTGACCTATACAAAAAAAAGAACAAATGTAGCTGTTTGGGCCCCTATTGCAACAAAGGTGAATATCATTCTTTATCAAAAATGGCATGATGAAGACGGAGAGAAGAGAGCGTGTTTTCGTGATGAGAAAGGTGTTTGGCGAATAGAGCTGCAAGGGGATTGGGAGGGGACTTGGTATTTACTAGAAGTCTATGTGAACGAATCTTGGCGTAAAGTAGTAGACCCGTACGCGACATTTTTATCTGTTAATGGACAAAAGGCAATGGTGGGTGACCTAAATAAAACAGCCCCGACGCATTGGCCAACGTTAAATCAGCTACAAGCTAAAAATGATGTGATCATCTATGAATTACATATAAGAGATTTTACAATTGGGAGATTAAATGGCATTAAGCAAAAAGGGCAGTATCTAGGAATGACGGAAACACAAACCCTAGATAAAAACAACTTGGTTACTGGAATTGACTATTTAGAGAGGTTAGGGGTTACGCATGTTGAACTGCTACCAGTTCAAGAGTTTGGGAGTGTGGATGAAAGTGACAGACAAAATCCCTCGCATTACAATTGGGGGTACGATACGACTCATTTCTTTGTGCCAGAAGGTAGCTATGCAACCGATCCGTATGATGGGTATTCTAGAATTAAGGAGCTAAAGTCACTCATAGCCAGCCTGCATGAGAAGCAGCTTAGGGTGATAATGGATGTCGTTTTTAACCATGTGTATATTTGGGAGGAATCGCCTTTAGAAAGAATCGTTCCAGGTTATTTCTTTCGTTATACAGAAGAAAAAGAACTTAGCAATGGAACAGGAGTAGGAAATGATTTTGCATCTGAGCGAAAAATGGCTAGAAAACTTATCGTTGATTCTGTTTCATATTGGTTAAAAGAATTTCGGGTTGATGGGTTTCGTTTTGATCTTATGGGAATTTTGGATATTGAGACGATGAAACAGGTAATAGATGAAACGAAAAAGAGTAGCAAAGATATATTTGTTCTTGGAGAGGGCTGGGATCTTCCGACGTCCTATCCGAGTGAAAGACGGGCGATTACTGATCAAGCTCGAGAATTAAAAGAAATTGGTTTTTTTCAAGATAAATTTCGTGATGGAATTAAAGGAAGTACATTTGAAACGATTCAACCAGGTTTTATTAGTGGAAATGTTTTTTCAATAGATGAAATCGTAAGTGGTGTAAAAGGAAGCATCGAGCTGTTTTCACATCCAATTCAGGCAATAAATTATATAGAAGCACATGATAATCATACGCTTTGGGATAAGTTAAAAAGAATTCATCCATACGAAGAAAGAAGTCTTTTAGAAAAGCGGCATCGTCTTGCGACTTCCATCGTCTTGCTTTCTCAAGGCATTCCATTTTTGCATGCAGGGCAAGAGTGGTTTCGAACGAAACATGGCATAGAGAATAGTTACAATCAACCTGATTGGGTGAATCAGTTCGACTGGGGACAACGAGCGCATTTTGAAAAGACAGTAAATTATGTTCGTGGCCTAATTAAAATAAGACGTTTCCATCCGGCTTTTCGATTAGAAAGTTACAAGTTAATTAAAGAGCATTTTCATTTGCTTCTCGTTGAAGCAGACTGCATTGCTTATCATTTGCGAAATCTAGGGGAGCTTGACCGCTGGGATGATATTATTGTTATTCATAACGCAAGTCTTCAATCGAAGCGTGTTTTGCTCCCAAAAGACAATGATTGGTACGTAGTCGTTGACGATCAGGCTGCTTCTCTGATACCATTAAGCAAAATAGGGGAAGACTGTGTAATCGTTCTTCCTATCTCAACTTTCGTTTGTGTGAATTATAAAACCAAATAGAGGCTATTAAGGTTTCAGAGGTAAAATGAACAGATTGTCTCACTTTTTTATGTTTTTACAAAAATGAAATAGGTAAAAGTCATCAAATAAGATATACTACTAATATAAAGTAAGTGTTCGATAGTTTATGAAATTGAGGGTGAATTGGGTGGAACAATTTTTAGGAGATGGCTGGAAAGTTCATCCAGCTGGTGGTGCAACAGGAGAAGCATATATAGCCCAGCAAGGTGAACAGACAGTTTTTTTGAAAAGAAATTCGTCGCCTTTTCTTGCTGTTCTTTCAGCCGAAGGAATTGTTCCGAAGTTACTCTGGACCAGGCGCTTAGAAAATGGCGATGTCGTTACAGCTCAAAAGTGGGTGCAAGGTCGGGAGTTGAAGGCATATGAAATGAAAGAAAGTCGAGTTGCTGCCTTACTGGCAAAAATTCATGGATCAAGTGAATTGCTTGATATGTTTAAACGGATTGGGAATGAACCATTGACACCATATGTCATCGTTGAGAATTTGCGTAGGCAGCTTCAAGCATTTCAAATAGAAGATGAAACGATTGAGCAAGGAATGGGCTATTTGTTGAATAAGCTTGAAACAGTCCTGCATGAACATTTTGTTGTTTGTCATTGCGATATTAACCATAATAACTGGATGCTTGATGAAGAAGAGCACTTATACTTAATTGATTGGGACGGGGCAACCGTATCAGATCCAGCGCTAGACCTTGGCCTATTGTTGTATTCCTATATTCCACGGCATGAGTGGGAATACTGGTTACGTCAATATGGGGTAGAGCTTGAAGATTCTTTAATAAATCGCATGCATTGGTATGTTGTTTCACAATCAATATCTGTTTTATTATGGCATTTTGGTCGAGGACAGTTTGAACAGGCGGAACAATTAAAAGATTATATTAAAAGCCTGCTAGACGATTAGAAGAGACTCACCGTTTCTGATATATGGTGAGTCTCTTCGTTTGTCTTTTACATATCATTTCCTCGGTTCATGTAGATATTTCCTGAGGAATAAATAAAGATGCTGTCGAATTATTCAAGTGTAAGAGCGTTTAACCATTGTTCGACATCATTTTGTTGAAACGGCTCATGATTTAGCTGGTGTTTTTCCTGAATCATACTTAACGTTTGTGTGACGATCGGTTGTAAAGAAGGATCATCCGTAAGAGAGGATAGCAACCGCTTAATTTGCTCAGCTTCATCTGTGGTCATATAATTTTCAGCAGCTTGATTTTCTAATAAGTCTTTTAGCAATCGTAATTTATCTTGATTAGTAATGGGCATAGATTTGACACTCCTTTTATGTACTTCCTTACGCATTATTTTGTACGATGGAAGCGAAAGCTATTCGAAACTACGTTATACTTACTAAATATTGATGAAGTAATGAATAAAACAACTAAACAAATAATATAACTAGAGGTGATTTTGTTGCGATTACGTAATATACCAGGAGCTAAGGATGAGTTAAAGCAATATCCAACTATCGTTGTTCAAGACCCTAGTCAATATAAGGGGAGCTGGAATAAGCTTTTTAACAACGATAACCCGATTCATGTTGAAGTAGGAACGGGAAAAGGACAATTTTTAGTTGGGATGAGTGAACTCCATCCAGATGTTAACTTTATTGGGATTGAGAAATATGACAGTGTTTTACTTAGAGCACTAGAGCAAGTGAAAGAGCTAGATCGACCGAACCTTAAGTTCTTAAATGAAGATGTAGAAGACATTTTAAATTTCTTTCAAAAGGGTGAAATTGAACGTCTATTTATTAATTTTACTGATCCGTGGCCAAAAAACCGTCATGAAAAACGTCGTCTGACGTATAAGGGCTTCTTAGAAATGTATGAGCAAGTTTTAGTTGACGGAGGGGAGATTCATTTTAAGACGGATAACCAGGGGTTATTTGAATACTCTTTGGAAAGCTTTGCTGGTTACGGAATGACTTTACACAATGTTAGCTTAGATTTGCACCGTAGTGGAATAAAAGGAAATGTAATGACAGAATATGAACGAAAATTTTCAAGCAAAGGAATGAGAATTTACCGTTGTGAGTCGAAATTTCGCTCATAATCGTTAGGCTTCTTCTAAGAGATCGTTTCTCAAAGAAGAAGCTTTTTGTATTTTATTTAGAATACTAGGAAAGGAATCCTATAAAATAGAGTAGAATAACTAAAAAAGGGGGGCGATAAAATGGAACGACTTGAACGTAATGGAATGTCCATCACATGGTTAAATGGAGGCGTTACCCATATGGATGGTGGAGCAATGTTTGGAGTGGTCCCAAAGCCATTATGGAGTAAAACATATCCACATAATGAAAAGAATCAAATTGAACTGAGGACAGATCCGTTTTTAATTGAAAAAGATGGCTATCGGATTTTGGTTGAAAGTGGTATTGGAAGAGGACGCTTATCAGAAAAACAAAAAAGAAATTTCGGGGTGACAGAAGAGTCAGAGATTGAGAAAGATTTAGAAGCTCTCTATCTTAGCCGAAAGGATATTGACTTTGTTTTAATGACGCATATGCACTTTGATCATGCGACTGGTCTCGTGATGAAAGAAGACGGGAAAGATGTTCCTGTATTTGATAACGCTATCATCGTTACCTCTGAAGTGGAATGGAATGAAATGAGGCAACCAAATATTAGATCTCGTAATACATACTGGGAACAGAATTGGAAGGCGATTGAATCTAAGGTCCAAACCTTTCAAGGTGAGATTGAAATTATTCCAGGTATCCGCCTAATCCATACGGGAGGTCATAGTGAAGGACATAGCATCCTTCAGATTGAGCATGAAGGAGAAACATTCCTTCACTTAGCTGATATTATGCCAACAGTAGCGCACTCCAATGTATTATGGGTGCTCGCTTATGACGATTACCCAATCACGTCCATTGAGCAAAAAGGAAGATGGCAAAACATCGCAAAAGAAAAAGAAGCCTACTTTTTGTTTTATCATGATTACAAATATCGAGCGGTCAAATGGAATAAAAATGGGGAGATTATTGATTCGTTAATTAGGAAAGAAAAAAAGGGATAGGGAAAAGGGAGAATTGTAGACCGCTGAAAAAGGTACGATTTTTACCTTTTTCAGTGATCTTTAAGCTTGCTATGAGTTTCTCGTAGCAGGCGCGCAACATGTGGAGCCATTGCAGCTTCCTCGAATCTTCTTAAAGGACTTTTTCCTTATCCTCTTATGATGATTGTAGTTCAAGTAGTGTGCCCGCTTTTGTATCGACCAAAAATTCAAATTGTGTCGTTCCTTGCTCATTCGTCGTTGAAAGGCCACCGCGATAAACGGTATAGGAGATATCATTCCGTTCAACAGTTTCTGGTATCATGTGGATCCATGAACCAGAAATCGCATATGTTTTTGAAACAGCCTTTTTTACTTCTTTTAAGGCTTTTTCTGGAGAGATTTTCTCGCCTTTTAATGATGGACCAAGTAGGTATCCAGCAGCTAAACCAATTCCCAATCCGGCAATGAAGCGTTTCACCATCAGTTTTCACCCTTTCACATCTAGATTACTCTCACTTTGTAGTATATCCAAAATAGAATAACGGTTTCAATCTATATATGATGTCTTTAGATTATAGGTTACGGTGGAAATCAAAAAGTGTTTCATATAAGATAAAGATGATACATAATTATTCGGGAATCGAAGGGAGTTTCATAAAAATGAATCAAGATACAATGCAATTGTTTAAAACATTAACAGAACTTCAAGGTGCCCCAGGATTTGAGCATGATGTGCGTAAATTTGTTCGCTCCGAGTTGGAAAAATATACAACAGAAATCATTCAAGACAGATTAGGCAGTATTTTTGGTGTGAAGCGTGGGTCGGAAAATGGTCCAAAGGTAATGGTTGCAGGACATATGGACGAAGTGGGCTTCATGGTTACATCCATTAGTAAAAACGGATTAATTCGCTTTCAAACATTGGGAGGTTGGTGGAGTCAGGTTCTTCTTGCACAACGTGTACAAATTATGACAGATAATGGTCCAGTCATTGGTGTCATTGGTTCAACACCACCTCATTTATTAGAAGAAGCTCAGCGTAAGAAACCAATGGATATAAAGCAAATGTATATTGATATTGGTGCTGATGATAAGGATGATGCGCTACAAATTGGTGTGAAACCAGGTCAACAAATTGTGCCTGTTTGTCCATTTACTCCAATGGCAAATAACAAAAAGATTTTAGCTAAAGCTTGGGACAACCGCTATGGTGTAGGTCTTGCGGTTGAATTGCTAAAAGAGTTACAACACGAAGAGACTCCAAACATTTTATATTCAGGTGCAACTGTGCAAGAAGAGGTTGGTCTTAGAGGAGCCCAAACGGCGGCAAATATGATTCAGCCTGATATATTTTTTGCATTGGATGCAAGTCCAGCTAATGATGCAACAGGAGGTAAAGACGCATTTGGTCAGCTAGGAAAAGGTGCATTGCTTCGAATCTATGACCGCTCGATGATCACACATCGCGGCATGCGTGACTTTGTGTTAGATACGGCTGAATCAAATGAAATTCCATATCAATATTTCATTTCTCAAGGCGGCACAGATGCAGGTCGAGTTCATATGTCCGGTGACGGTGTGCCTTCAGCGGTTGTAGGGATCTGTTCTCGATACATTCACACAGCAGCGTCCATTGTCCATATTGATGATTATGCAGCAGCAAAGGAATTGATTGTCAAGTTAGTGAAAGCGACTGACAGCAGCACAGTTAAGTCTATCACTGAAGGGGTATAAAACCAAAAAGCGTTGAGATAAAAAGACAAAAATGAGGTTGACAGCTTGGGTTTATTCCTTGTACGTCAACCTTGTTTTTGTTGGATAAAAGAAAGGAGTTAACTAATGATTATTGCTATTGGTACCAAAAATCCAGCAAAGGTACATGCTGTTCAAGACTCACTTATCCGGGAAGGACATACGTTTGTTTGTGTAAAAGCCAAATCTGGCGTCAGTCCACAACCATTCTCTGATTTGGAAACACTAGAAGGAGCTAAAAACCGTGCTAGACATGCTCTTGCAATGACAGATGCTGATTTAGCTTTTGGTTTAGAAGGTGGAGTTCAAGAAACAGATTCGGGGCTATTACTTTGTAACTGGGGTGTACTGGTCCACAAAGACGGCGCAGAATGGATCGCAAGTGGAGCCAAGTTTCCATTGCCAGATCAAGTAGCAAAAAGATTACGTCAAGGAGAAGAACTAGGTACAGTAATGGCTGAGGTCACCGGTGATATCGATACTAGAAAAAAGGAAGGAGCCATCGGAATCTATACAGGAGGTTGGGTCAGTAGAAAAGAATTGTTTGCTCACTTAGTTAAATTGTTATATGGACAATATATTTCTTCCTTAGACCAACTGCAACATTAAACCTCTTTTTCTAATGGCTGTTAGCACTTGTTTTCCGCTCCATTCCACTAGTTTTATCGAGAATGAATAGCAACAATTCTTGAGCAAAGAACCTTTCTAATTTATACATAGTGTCAATAATGTTATTTCCATTAATTGTAAAAACATAGACACAACTAGCTTCTTCAATGTTGATTTCTTCTTATTATAATAAAAGTGGGAGTAAGAAATTGATGTAAGAAGGAGTGGTGATGATGTCTGGAGCTACTGTTGCTATTGTATTAGCTTTTACGGGGGCGATTTATGTAACAAGCATTGCGATGGCAATTGGCATGTATAAATTGGCAGAAGGAACGAAATAAGGGGAACGAAGAGTAATAACGACTAAGGAGCATTTTCTTTAGCCGTTATTTTTTTAGGTTGTTTTATAATCAAAGCTACATGCGCGTTTTATTTAACCCCCTTATGGGAGTACTCGAAGGAGGCTTGGAAGAATAGTCGAAGAAGTGCAATGGCTCCGCACGTCGCGCGCCTTTTTCTTATTCAAATACGTAGGTGAGGGCTTGGAGGGCTTGTTCGGGTGTTTCAACGACTAATTGGGCTTTGTTTGCTAGTTCTTTAAGTGGATGGTGAAGTTTCTCATCACGAATAAGAATTACAGGTTTATTTAACGTAATGGCGGTAGCTGCATCCATCGCACTGTTCCATTGCTTGTATTTTTCCCCGAAATAAGCAATCACGACATCTGATTTAGAAAGGAGAATTTGTGTTCGTAAGTTGTTAATGCTCGATGCCGTTTCATCTTTTAACACCTTATTTGGTTGTTCCCCTAAAATTTCCTCGCCAATTTGGTCTGAACGATCATGATCTTCCATTGGACCAGTAAAGATAAGAGGTAGATTATGTTCGTTAGCTTGCTTTTTAAAATACTCACGCCAAGGACTATGAATTTCTCCTGCTAAATAGACGGTTAATGTCATGAACGATCTCTCCTTTATTGTAATGAGTTAGCTCCATTGTAACAGGAATAGTGGAAAGTTGTCTTGTCAGCTTGAGTCTACAAGGGTATTATTAGGTAGAATTGTGTAAGATAAGAAAAAAGGAGTGTAACAATTGATTACGAAATGGTGGAAAGTAGGTTTGTTCTTTACGTTCCTATTACTAGCTACGGGTTGCCAAGTCACAGAAGAAGAAGCATTAGAATTAGGCCAGCAAGCCTTTGTTCATAATCTTGAAGAAGACGCACTAGAACCAAATACTGAATTATCGATGTTTCATATTTATTTACCAAGAGGTTTTGAAGTGATTGAAGATATTGAATATAATGCTTTATTTCAAAGTGGGGAGCAATTATTTGTTTTATTCCATCAACCAACAGAGCCCAAATCAAGTAATATTCATCTTCAACGCGATTTAGAAGCAGCAGGTGGGGCTTTGCTTTACGAATTGGTCGAAACACAAGACCAGTTAGCATATGTAATAGTAAACGAAGAAGATGAAGATCAATTATTTGTCATTGTTACGGTTGGAGGAGCTAAGCTGTCAACGCTGACAACTTATCAAGACCTTGAGGATAGCATAGAAGCGATGTCTCAAATGGTTCAGTCATATCAAGCAAAATAACCGATTTCTTTAGATGGAGGGGGGCTTATTCGTGACGACATTTTTGCAGAAAAAAGGCATAGACCTTTCGTGGCGTACATATTTCATTACCGCGTTAAGCCATATGGCATTAGGGCTATTTGCGTCGCTTATTATTGGCCTAATTATCCGAACGATAGGAGAGCAAATTGCTCTTCATACAGCCATGACGGGCATTGGTACATGGCTACAAGACGTTGGCACCTTAGCGATGGGTCTAATGGGACCGGCTATTGGTGTTGCGGTCGCGTATGGATTGAAGGCGCCAAAACTCGTTGCTTTTGCAGCGATTGTAAGTGGAGCAGCTGGTGCTCAGTTAGGTGGGCCGGCCGGTGCTTTTGTGGCTGCAGTTCTATCAACGGAATTAGGAAAGCTCGTTTCGGGTGAAACAAAGCTTGATATCATATTAACTCCTCTTGTAACCATTATGACAGGATTTCTATCAGCTTCTGTTATCGGACCGTGGATTCAAACGGGAATGCAGCAATTTGGATCCCTTATTATGTGGGGGACCGAGCAACAGCCTATTTTGATGGGAATCATTGTTGCCACTCTAATGGGATTAGCTTTAACGGCACCCATATCAAGTGCTGCCCTTGCAATCATGTTAGAGCTTGAAGGGGTTGCAGCTGGAGCTGCAACGGTCGGGTGTGCAGCGCAAATGGTCGGTTTTGCTGTAAGCAGCTATCGTGAGAATGGTTGGTCTGGACTTGTTTCGTTAGGAATAGGAACATCCATGCTCCAAGTGCCAAATGTTGTTAAGAACCCATATATCCTCATCCCACCTACAGTTGCTGGGGCTCTATTAGCACCGATTGCGACAGTCGGGTTTGGTATGACGAACAATGCAGCAGGAGCAGGGATGGGGACTAGTGGGCTCGTTGGTCCAATCATGACATTTACCCATATGGGGTTCTCCGTAGATGTGCTGATAGGTGTTGTTTTACTGTATTTTGTCGGACCTGCTATAATAAGTTTACTCATAGCTGAATGGATGAGAAAAAGAGGAACCATTCGTTTAGGAGATATGAAGATTGAGCAATAATCAATGTAGAGGTGTTGTAAATGGAAAAACTTCAAAGTGTAGAGCAATTTAAAGAAATCTCTAGTCAGGAAGCTGCTGTTTTCATGTTTTCAGCAGATTGGTGTCCAGACTGCCGCGTCATTGAGCAGATTTTGCCAAGGATAGAAGCTGATTTTCCTAGTTTCTCATTCTACTATGTTGACCGCGATCAATTTATTGATTTGTGTGGAGAACTAGAGATCTTTGGAATTCCGAGCTTTTTAGCTTTTGTAAACGGACAAGAAGTAGAACGTTTTGTCAGCAAAGATCGCAAATCACAAGAAGAAATTGAAGCATTTCTAACGAAAGCAGAATCCCATTTTTAAGAGTTTTTCGCAAAAGGTCGCCTTTTACCTTTTTCGAAAAACTCGAAGCGATGAGCGGAGCCGCCGTAATGTTTTAAGCCTTTATGAGTGGTTTTCTCATAAAGGCGTACGGCGAGTGAAGCCATCGCAGTATGCTCGCACTTTCTCAGAAAGTGCGATTTTTTTATTTTTCATCAACTTTGATAATGTATATAGATTTCATCCTGTTTCGAGTTTTTCAAAAAAGGTCGCCTTTTACCTTTTTCGAAAAACTCGAAGCGATGAGCGGAGCCGCCGTAATGTTTTAAGCCTTTATGAGTGGTTTTCTCATAAAGGCGCACGGCGAGTGAAGCCATCGCAGTATGCTCGCACTTTCTCAGAAAGTGCGATTTTTTTATTTTTCATTAATTTTTAAATGTATAGCTTTCATCCTATTCAATCAATCAATTTGGTTCGTCTTTTCCTTTCTGATAAAATAGAAAAGATAGAAGGAGAGGGATCAGTTTATGGAAATGAGACAATTTCGAAAAGAGATCGAGCAAAGACTAATAAGAGATGGGTGGACCATCATTTATGATCATAAGGAATCGACTTTACGCATAGAAGATGATGAAATAAAAAAAGGAGTAACACTTTCCTTAAAGCCATTGCTTGCTAAGTGGGAGCGAAAAGAGTTTGGATCGATTGATGAAGTCGTTCGCTATGTTGAGGTTGGTTTAGAAGCTATGAAACATAAGCCCGTGATTACAGGAAATGAAAAACGTATTTTTCCGGTTATTCGTTCTACGTCTTTTCCAACAGAATCAAATGATGGAGAAGCATTGTTATTTGACGAACATACGGCTGAAACGCGGGTTTATTACGTCATTGATCAAGGCGAATCTTACACTCTTATTCAAGAAAGCATGTTAAAAGATACGCCCTTTACAAAGGCAAAAATTCGTGAGGTAGCGATGTTTAACGTGAGGTCGCTGCCACAACCGTTAAAAGAAGATACCGTGGCTGGAAATCGCTTCTTTTTCCTCCGAGCAAAAGATGGATTTGATGCGAGTCGAATTCTTGATCAATCATTGCTAGAGAAAATGGAAAAAAAGGCATCGGGGCAATTAGCTGTTGCTATTCCTCATCAAGATGTGCTGATTTTTGCTGACATTGTGAACGAACGTGGTTATGATGTGCTAGCCCAGCTTGCTCTTCAGTTTTTTGGTGAGGGGAGAGTACCAGTTACGGCACTTCCTTTCCTTTATGAAGATGGGGAATTAGAACCAACATTTATTTTGGCACAAAGAAAACCAAAATAGAATTAGGACGATAAGCCCCGTCACAATAAACTTTTATATGGTACAATAAAAAAGTTAAGGGAATAAAAAAATTGTAATAACAAAATGTCTGATTACAATGAAATGATATGGCTGTGATGTACATTTAATATATGACACATGTCAACAGACGTTTTGCTAGAGACGATTGATATAGATTGGTGCCGTGTTCAAATAACTGTGATGATATAAGGTTGTCTCAAATCCAATGCTTCTGTTCGGGTGCTCGGAACAGATCAATTCTAACATTGATTAGATTGGTATGAGTCAGCCTTTTTCTATCGTTACAAAAGAATTGATTGAAGAAAGAGAGTGATCACAATGGGAACATTGCATCGCTGGATGAGGAGACTCCAACAATTTTTTAACGGAGATTCTGCAGATGATCAGGAAGTAGAGACGAATCAAGAAAGAACGCATACGAAGAGCAAGTCGTTTCAAGTAGAAAATAAAAAAAGTGAATCTAAAGTCGTCTATCAATACCCGAAAAAAGGAAATTTTCGCTTTCCGTTAATTGACGATCCGCCGCAAGAAAGTGTTCAAAGGAAAAGTAGGCAGACATTAACAAAAAAAACAAATGCACCAACGATGAAAAAAGGAAAAGAAGTTGAGCAGATCGACAAGAAATGGAACCAAAATTCAAAATCAGAGTTTAAGTTATCTGAAATACCATCGCCGATTTATGGCTTCAAAGGGAGAGAAACAGCAAAAAGTAAGCTAGGAGATAGCGTATCGGTTCTCCCATTTGAGGACAAAAGCAAAAAGGAAGTAAGCCCTCTTTCCATTGGTGAGGTAGGCTCCCAGGTAGAAGAAACGGTCAAGAGTGTACAAGCTAAAATGAAGTCGAAAATGAATCTAGATCATGGGGGGCAGTCTCTGGAGACACCCCCAGAAGTACTCGATGCAATGCTAGACTCCATCGAGGAAGTAGAGTCATTCTCCCCAAAAGATCCGGGGAGGCCTTACGGTGTACCTACCATTTTAGAAGAGGCCTTAGCAAGGGCGACATCTCAACAAGAGGAAGAACGAATGGAAGAGGAATCAGATATAGCTCAAGCTTTAGATTCTGTTGTTGAGGAAAGAGAGGAAAAAACGGAAGAATCAAGCGTAGTTGTTGAAGTAGAACAACTTCAGTCAGTAATGGAAGAACAAATCGAAGAAATAAGGTTAGAGAAGGAAGTAGAAGAAGTACAGGAAGAGCAAGAGGAGCAAGAAGAGCAAGAAGAGCAAGAAGAGCAAGAAGAGCAAGAAGAGCAAGAAGAGCAAGAAGAGCAAGAAGAGCAAGAAGAGCAAGAGGAGCAAGAAGAGCAAGAAGAGCAAGAAGAGCAAGAGGAGCAGGAAGAGCAAGAGGAGCAGGAAGAGCAAGAAGTTCAGGAAGAACAAGCCAGACAGGAATTGCAAGAACTACAGGTAGCAAACGAATTAAAAGAAAGAAAAGTAGAAGAGGTACCCTCTGTAAAGTATGAAAATCGCCAAGAACACACTGAAAAAACAGATGAGCATTCTCAAGAACAGATCTTGGATGAAGGCGAACAAATTTTTTCTGCTGAATCTAGTAAACTAGCAAAGGAAAAACAAGATCAAAAGTCTACGGATGAGCTTAAAGCTAAAAAAGCAGCAATTCCGTTTAATGTGATGATGCTCCCGCAGGATAGAAAGAAGAAGCAGACCCAAGTTTCATCCCCTTCCCCTGCACCTGTAAAGAGTGAACCAGATTACTCATATCCAGGTATTCAACTGCTAAATTACCCTGAGATACAGGAAGAGGATGAATCTGAATGGCTGAACGAACAAGGTACGATCTTGGAAGAAACTCTATTAAGCTTTCATGTGGATGCAAAAGTTGTTCATGTGACGAAAGGGCCTTCTGTTACTAGGTTTGAAATTCAACCTGGCAGAGGGGTAAAAGTAACAAAGATTACCGGATTGACTGATGATATGAAACTGGCGTTAGCTGCTAAAGACATTCGAATTGAAGCGCCAATTCCAGGGAAAAACACAATTGGTATTGAAGTTCCGAATCGAGCGTCGACTCCAGTCTTTTTACGTGAAATTTTGCGTAGGAAGGATTTTATTCGCTCAGAATCACCGCTAACGGTTGCACTTGGTCTAGATATTTCCGGACAGCCTATCGTAACAGATTTAAAGAAAATGCCTCATGGGCTTGTAGCAGGTGCTACCGGTTCTGGAAAAAGTGTTTGTATTAACTCAGTGCTCATTAGCTTATTATTTAAAGCGACTCCTGATGAAGTGAAGCTTATGTTAATTGACCCGAAAATGGTTGAATTAGCTCCATATAACGGACTCCCACATCTTGTTACTCCTGTTATTACAGATGCTAAACAGGCGACAGCTGCCCTAAAATGGGTTGTTCAAGAGATGGAGCGAAGGTATGAACTGTTTAGTCAACAAGGCGTACGTGATGTAGGTAGATATAATGAGATTTATTCTGAAACACCTGAAAAACCTGCACTTCCATTAATGTTGGTCGTTATTGACGAATTAGCTGATTTAATGATGGTTTCCCCTCAAGAGGTGGAAGATTCCATTTGTCGTATTGCACAGAAGGCAAGAGCATGTGGAATTCATTTGTTGCTTGCAACTCAAAGACCATCCGTCGATGTTATTACAGGGTTGATTAAGGCAAATATTCCTACAAGAATTGCTTTCTCGGTATCCTCTCAAACCGATTCCAGAACCATATTAGATATGGGAGGAGCGGAGAGGCTGCTTGGTAAGGGAGATATGCTTTTTCATGAAAATGGTTCACCGAAACCGGTCCGTGTCCAAGGAACATTCGTATCTGATCAAGAAATTGAAGATGTCGTTGCTCATGTGAAGAAGCAAAGAGAACCAGAGTACTTATTAGAAATGGAGCAATTAAAACACGTCGCCCACGGCGAAGTTGACGATGAGCATTTTGAAGAAGCATGTTACTTTGTGATTGAACAAGGATCAGCCTCCGCCTCAAGCTTACAGAGACGTTTTCGTGTTGGGTATAACCGTGCAGCTAGGCTGATTGATATGATGGAGGAAAGAGGCATCGTATCTGAAGCGATGGGGAGTAAGCCAAGACATGTTCTCGTAGATGAGATCGAGCTTGAAGAAGTCCTCTATCATAAAGAGGGGTAACGACGCTCTACTATTTTTTACCTTGTCTTAATGGAAAAGGTTATATATGATAGTAAGATAAAAACGTTACCTATTCTACTGCTGAATGGTTTATTACAAGGAGTTTAGATGGATGAAAGAGATTACACGGAAATTAAATGGAGAAATAAAACGTTTAACAAACGAAACTTTTAAATTTGATGAACGTGTTCAAGAGGGCTGGTTCTCTGCCGTTTATTTCTTGAAAACAAGAGAGATTGTTGAAAAATATCGTCCAAATAATATAGTTACGATGCAATTTTTTCAAAAGGAACATGCGGTTTTATGTGGGACAGATGAAGTCATTGCATTAATAAAAACATTTGCTAGAAATGCGAATGAGCTTGAAATTAGATCATTAGAAGATGGAGATAAAATCAAACCTTTTGAAACGGTTTTAACGATAACAGGTAAATATGAAGATTTCGGTTACTTAGAGGGGATCATTGATGGGATCTTTGCTAGGCGCACATCTGTAGCAACAAACGTCTATAATGTAGCTAAGGCGGCTAGACAATCAGGGATTCAAAAGCCGATCATTTTTATGGGAGACCGTGATGATCATTTTACACAGCAATCTGGGGATGGCTATGCCGCCTTTATAGGAGGATCTAAAGCACAAGCAACTCATGCTATGAACGAATGGTGGGGGAAAATGGGAATGGGGACAATGCCACATGCCCTGATTCAGCTGTTCCGAGGAGATGTTGTTGCGGCAACTCGTGCATATAAAGAAACCTATCCAGAGGATGAACTGATGGCCCTTGTTGATTACAATAATGATGTCATAACGGATTCATTAAAAGTCGCTCGTGAATTTGGTACAGAACTTAAAGGAGTAAGGGTTGATACATCAAGAACGATGGTTGACCAGTACTTCTGCCGGAAGCCAGAGGTCATGGGGGCTTTTGACCCTCGTGGTGCAAATCCTACTTTGATTTTTGCTTTAAGAGAAGCGTTAGATCAAGAAGGATTTGAGCATATTAAGATTATTGCTACTGGTGGCTTTACGGCTAGAAGAATAAGAGAGTATGAAGAAGCTGGAGTCCCCGTTGACATTTATGGCGTGGGAGGAAGCTTATTGAAACTTAATATTGGTTTTACAGGAGACAATGTGCTGTTAAATGGCGAACATGAAGCCAAGGCTGGTAGGCGCTTCCGTGATAATCCAAGACTGCAAGTAGTAGAGTAAAGCAACAATGGATCCGTGTGTTTGACCTCACAATGATGAAAAAGGTACAACATCGGCTCCTTTTATTAGCGTAGAGGCTACAGAAACGCAAAAAATCTGTAGCCTCTACTTCAGAGGGTCTTTTCTTCATGTTATATCATATACTATGGGGTGAATACAGAAGAACGGCTCAAATTGGTGATAGCGTCGTTTTCTGATATAATGGGTCAATGCAAATGATAAAAAAGCTCGCATGTTCAAATTGGCTTAGTCGAAACTTTTATAACAGCAGTACTGACACCATTGGACGCAAGAAAACCATGTGAATTTTGGAGGTCCAACTATGACAAATTTCCACTTTATCGGTATAAAAGGTTCTGGTATGAGCGCACTTGCTCAAGTTTTACATGATATGAATAAACAAGTTCAAGGCTCAGATGTTGAGAAACAATTCTTTACACAACGTCCACTTGAGCAAAAAGGAATTAATTTATTGCCTTTTGAGCGTAACAATATTAAAAACGATCAACAAGTGATTGTATCTGCGGCTTACGGAGATGACCACGAGGAAGTACAAAGAGCTCATGAATTAGGGCTTGAAGTAAAGAAATATCCAACCTTCTTAGGTGAGTTCATTCAAAATTTTACAAGCATTGCGGTAACGGGAGCTCACGGAAAGACATCAACAACGGGTCTACTGGCTCATGTCTTAGGTTCCGCATTTCCTACTTCATACTTAATTGGTGATGGTACAGGAAAAGGAGAAGAGGATTCAACCTATTTTGCGTTTGAGGCTTGTGAATATCGTCGGCACTTCTTGAACTACAAACCTGACTATTGCATTATGACTAATATTGATTTTGATCACCCTGATTACTTTAAGGATGTTCAAGATGTCTTTTCGGCTTTTCAGGAGATGGCTATGCAAGTCAAGAAAGCAATCGTAGCTTGTGGTGATGATGAACATTTACAAGGAATTCATGCAAATGTTCCTGTTGTCTATTATGGGTTCGGCGAACATAATGATTTCCAAGCTAGAAATGTCGAGACAATTAGCGAAGGAACACAATTTGATGTTTATGTACGAAATAGCTTATATGGAACGTTTACGATTCCAGGATACGGAAAGCATAATGTACTAAATGCATTAGCAGTTATTGCCCTGTGTCATTATGAAAATGTGCCGGCTGATGTTGTGGCAACTCATTTAAAGACATTTAAAGGGGTAAAACGCCGCTTTACAGAAAAAGTGGTTGATAAACAAGTCCTCATTGATGATTATGCCCATCATCCAACGGAAATCGCGGTGACAATCGAGGGAACGAAACAAAAATATCCAAATAAAGAGGTTGTAGCGATTTTTCAGCCACATACCTTTACAAGAACAAAAACATTTATTAATGAATTTGCTGAGTCCTTAAAGCAGGCAGACTTTGTTTATTTATGTGATATTTTCGGTTCGGCGAGAGAGCAGAAAGGTTCTTTAACGATCGATGACTTGAAAGACTTAATCCCAAATGCACAGTTAATCACTGAAGAATCTATAGATATGTTAAAACAACATGAAGATAGCGTGCTTCTATTTATGGGAGCTGGAGATATTCAGAAGTTTCAGCAAGCTTATGAAAGAGCTATTTCCAATTAATACAAGGGTGACTCAAAATGATATGAGTCACCCTTTTTTGATGGTTTACTTTAAATTTTCCGGATTTAATGCTTCTAATTCTGAAATGACAAACCGTCCGTCTTTACGAATAAGAACATCGTCAAAATAAATCTCACCGCCACCATATTCTGGACGTTGAATCATAACGATATCCCAATGAATGCTGGATGAATTGCCATTTGATGCCTCTTCATAACATTGTCCTGGAGTGAAATGGAAACTTCCATCAATCTTCTCATCGAAAAGGATGTCTTTCATTGGATGTTGAATATACGGATTGACACCAATCGCGAATTCACCAATGAACCTAGCTCCCTCATCTGTATCTAATATATTGTTAATTCTCTTAGTGTCGTTTGCTGTTGCATCCACAATCTTTCCATTTTCAAATGTGAAAGAAATATTTTCAAACGTGAACCCTTGATATGGTGAAGGAGTATTGTATGTAATGGTTCCGTTGATGGAATCGCGAACTGGTGCAGTGTATACTTCTCCATCAGGGATGTTGCGTTTTCCTGCACATTTAATGGACGGGATATCTTTCACGGAAAAAGTTAGATCTGTGCCAGGACCTTTTAAATGTACTTTGTCTGTGCGGTCTAATAAGGCAACTAATGAATCCATTGCCCCGTCCATTTTGCTGTAATCTAAGTTACAAACGTTAAAATAAAAATCTTCAAATGCTTCTGTACTCGTGTTAGCCAACTGAGCCATAGACGAGCTTGGGTATCTGAGCACAACCCATTTTGTTTTTGGAACACGAATTTCTCTATGTACCTTTGTTCCAACAGTTTTGCCGTGTAAGGCCATTTTGTCGCTAGGGACATCGGACAGTTCGGAAATATTATCACCTGCACGCAGACCAATATATGCATCCATCTCGCTCATGACTTGAGCTTCAAAGCTAGCCATCATTTCAAGCTGCTCCTCATGTGCCCCCATTAACAATGAACGATCAACTTGATGATCCTTTAATAAGACAAAAGGAAATCCTCCAGCTTGGTAGGCTTCTTGTACAAGTGCAGTTACAAGCTCACGTTGAAGTCCAAAATTTTCTATTAATACTTTTTCTCCTTTTTGTAATTCAACAGAATACGTAATTAAATTTTTGGCCAATGTTTGAATTCTTGGATCTCTCATTCAAATTCCTCCTTAAACGTTCCTTCTTATTGTATACGATATTAGGAAAACATAACAGTAATTGCGAAAAGATGCAGGAGATTTACAGATAACCACGAATTAATGTTAAGAGCAATGTTTAACATGGCTTTAGATTGGGTATTACGAATGATAGAAATGCAAAAGTCAAGGAGGTGAAGATCTCTAATGGAAAGTCTACTGTACATAAGTGCGCTAGTAGCTGCAATCGCCTTTGCAGTTTTAGTCATATATTTAGTTCGAACATTGAAGTCAGCAAATCGAACGCTGGATCATGTTGCAAATACAATGGCTGGTTTAGAGAAGCAAGTATCAGGAATTACAAAAGAGACTGAGGAATTGTTGCACCGTACAAATCGTTTGGCTGATGATCTTCAAGAGAAATCGGAATCATTGAATACAGTTTTTGCTTCTGTAAAAGATCTTGGTGATTCAGTCGGGCAAGTCAACCAGTCAATCAGACATGTTTCTGATACGGTCTCGTTTCAAGTTGTTAAACAATCGGATCAAATTGCAAAAGCCGTTCAATGGGGCAATGTCGCAATTGATTTATATTCAAAGTTCAAACAAAAAAAAGAACAGAATGAGTTGAAGGAGGAGAAAGGTTATGAGCGATAAGAATAGCATGAACACAAAGGACTTCTTAATTGGATCATTAATTGGTGGGATTGTAGGTGCTTCAGCAGCCTTATTTTTAGCACCTAAATCAGGGAAAGAACTCCGTAATGATATTAATGAGCAAGCACAAATTGCTCGTGATAAAACAACTCAATTTACATCAACTGCCTATGATAAAGGAAATGAATGGGCTACTTACGCAAAAGAGAAGTCTTCAAATATTGCTAAAGTCGTTTCTGACCAATCAGCACAAGTTGTTGATAAGGTGAAGGAAGCTACGTCCAATTTGAAAACAGAAGCACAAGAAACAGCCAATTCAACTGAAGAGCTTGTTGGTGATCTTGCAGGTGAAGTTCAAGAATCTGGGGAAGAAATAGCTGAAACTGTCAAACAAGAAGTAAATGATATTCAAGCAAAGATAGAAGAAGAAGCAGCGACAGCACAATCAAAATAATGTAACTAACTAAGAGGCATGGAGAAAACATGCCTCTTTGCCTGCTATGGGGAAATTCTCATAGCAGGCTTTTTTAGCTTTTTTAGGGCTCTATAAGGAATGTTTACTTGGGAGAGTCGTATTAGCACTGGGCATTGGAGCCTTGTCGCGGTTTGGGTAGCCAAAGGAAGGGAATGGCTCCCGTGCAGAAGGACCGAACGGAATTTGGGTAGTCAAAGGAAGGGAATGGCTCCCGTGCAGAAGGACCGAACCGGATTTGGGTAGTCAAAGGAAGGGAATGGCTCCCGTGCAGAAGGACCGAACCGGATTTGGGTAGTCAAAGGAAGGGAATGGCTCCCGTGCAGAAGGACCGAACGGAATTTGGGTAGTCAAAGGAAGGGGTTGGCTCCCGTGCAGAGGGACTGAACATGATTTGGGTAGTCAAAGGAAGGGAATGGCTCCCGTACGAAAGGAAAACGCGTATTCTGGGTAGCCAAATCTTCCTGTCCTTAAGTCTCTAATGTTCCTTTATAAAGAAAAAGCCGCATACACACATGCAGCGGCTTTTCTTATGTATTAAAATTCAACGGTGGAGATAATAACGGAATCGTTATGTGATAACGGGCTACTAAAACTGGCCTCTTCATCATTAATTTTTATAGACAGCCTTTTTCCTGATAAAGATGAAATCGAAAGGTCTATGTAGGCAAAAAGGTCTTGTAAAATAAAGGAATGGTCCGTATGCGATACATAAGTTAAGCAATCATTTGGAAGAAAGGCATCTTCTAAATGTAGTTTTGTTTTATCTCGGAACACGTCAACTAAATCCTTTGATAGACTGACTTGATGATCATTATACAACACAGAAATGGAATGCTGTGTTTTAATGCCTACTGAGTGCAGCAAATTCTCTATGGAACATTGCTTTAAAGCATGGTTTGCGTTGAAGTCGATGTTATCAAAACGATTCAATACATAATCTAGCGTTTGTTCATTGCCATTCACATAAGGTTTACATAGGTGACTTGCAAACTCAACTCTCTCATCATTCAACGTAACAATTATAGGTGAAGCATAGGAAAGATGTCCAAAGGAAGCCAACAATTCTCTAATTGTTTTAGATGGTTTTGTCGTAATCACATCTCGGTCATTTACGTAAGTGACAGGAGAAACCTCTTTCCCATTGACGAATATGGTAATAGGTAACACCAATTCTTCATTGTTAAATGTAATAGGTAATCCGGGAATATCCCCAAGTAGTTCGCCAATCGTAATAGTGGATGATGCCCCATCTGCACCTCTTTTTGCGATTAATTGATCATTCGCAAAAAGAGGCGTATCTAAAGATGTTGGTTGATCATTTTGTAACAAAGTGGGTGGAGATCCATGTTCGCCTGGGATGGAGATTAATTGATCACAAACGGTAACCATTAACGCAAGGCCAGGTCTTCCATAAAGTTTTGCGATATCAATCCCAGCAGCTAATAGACCATCACCAACCGTTAGTTTCTTCACGTCAAAGAGGCGAAGTGTTCGCTCATTCACCGTCACACTAATATATTCAATAGGATTCTCCTTAGCGGCAATAGCGATCCCAATAGGTGTTACGAGCTCTGGTCCATAACTTTGACTTTCTTGTATTTGCAATAGTTTAATGGCATCGGCTCCACGAATGGCAACTCGATTTTCTGCTAATCCGAGGATTTCTTGTAAATATTGAGGAAGTCTCGGTGTCAAACTTCCACCACCTACTAGCATAACAGCTTGAGGAGCACGGCCATTTAGTTGTAAAATCTCTGTCGCTATCGATTGAGCAAGATCTTGAATGGAACTTTTAACAGCATTAATGATTGTCTCTCTTTCATTAGTTACTTCATTACCTAATATATCTGTCATTTGAATATGTTCTTGTTCATTAAGTTCTCTTTTTACCCTTTCGGCATCAGGGAAATCCAATAAAAATTGGTCGCTGATGGCTTCGGTGATCTCATCTCCGGCTATTGGAACCATTCCGTAGGCGATGACGGTATTCTGATCAGTCAATGCAATGTCTGACGTACCGGCTCCAATATCGACTAATGCGACGTTTAATCGACGCATAGAAGGAGGGATTAACACATTTATTGCAGCGATCGGTTCAAGGGTTAGTGCCTCTAGCTCTAAATCGGCTCTTGTAAGGGCAGCGAGTAGGGACTCAACTACAACTTTCGGTAAAAAGGTTGCAATAACTTCGACTGAAGCCTCTTTTCCGCTTTGATCTAGCAAACTCCCAATCGTTTCTCCATCAAGTTGATAGGCAAGCACAGAGTAACCAACACAATAGTATTCTAAAGCGTCTTGTCCTTCTTTCTCATTAGCTAGCTGAAATTGAGCATTTTGGACCGCGCTTAATTCCAGATGGAGAAGGTCTTCTCGTGTAAGCATCGGTTTTGTTTCTATATGTATTGAATAGCGTGAACGTTTTGTTTTTAAAGAACGTCCAGCTGCTGCTACACATACTTTATGTAATGGACCATGTTTCTTTTCAAGAGACTCCTTAATATGTAGAATCACTTTTGCAACAGCAGGGACGTCATGGATTTGTCCATCAAGCATCGCCCGTTCATCATGTTCTTTTACTAGTTTATCAATTAATTCAAACTTTCCTTGATTCGGTTTAAGTAATAGACCAACAACAGAACGTGTTCCAATATCAAGGGCAAAAAGTGGTAATTCAGAGGACATGATTATAGCTCCTTCATGTGGGATTCGACCGCTAGATGACCACCGGTTTCCCAATTTTACTATCTACAGTGTACTAAAATTTAAATTGAAACGTAAGTACAAAGTATTTATTTTGCTTTATCGCTTAGAAGCATAAAAGCTTAAAAGCGTTAAAGAAAAAGTTCGTGACATTCTCTGAATTTTCATATATAATGAATTTTAAATACAAAGAGGCAAAGTAAAAGGGAGTGGAGAATAGTGAGCAACGATAAATTAGATGTGTTGAGAACAGAATTAGACGAGGTGAACTTAAAGCTTCTTGAAACAATCAATGAGCGAGCTCGTCTTGTTCAAGAGATTGGAAAAGTAAAAAGTACGCAAGGTGTTAATCGATTTGATCCTGTAAGAGAGCGTAGCATGCTTGACCATATTGCTGCAAATAATAAAGGTCCATTCGAAACATCAACATTACAACATTTATTTAAACAAATTTTCAAAGCGAGCCTCGAATTACAAGAAGAGGATAACAGTAAGGCATTGCTAGTTTCTCGTAAAAAACATCCTGAAAATACAGTAGTAGATTTAAAAGGTGTTATGATGGGCGATGGTCAGCAACGTCTTGTGATGGGGCCATGTGCAGTGGAGAGCTATGAGCAAGTATTAACGGTCGCAAAAGCTCTTAAAGAAAGAGGAATTAAATTGTTACGTGGAGGGGCATTTAAACCTCGTACGTCTCCATATGATTTCCAAGGCTTAGGTTTAGAAGGGCTAAAGATCTTAAAGCAGGTAGCTGATGAACTTGATATGGTCGTTATTAGTGAAATTGTCAATCCATCTGATATAGAAACTGCAGTGGAATATCTTGATGTAATTCAAATTGGTGCTCGCAACATGCAGAATTTTGAATTGTTAAAAGCTGCTGGTGCAGTAGATAAGCCAGTATTATTAAAACGAGGACTATCGGCAACCATTCAAGAGTTCATTCATGCGGCTGAATACATCGTAGCAAAAGGGAACAGCAATTTGATGTTATGTGAGCGTGGGATCCGCACGTACGAGACAGCGACTAGAAACACATTAGATATTTCAGCTGTTCCAATTTTAAAACAAGAGACTCACTTACCTGTGTTAGTTGATGTAACGCATTCTACAGGACGTCGTGATTTGCTTCTACCTACAGCTAAGGCTGCATTAGCGATCGGTGCAGATGCGGTCATGGCAGAGGTACATCCAGATCCTGCAGTTGCGTTATCTGATTCAGCACAGCAAATGGATATTCCTCAATTCAATAAATTTATTGATGATTTGCAAGCTTCGGGTTTGTATAAGGCGTAATAAAAGAGAAGTTTCTCAAATTCTGAATTAACAAAGGTGCAATAGCTCAGTCGTTATGCTCTTAGAGAGGAGAAACTAGCTCCTCTCAAAACTTGTAAAAGATGTAGCGGCTCTGCAAATTGCTTCGAGGATGTCCTAAAAGGTCAAAAGTAGACCTTTTAGGACATCCTCTCTTTTTGTCGATAAAAAGTGAAAAATGAAGAATGAACAGAGGTTTTTTTGAAAATACTATGAAAAATTTTTGAAGGTTGTCGATATAAATAGTGTAGAACATTGCGGACCTCTTCATAGTATCGTATGATATCTATACAATCATGAAAACGAAAAGTTTATTTTCAAAAATTAAGGAGGATCCTAGTGAATACAACAATTTATGATGTAGCAAGAGAAGCAGGTGTTTCAATGGCGACCGTTTCGCGTGTCGTTAACGGAAACCCTAATGTAAAACCAGCAACAAGAAAGAAAGTGTTAGAAGCGATTGAGAGACTTGGATATCGTCCCAATGCTGTAGCAAGAGGACTTGCTAGTAAAAGAACGACTACTGTTGGAGTAATTATTCCTGATATCTCTAGTATCTTTTTTGCCGAATTGGCTCGAGGAATAGAAGATATTGCCACGATGTATAAATACAACATTATTCTTTGTAACTCTGACCAAAACCAAGATAAGGAAATTCATTTAATTAATACGTTACTTGAAAAGCAAGTAGACGGAATTGTATTTATGGGTGGTCACATTACAGAAGAACATGTGGAACAATTTAAACGTTCACCAGTACCTGTTGTATTAGCGGCTACACTTGATGCTAATAGCGAAATTGCCTCAGTAAACATCGATTATAGACAAGCTGTATATGATGCGATTTCTAATTTAATCGAAAAGGGTCATAGTCGAATTGGGATGCTTTCTGGTACGCTTGATGACCCAGTCAACGGCTATCAGAAGTTCTTAGGCTATCGTGAAGCCATTGAAGGAGCGGGTCTTTCTTTTGATGAAGAATTAGTCGTCATAGGAGATTACACCTATGATTCAGGTATTGATGCAATGGAGTCATTTTTGAAGCTAGAAAACAAACCGTCTGTCATTTTTGCTTCAACAGATGAAATGGCATTAGGGGTTATTCATGGAGCACAGGATCACGGATTATCAATTCCGGATGACATAGAAGTGTTAGGGTTTGATAACACACGTTTAGCTACAATGGTTCGTCCGACCTTGTCTACAGTTGTTCAACCAATGTATGATATTGGCGCCGTTTCGATGCGATTATTAACGAAGCTAATGAACAAAGAAGAAGTAACGGAACATGTAGTAGTGCTCCCGCACCGAATTGAATTTAGACAATCAACGAAATCATAAGGGTAGCTGAGTTTGATTCTGGCAAACGAACTACGTTTGTATTCTTTCATACTTGCGTAGAATAGACGTACTCAGAACGGAATGAAGCGCCCACTGGGAGAGGATTATGAAAAAATTTGATATTATGACGCCAATAGGGATCTTGTTAGGTATGATTGTACTTCTATTGGCTGTCTTCTCAAACTCTGGACCATCTGGATTTATTTTCTTTATTCAGATCGCTTCAGTTCTTATTGTAATTGGAGGACTTGTATCAGCAATTATAATTACGTTTTCTTTGGCAGAATTAAAATTGGTTCCTAAAGTATTGGGCGAAGCGTTTCGTACTGAAAATCATGATTTAAACCATTTAATTGATACGTTTGTTGATCTTTCTTCGAAAGCGAGACGTGAAGGGTTATTAGCTTTAGAAGCAGGGTTGGATGAGGTTGATGATCCCTTTATTAAAAAAGGGGTTTTGCTTGCTGTAGATGGAATTGAGCCAGATGTCATTAAAGATATAATGATGGCAGAAGTGGTTGCAATGGAAGAAAGACATCGAAAAGGGCGGGCAATCATTGAAAAGGCAGGAGAATATGCACCAGCTTGGGGAATGATTGGAACGCTAGTTGGTCTTGTTCTGATGCTTCAAAATTTAAATGACCCTGCAACACTTGGACCGAATATGGCTGTAGCATTATTAACGACACTTTATGGAACAGTTTTAGCCAATTTAGTCTTTTTGCCTATGTCAACAAAATTAGCGAACAAAACCGATGAAGAAGTGTTTATAAAGCAAATCATTATTGAGGGTGTCATTGGTGTTCAATCTGGACAAAATCCAAAAGTTTTACAAGAGAAATTAAGTGCTTTTTCAGTTAGCAATAAAAAAGCAAAAAATGAAGAAGATCTTCTAGGTGAAGAAAATGTTGCCTCGTAAGCGTCAGCGTCAACAGGAAAAAGGTGCTCCAAAGTGGATGGTAACATTTTCAGATCTTATGACCCTCATATTAGTCTTTTTCATTTTGCTATTTTCGATGTCAGTTGTTGACGCGCAGAAGTTTAGAGCGATTGCAGATTCTTTTAATCAAAGGCAAATCTTTGAGTACATGCCATCAGCGATTGAATTTGACAATCCAAGTGATGAACGCATGGAAGAGATAAAAGACCCGTTTGATGAAGAAGAGTTTGATGTGGAATCAGAGTCTGATGCATCCAATGCTGCAATGGACGAGCTGTTAAAAGAAGTGAATGAATTTCTAGAGGAAAATGAGTTAACTGAATTGATTTCTGCAACAAGAGATGACCGTGGTGTCGTGTTAGTATTACAAGAACGAACACTGTTTGAAACAGCCGAAGCTGAATTACTTCCTGAAGCGGAACCATTTTTAAGTAAAGTTGGCACTTTGCTAAGAGCAATTCCAAATAGTGTAAAGGTTGAAGGACACACTGATAGCAGGCCGATTTCAACTTACCGTTATCCGTCTAACTGGGAACTCTCAGGTGCTAGAGCAAGTAGTGTGATTCGCTTTTTAATCGAGACACATAATCTAGAGCCTGACCGTTTTATCGCTACAGGTTATGGAGATACGCGCCCCGTTGTTCCTAATACCACTGTTGAAAATTTACAATTAAATCGTCGAGTAGTGATCGTGATTTCTGACCCTACTCATGATGACGGTGACACATATTAAAGTGACTAAACAAGTAATCACTAGATAATAATGATCGTAAGATGCTTTGATCTTGGTGCTTCTTTACGGTATATTGTGTATGCTAGGTAGGATTACAGTGGAGATATGAAAAGCTGCAATTTAACTTTTTATGATCTCCCTATTAGTCACTTTTTTTCTGTTCTCATAGGAGGGTAAAATGAAAATTGGAATTATTGGTGCAATGAATGAAGAAATTGAAAGAATGAAATCAGAAATGAATGTTACGGCTACACATACAATTGCTACGGTCACGTTCTATGAAGGAACGATGCATGAGCAGGATATTGTTTTATGTAAGAGCGGAGTGGGGAAAGTAAATGCTGCTTTGACAACTCAAATCCTTATTGATAAATTTGCGATTTCTTATCTTCTTTTTACGGGAGTTGCAGGAGCTGTCGATGAGTCGTTAGATGTAGGAGATTTAGTTATATCAACGAGTGCGATGCAGCATGATCTTGATGTTACAGCATTAGGCTTTAAAAAAGGACAGATTCCGTATTTCGAGGGGACATCTGACTTTCAGGCTGATAAGAAACTTGTAAAAATCGCAGTACGTGCAGCAGAGGATGCAATGAAACGACATATTGTGCAAGGTAGAATTGTTAGTGGAGATCAATTTATTGCTGATCATGAATATGTAAAAGGCTTGCGTGAGGAATTTACTGCAACCTGTGTTGAAATGGAAGGAGCAGCGGTAGCTCAAGCAGCCGTGATGAATGGCGTACCTTTTGTCATTATTCGCTCAATGTCAGACAAAGCAAATGGTGAAGCATCACTTAGCTTTCAAGAGTTCACAGAGCTTGCAAGTGAGCAATCGCATCTTCTTGTTTCAAACATGGTGAAGATGTTAAACGAATAACGAACAAAGACTGAAAAGGGAAAAAGGAGGCGCCCTTTTCAGTCTTCTTTCATATGCTAGGGTCATCTTTTTTTCTCATTTCTAATATGAAATAAGGCTTTTTCTAAAGTTTTTTTGTTTTTATCTGTAATTTCAGGTTTGCGAGGAATAGTTGGTACGATATTATTATCGATCCATGATCTAGGTAGCGGATCTTCTGATTGTTCGGACCATTGTTGAATCCAAGATAATGGAAGTTCTTTTTCCGTAAGGTTCAGTTGGTTCGTCATTGTAAGCCAAATATAGGCCCAAGCTCTAGGCACGACTCTCCAAATATCATACCCACCACCGCCTACGGCAATCCATCTGCCATCACAATATTCATGAGCTAATTCATGTGCTAGTTTAGGTATAAATTTATACGTTTCGATTGTTGAGCAAAGATGTGTTAATGGATCATAGTGATGCGCATCTGCACCATTTTGTGTCAGGATGACATCGGGCTGAAAAAACTCAACTACCTCACGAAAAGCAGTTTCATAAACCTCTAGAAAGGACTCGTCTTCTGTAAAGGCATCGACAGGTACATTAATCGAGAAGCCATAGCCTTTTCCCGAGCCTTTTTCGTGTACTTGTCCTGTTCCAGGAAAGAGGTAGCGGCCTGTTTCGTGAATACTAAGTGTACAAACATCTGGATCATCATAAAAGGACCACTGGACGCCATCTCCATGGTGGGCATCCGTATCCACATATAATACTCGTGCGCCATATTTTTGTTTCATATATTCAATGGCGATTGAACTATCGTTGTAAATACAAAAGCCCGATGCTTTTCCTTTAAACCCATGATGCAAACCGCCACCAAGATGCAGCGCATGATTAGCCCTTCCCGACATGACTTCATCAACCGCTTGCAATGTACCACCGACAAGTAAGGCTGCCGCTTCATGCATATGTGGAAAAATCGGAGTATCCTCCGTTCCAAGTCCATAATTTGCAGCAATCGCTTCGTCCAACAGTCCTTTACTAGCAGATTGAACGGCTTCTATAAATGCTTCATCATGAATTAAGGCAATCTCACTATCTGTAGCTAGCCGTGGAGGGAGAATTACGTTTGCATCCAATGCTTGTAAACTTGTTAACAAATCATATGTAAGTTGAAGCCGTAAGTGGTTAAAGGGATGTTTTTCATTAAAACGGTAAGCAAGTTGTTCATTCGAGAAAATAAATACCGCATCTTTTTTCATCATAGAATCCTCGGCTCACTAGGCCAAATGACATCATACCCTTTTTCCTCAATCACTTTAACCACTTTTCTTGGATCCATTGTTTGGATTCTAAATACAAGTATTTTAAAAGCTGGATCTGGATGAGGATAAACTAAAACACTTGTAATGTTCATATTTAATTCTTTAAAAATAGCAGCAATATCAGAGAGTTTTCCGGTTATATTTTCAACTTTTACTTCAATGTGAGAGCTAGGTTGATGGGCTCCCATTAACTCTACTAAAGTATGGAGCATGTCGGTTTCTGTAACGATTCCAACTAATTTTTCATCATCTAAAATAGGTAAACATCCTATGTGATGTTCATAGAAAAGGGTTGATACTTCCTCAACAAAATCAAGTGGATGGGCTGTAATAACGTTTTGTTTCATGATAGATGAGATAGGCTTTAAAAAATCTTCTAGGTGATCGGTAAAATGAAAAATTGATGGACTTGCATCTCGAATATCACTATCCGATACGATTCCGACAAGCTTCTTTTTGTCATCTACAATAGGAATGTGCCGAAATTGGTGGAGCTCAAGCAGTTGCATTGCTTCTTTAATCGTTGATGTTTCAGTAAGAGTGATAACATTACGTTTCATAATATGTTCTATAATCATTGATAGACACCACCTTAGTACATAAATCGATTTTGAAAGCGAAGTTGATCAAATTGCTGAATGGAGTTTGTATCCACTCTTTTTCCAATTCGTGCCATTAAACAATTTGCTGGGTGGGAACAAATTTCAGGATCATCCGTTGCAAACCATTCTAAGCCGCCCGCATTCATCATTTTTTCCATTACTTTTCGATAATCCCAAACGTCTAGACCACTGCCTTTTAAATCCCAATGCCAATAATATTCAGTTGTAATAATAATATAATCTTCCATCGCATCATCTAGGACGGATAATCTCAGGAGATTTTTACCAATTTGAACTCCGCGATATTCTGGCGCAATTTCAATGGCACCAAGTTCGATTAAATTATCCATCTTTCCTTCAGACCAACGTTCCATAGGGTC
Organism: Halalkalibacter okhensis; assembly: GCF_000787375.1. Lineage (GTDB taxonomy): Bacteria > Bacillota > Bacilli > Bacillales > Bacillaceae_D > Halalkalibacter > Halalkalibacter okhensis. The sequence goes on along the minus strand of NZ_JRJU01000016.1, from coordinate 20,501 downwards.
AGGGTATACAAATGTAACGTAACCAACAATCATATTGCCATCTCGAACAACATTAATTCGACCTTCTGGCAAATCAGCAATTTCTACTAATGCTTCTTTTTGTTGAGCGGGGGGGCGAAAAGCAACAAGACCTGAATGGAAGCCATAAGATTGTAAAGATTTAGAAGAAATGGGGCCTTCTAATATAAGTGTTCGATCTTCAAACGGAACTTCCAATGAGTAATATGTCTTTTGATGAATCATGATTATGTAACCACCTTTACAAAGCCTATTCCGTTATATTATACATGATGTTGGCACACTAGTGACAAAACGTCATTGATTTGTCAAGAAAACGCTTAATAATACTTTTTTCCTAAAAAATGGCTAATTCTAAAATTTGAAATTGATATAATATTCTGGATGTATTATACTATAAAGTGAAACTACATAAAAGAGAGGAAGAGGTATTATGAATGTGCAAGCGCTTCCATCTGTAAGGGGAAATCACAATTTAGAAAGCTATGAACAGACTGCACAGTCTTTCGACTGGAAGACAACAGAAGCACAGTTTACATGGAGTAAAACAGGAAATGTAAATCTAGCTTACGAAGCGATTGACCGTCATGTTGAAGAAGGCAAATCTAGTAAAGTAGCTCTTTACTATAGTGATGCAAAACGAGATGAGCAATATACATTTGCTGACATGAAAACATATTCAAATAAAGCTGGTAATGTCTTGCGAGAGGCAGGGGTTGAAAAAGGCGATCGCGTTTTTATCTTTATGCCGCGTTCACCTGAGCTATACTTCTCTGTTCTTGGTGCAATCAAATTAGGAGCCATTGTTGGGCCTTTGTTTGAAGCATTTATGGAAGGAGCTGTTCGCGATCGTTTAGAAGATAGTGAGGCGAAGGTGCTCATTACAACGCCAGCTTTATTAGAGCGCGTTCCTGTTGACGATCTTCCTCATCTAGAAACGGTTTTTATTGTGGATGAATCACATGAAGAGAATGGCTGCTATTTAAACTTATTAACTCGCTTAAATGCTGCAAGTGAGGAACTTGATATTGAGTGGGTTGATCGTGAAGATGGCCTAATTTTACACTACACATCCGGATCAACTGGAAAGCCAAAAGGTGTCTTGCATGTGCATAATGCCATGCTACAGCACTATCAAACAGCAAAATGGGTATTAGATTTAAAGGATGATGACGTATATTGGTGTACGGCTGATCCAGGTTGGGTAACAGGAACATCTTATGGGATTTTCGGTCCTTGGTTAGTTGGAGTGACAAATGTCATTCGTGGTGGACGATTTAGTCCGCAAGATTGGTATGAAACGTTAGAAAAATATAAAGTGTCGGTTTGGTATAGTGCACCAACAGCATTTAGAATGTTAATGAGTGCTGGGGATGAGGTCGTAAAGAAATATGACCTTTCAAACCTACGCCACATGTTAAGTGTGGGTGAGCCACTTAACCCAGAAGTTGTCCGTTGGGGTAAGAAAGTATTTGACCTTCGTATTCATGATACGTGGTGGATGACAGAAACAGGGGCACAAGTCATTTGTAACTATCCATCAATGGACGTCCGTCCTGGCTCAATGGGGAAACCTATTCCAGGAGTGAAAGCGGCGATTATTGATGATAAAGGCAATGAGCTGCCACCTAATCGCATGGGAAATCTTGCTATTAAAAAGGGCTGGCCATCGATGATGCGAGCAGTTTGGAAAAACGAAGAGAAATACAACAGTTACTTTGAAATTGACGGTTGGTATGTCTCTGGAGACTCGGCATATATGGACGAAGATGGCTACTTCTGGTTCCAAGGTAGAATTGATGATGTTATCATGACTTCTGGTGAAAGAGTAGGACCATTTGAAGTTGAAAGTAAACTTGTCGAACACCCTGCCGTTGCAGAAGCTGGTGTTATTGGTAAGCCTGATCCTGTGCGAGGAGAAATTATTAAAGCGTTTGTTGCCCTAAGAGATGGTTATGAAGTAACAGATGAGCTAAAAGAAGATATCCGTAACTTTGTTAAAAAAGGTCTCGCTGCACATGCAGCTCCACGTGAAATTGAATTTAGAGCTAAATTACCGAAGACACGTAGTGGTAAGATCATGAGACGTGTGCTTAAAGCATGGGAATTAGATTTACCAACTGGTGACTTATCAACAATGGAAGATTAATAATGCAAAAGCCTACACCAATTCTGGTGTAGGCCTTTACTAGTTTTATTCATCAAGCACGATAATCATATGTGGTGTTGTTTGAGCTGGAATGCTTCGAGTTGTGATTGTATATGAAACAACTAAGGTCTTATCGATAATGTCAGCTTCGTCTAACGCCTCTCCATTGCTATTAACAATAACCGTATCGCTACTAATGTGTAACTTAAGTTCATTGTCTTCACTTACTAAATGTTGATCAAATTTGCTAACTTTTGATTGCTTCATTAAAGACTCTTCTCCAACAATAATTATTTCTGGTGTGATTGTTGGCGGATAAATCATTGGAATTGGTTTGTCCTTGTCATAATAGATGGTTACGAATTGCCCTTCAATTATTTCTGAATTAAGTTGGTCTGTTTCTGTTGAAGCGATAACCGTTTCATCGTCAATAGGAAAAATCATTTCTGATGAATCATCTTCCACAATAATAGTTGTAGAGCTTTCAGTGTTCTCCACCTTTGCAATGACTCCAGTAAATGAGAGGAATTTGGCTTCCGAACCATTCTCTTCGATACTTGTACTTTGATATTCATTCCCTTCAGTTGGTCCGGTGGCATTTGCTACTACTAGATAGCCGGTGAATACGCCACCAATTATTAGGGAACTGACTGCTAGTAATTTTATCTTTCTCATAATATCACTCCTTATATCTACTTATAGAACGATAAAAACGAGAGAATCGTTTCAGCTTTAACGTTTTATATAAAAAAATGCACCACCAATAGTTTGGGGTGCATGTGAAAATTTGAGATAGACGTTTGTTGTCGGATACAATGAGGATTAATCGTCATCCTCTTCGTCTTTTTCGTCCTCTTTGTCCTCTTTATCTTCTTTATCCTCATCCTCTTCTTTTTCTTCTGGTTCCGGTTCAGGAGAATAATTCTTTCCTTCTACGATTGAAGAAGCAGAAGATTCACGTCCGGCTGCATCAACTGCCGTAACGTAATAAGAGTAGTTTTTCCCGTTCACATTAAAAGTGGTAGATTCATTTCCTCTAACGTGATTGTATAAACGGTAATCTGTACTTTCGTTTTCAGCTCTGTAAATTCGGTACCCAACAATATCACTATCTGAGTGTTTAGACCATGATAGTTTATCACTGCTTAACTTGACTCCACTTACAGCACCGGGAGTGTTTCCATTGTCTGGAGCTTTTTTATCTGGAATTAAGTTCTTCATATTGTCTGGTAGGTACTTCGAAATGTCGCCAATCCCTGAAATGTCATCTGAAACCATTACGCCTTCTTGGGTAAATTCAGAAGGAGTGTTCGATAGGGCTAAAAAGTTCTTTCCGTTAATTGTTACATAGCGGGCACTTTCTAAACTATCATCTGTTTTACTTGGAACAAATCTCGCATCAAATAAATCGGTTGTTACAAGTCCTGCTTGTTGACAGATAGATGATGGGAGAAGCCCAGTTAAACTACAAATCGAACGAGATACAATCCCATCAGGGCGTGCAAAGCGTTCACCTGGAGCCATTAGCTCTGGATTTTGACTGTGGGCTGCATTAGCGATATTAGCCCAAATTTGTTGTGTTCTTGGTCCATATCGTAATCCGTTAACCGTAGTAGAGATTTGTTCTCCTCTGTCGTACCCAATCCAGACTCCTAATGTCACATTTGGATTTGTACCAACGAACCACGAATCACGCGTATTACTAGTCGTACCTGTTTTTCCAGCCCAATCAGCAGAGAAGTTTAGTCTTCTTGGTAAAGTACTTGCCGTTCCTCCTGATTTTAATACGTCTCTAAGCATATCTAACGTAAGGTAAGAGGCTTGAGGGCTGAACACATCTACTTCAGAAGGTTCATGCTCATAAATTACTTCTCCGTCTGCTGTTTCAATCTTTTCAATCATATAGGATTTGACGAATTTTCCACCATTAGCAAAAGTAGCATACGCATTCGTGTTTTGTTCAACGGTTACGTTGTTATCTGTTGAACCAAGTGGAGCTGATGGATAAGGCTCAGCACTATTAAGTTCAAATCCTAGCTTTTGTAAAATATCTCGAGATTGGTCATGTGGTACCATTAAGAATGAACGAACAGCTGGGATGTTTCGTGATCTTGCAAGAGATTGTCTAACCGAAACCAATCCTTGATGTCCGTTATCAAAGTTTGTAATAGGTCGACCACCATTAGGATAATTTGTTGGAATATCTGGAACGACAATTCCTGGTTGAATAGCTCCAATATCCAAGGCTGGAGCATAGGCTAGTAATGGCTTCATGGTAGAGCCATTTTGTCTATATGCACCAGTAGCTCGGTTAAATTCTCTTCCGTATACTTCCTCACGACCACCAACAAAGCCTTTAATGGCTCCGGTGTGATTTTCAATTAATACAGCACCGACTTCTTCTTGTTGACCGTTTTTCTCAGGTCCAAAAAGGTTATCTGTTTTAACAGCATCTTGCATGGCATTATAAATATCTTCGTCAATAGTTGTGTGAATATGATAACCATTATTTCTTAATGCCGTTCTAGCTTCCTGTTTATACGTTTCTTCCACTTCAAGAAGCTCTTCTGTACTCAGTTCTGCAAGATCTTGTTCACTGTCATTTAACATTTGCTCTGCTAATACATCTGCTGCACGGCTTAACACTTCATTCGTTAAATACGGATATTTCTCGATTGGAGCCGGTGTTCTTTCCGTGAAATCACCTGCGATGTCATAACTAAGGGCATCTTCTAGTTCTTCTTCTGATATAAAACCAGACTCATGCATTCTTGAAAGAACCGTTCTCATTCGGTTCATGCTTGGGTCTAGGTTTTCTTTTACTTCGCCACCAGGTAAGAAAGGGGTATACCCAAACGGACTTTGTGGCAAACCAGCAATATAGGCTGCTTGCGGAATAGACAAATCACTGGCATCTACCCCAAATATGCCATTTGCTGCTGCTTGAACTCCAGCAATTTGACGGCCAGAAGAATTTCGTCCAAATGGAACGATGTTTAGGTACGCTTCTAGAATTTCATCTTTTTCTAAAAAGTGTTCCAAGCGCATAGCAAGTAAGATTTCGGTAGCTTTACGATCGAAAGAAACCTCGCTGGTTAAAATCTGATTTTTGACTAGCTGTTGAGTTAGTGTACTTCCGCCTGTTTGTAAGGAGGAGTTAGCGAATTCTTGGAATGTTGCACGCATAATTGCTTTAGGCACAACACCTTCGTGTTCGTAAAAATACTCATCTTCTGTTGCGATAATGGCATTTTTTAGATGTGAAGATATGTCCTCTAATGCAACTTGGTAACGTTCAATGTCAGAAGGCAATTCACCTAAGTACCGATCATCAGCAAAGTAGGCGACACTTGTTTCTTCATAATCATAAATTTGTGTTCGCATTTCATCGGCTGATTGCAATGGTTCATCTTTGACTAATGCTGCGAAATAACCAGCTGCAGTTCCGCCAATAAAGAAGAGCGTCATACATCCGACAAGTAAGAATACTAAAAATAAGTTCCAAAACACTTGGTATGTAATGCCGATCTTACGAAATACTTTTAACTCATGTAATGTTCGCGGAAGCCTTTTAAGCTTCTCTATAAATGATGATTCGTTATTATTCATAGCAAACCTCCCATATATCCGTAAATATTATATCATACGGTGTCGAATGTCGATATGGTATAAATAGGATTGACAATATCATTTTGTTATGATAAAAAAGAAACATTGAAATTAAATATAAAAAAAGCGAAGAATGATCGAAGTAGTCCTTATCTTCCCTGTACAAGAGAGCTAATGGATGGTGTGAATTAGCACATAAGGTTAGGATGAATTACAATCAGGAGCTTTCTTTGTGATAAGCAAAGAACGGGTACACCGTTAAATAAATGAAGTGGGATAGAAAATTATGCATATAAAGAGAACTATGCATGGTTCTATTCAACAAGGGTGGTAACGCGAAGACCTCGTCCCTTATTTAGGGATGAGGTCTTTTTTTATATAAAAAAATAGAATGGGGTATGAATGATGGAAAAAGAATTTACATTAACAGAAGCCGAGCAAGCCGAAGTAGAGCGACAACTGGCATATTTACAACGTGGTGTTGTTGAAATCGTTCCAGAAGCTGATTTTAGAAAGAAGATTGAAAAGTCCGTCGTAACAAGAAAGCCTCTAAAAATTAAGTTAGGAATGGATCCTTCAGCACCAGATGTCCATATTGGGCATACGGTTCCCCTTCATAAATTGCGTCAGTTTCAAGAACTAGGACATGAGATTCAAATGTTGATTGGGGATTTTACTGGTCGAATTGGCGACCCAACAGGGAAATCTGAGACGCGTAAGCAGTTAACAGATGAAGAAGTAAAGAAAAATGCAGAGACTTATGTCGAGCAATACGGCAAAATTCTCGATATGAACAAAGTAACAATCTATTACAACTCAGAATGGTTAAAGCCATTACAGTTTGAAGATGTTGTAAAGCTTGCTGCGAATATGACAGTTGCTAGAATGTTAGAGCGTGATGATTTTGAAAAACGTTACAAGTCAGGTCAGCCTATTTCTGTCCATGAATTTTTCTATCCACTCATGCAAGGCTATGATTCCGTTGCACTAGATACAGATATTGAAGTCGGAGGAACGGACCAGAAGTTTAACCTTCTCATGGGAAGAACGTTGCAAGAAGCTTATGGAAAAGAGAAACAAGTAGCGTTGACATTGCCTTTAATTGAAGGGCTTGATGGAGAACGAAAGATGTCTAAGTCATTAAATAACTATATTGGGATCGATGAAGCACCGAATGAAATTTTTGGTAAATCTATGTCCATTCCAGATGAGTTAATGATTAAATACTACAAACTAGCAACAGACTTATCAATGGATGAAATTGATAAGCTAGAAGCTGGATTAGCAGATGGCAGTGTACACCCGAGAGATGCGAAAATGAATCTAGGAGCGCTTTTTGTGGAGATGTATCATGGAAAAGAAGCAGCTGAAGAGGCAAAAAGCTATTTCCAGACAGTTTTCCAGAAGCGCTCGCTTCCAACAGATATTCCCGAAACAAAGTGGGAAGGGGACTCTCCTATTTGGATCGTTGATTTACTAGTTGAATTAAAAATGCAAGCTTCGAAAGGAGAAGCGCGTAGAATGATTCAAAATGGCGGTGTAAAAATCAACGAAGAGAAAGTTGAAGATGTTCAACTCCAAGTGGAAATTGAAGATGGGCTCATTCTTCAAGTAGGAAAACGCAAATTTATGAAACTGACTAAATAAATAGACAAGGTTGAGAGAGGAGCGGTCCTTCATTGCAAGGGTGTGAAGGACCAATTGTCGCGAGAAGAGAGAGAAGGGCACTCATAGGCGAGTTGAAGACTCAAAAGGGTGGAGAAGAGCAAGGAAGGCACTTATAAGAAAAAGCCCAACCTGTTTACAAAAAACAAATACGTTTAATCCAGGGCCAAATCACACATGTGATTTGGTCTTTTACATTGGACTGATCCCAAACAAGGTCGAATACTTATGTAAAAGCTAAAATTAGCTCGCATTTTCCGAAACAATAATGGGATTTTATGTATAATTACAAGGGAGTGTTATTCAAAAATGTAAGGATACTATAAAGCTAAGATTGAATTTGGTAGGGAAGTGAATGAGCTTGAACATATTATGGTATGGTGTAGAACCAATGTTTTGGTATAAGTTAATTATTTTGATATTGTTTGTTATTCTGTTAATTATTGTATTTCGTGTAGTTATTAGAACTATATTGAGATTGGAGAAAGGGGAGTTAAACGCATATGATTTCATTAATGGAAATCATAAAAAGATTCATAGGATCATAACAAGTGTAACTATTCTCTGGTTGATCCTAGGATATATGATTAACATTCAGAAAGACTATATGGACGAGCTTTTGCTATTTAAACCTGGTTACATATTGATGATTTCAACTGGACTGTTAGGGTTGACTCGAGTATATATGGAGTGGAAATATGTAGAAAATAAAAAACTATATGTATTTACTTTGAGCCAATTAGTGTTTTATATAATCTTATTCGTTTCTATTATAATGACTAATTTCTTTGGATGGTTCTGATTAATACACGAATAAGGATGGGGGAATGCTCAATGTATAAAATTATGCTTATTGAAGATGACAAGGAATTAAGCAATCTAATAAAAGAGTGTCTTGAACGGTATGAATACGATATAGTTCAACAGCAAGACTTTAAAACCATTCTAGATGACTTTATTAGTGTAAAACCAGATCTTGTTTTACTTGATATTAATTTGCCCTACTATGATGGCTATTTTCTATGTAAAAGTATACGAAAGCTATCAATGGTTCCCATCATCATTATGTCAGCAAGGAGTGCAGAAATGGACCAAATTATGGCTATTGAATTAGGGGCAGATGATTATATAACGAAACCATTGACTTTTGATCTATTACATTCGAAAATAAAAGCGACTATTCGAAGAGTTTACGGAGAATATTCATTAAATGAGTCTTCGTTGGTCTTTTCAATAGGTGATCTTAAGCTTGATGAAACAACATTAACAATAACATATCGAAGCAATTCTATAGAACTTAGTAAAAACGAATGTAAGCTGCTGAAGAAATTTATTGAAAATAAAGATAGATATGTAACTAGAGAGGAACTGATCGAAGAAGTTTGGGATGACATTACATTTGTAGATGATAATACTTTAACAGTTAATATTACAAGGATTAAACAGAAATTAGCTAACCTTGGTTTGTCAGATATGATTAAAAGCAAACGTGGGGTCGGATATAAACTACAGTATCAATCATTGTTAGGGTGATTAAATGTACAAAAGGATCTTAATCAACTTTTTAAAAGATAAGTTATTACTAATTACTATTTATTCAGTAAGCATAATCTTTATCATTTTATTTTTTCATCTAAGTCAACCTGCAAACAGCGAACTCCTATATCCAATCTTTATTGGCTTATTTCTCCTTATTGTTCTTTTACTGATTGAATGGTCACGGTATTATCCATTCAATAAAAAGGTATTGCTATTATTAGATGGCGAAAATCTAGAGCTTAAACCAATTACAGAAGAGCAAATAGTAATAAAGAAGCTTGTTACAAAATTTAACTTTGGTTTTAACCAAGAGATAAATGAATTAAAGGAAAATAATAAAGAAAGAATCTATCTCCTATCTCATTTGATGCACAATTTAAAAGCACCCGTTTCTGTAATTGAGTTAATAGTAGAGCAGCATACAAAGGTAAATGAAGAAGGGCGTTTCACTGAAGCATTTTCACGTATTAAACAAGAAAATAAACGATTACATAATAGTATAGAGCAAGGATTAACAATGATACGCATGGAGAGTTTTGAGAATGACTTTGAACCTCAACAAGTAAACTTACTTTCTTCTCTAAGAAAGGTTATTAACTCCAGAAAAAGTGAATTTATTTATAATCGGGTTTTTCCTGTAATCGAAAATGAAAAGAATGTACAAGTCATTACGGATGGTAAGTGGAATGAAGCAATACTTGAACAAGTAATCTCAAATGCGATTAAATATTCAAGCAGTCGTAAAGGAAATAAAAAAATATACTTTAAAATTGAGGAAGAAGGCGACTATATAAATCTAGTGTTAAAAGACGAGGGAATTGGTATTCCAACATACGATTTAGATAGAGTTTTTGAACCTTTTTTCACTGGTGATAACGGAAGGGCCTATTATAATTCATCAGGGATTGGTCTGTATCTTTGTAAGCAAATAGCGACTAAACTTGGACAAAAAATAACGATACATTCAGAAGCGACAAAAGGAACAGAAGTGACCATTAGATACCTTACAAAACTGTAAGGTATTTTAAGGTTTAACGATGGTTAAAGAATGGATAAACGATTAACTTAGAGAAAGGGGGGATTGTTATGAATATCTTAGAAGCCAACCATTTGCATAAAGTATATGGGGATGGAGGACAAGGAGCATCTCTTGGTTTGGATAGAGTGAGTCTTAATGTAAAAAAAGGTGAATTCCTTGCAATTATGGGACCATCCGGAAGTGGTAAAACGACATTATTAAACATATTGAGCGGAATCGATAAACCGACCTCTGGTTCTGTTCAAATCAACGGAGATGGAATCAGTAAAATGAGCGGGGACGAATTAGCGCTTTTCCGGCGAAAGCAACTTGGTTTTGTATTTCAAGAATTTAATTTACTAGACAGTTTAACAGTAAAAGAAAACATTATAGTGCCAATGGTATTAGAGAAAAAATCTAGTGATTACATGGACCAAAAGGCTAGCGAAATCATGTCTGTTTTTGGGATAGAGGGACTAGCCGATAAATATCCCTACAACATCTCAGGAGGTCAACAGCAAAGGGCAGCGGTAAGTAGAGCGTTAGTAAACGATCCGAGTATTATTTTTGCAGATGAGCCGACGGGGAATTTAGACTCAAAGTCCTCAAAAATAATCATGGAATGCTTCGAAAAAGTAGTCGATAATTTTCAAACAACCATATTAATCGTCACTCATGATGTGTTTGCTGCAAGCTATTGTCATAACGTCATGTTCATTAAAGACGGAAGGATTCATTCAAAAATTGTGAGAAAAGGAAGCAGAGAAGAATTCTTGGAACAGATCATGGATAGCCTTGCTTTATTAGGAGGAAGTAGCCATGACTTTTAATCAACTAGTGTGGAAAATGGCGAAACAAAACAAACGAAAATACATCTTTTATTTATTATCGAACAGTTTCTCGGTTATGATTTACTTTATTTTTTGTTCACTACTATTCAATGAAAAGATATCGGAGTCAGGACAACTGGCTGAAGGGATTCAAGAGGTAATGATCGTTCCGGCAGTAGCACTTATTGTGTTCTCAGTTTTCTTCATTAGTTTTGCTCATTCCTTATTTATTAAAAGAAGAAAAAAAGAGTTTGGGCTGTTTATGACACTTGGAATGTCATTTCGTGATATCACTAAAATTTTATTGCTTGAAAATGCTATTATAGCAGTTACATCTATTATAATTGGTGTAATTTCAGGTATGGTATTTTCTAGGCTATTCTTCTTAATTATTATGAATAGCATTGATGTGAAAGGTATTTTGTTTCAGCTAAATGTCAACGTGTTTCTCATTTCAATAGGGGCTTTTCTTTTAGTATTCAGTTTTGCGGTCGGAAAAACACTTTTCGTTACAAGAAATAAAGAAATTACTCGAATTTTAAAAGAGGACCGAGTGTGTGACCATCATAAAGCAGGTAGCCCCATATTAGGATCGGTCGGATTTATAATAGTGATCGGATCTCTTCTTTTTCTTTATGTTATGGCTTTCGAAAACACTCCTCATTTAGATGGTTATATTCTTCTTGTAGGAACTGTATTATTGTTAGTTGGTTTATATATAATGGTGTCTCATTTAGGAAGTTTTTTGATTCACATTCTAAAAAGAAGATCAACAACCTATTATCGAAATCTTTTGCTGTTCTCGAATCTTAATTATAAATTTAAACAATTAAAAAATATTTTTTCATTATTATTATGATGACAATGGTTACGATTTTTTATAGCTCTTTTATGTTGCAGCTTTTATCTACTGCAGAGCAAGGTGCAAATGAAAGGCATCCATTCGATATTGGATTTATTCAAACAGAAGAAAAGAATAACATATCAATCGAAGAGCTATATCATATCATTGATACAACAGACCATCCGATCACAGAACATTACATGATTGAAACATTTGATTACTTTGAGCCTCATTCAGGATATGACCTAGATTATCGCTATACTTTTGTCCCAATTAAAGAATTTAACAAACTACATACGGGACAACTTCATATTCCGGAAGGTCACTATATTTATTTTATTAATCAAAATGCTGAATATGCTTTTGGAAACAGTGATTATGAAAATGGAATTGCCATAAATACAAGTCAAAATCCTATAACTTTATCCCTTGAGAAAACGATAAATGGCCAACTTTTCAATAATTTAAATTACCACAACTTTGATTTTATTATTTTAAATGACGCAGATTATGAACTTATTAAAAATACAGTTGAAGTTTATGATGCAAAAATTCACTTACTAAATGTAACGGATTGGAAAAGAACAACAATTGCTGTACAGGGACTTATAGAAAAATTGCAATCCAAGAACACAGTGACCGAACCATTATTTGAAAGAATTGAATTCACTTCAGAACAAGAATTATTAATGCCTTCAGCTAAAGTTGAAGATTATACCTATAATAGGCAGGGAGCAGGTTTACTTCTCTTTTTATCAACCTTTTTAGGAGTATTATTTTTCTTTGCAACCTTTATGATTTTGTTTTTACGGTTATATTCTGATATTGATCAAGAAAAGAAAAGAGTGAATAAACTATATAAGATTGGTGTGACAAAAGTAGAAATTAGTAAGCTGGTTTCTAGGGAGCTACAAATATTGTTTATATCTGCTCCGATAGTAGGTATTCTTATTGCATTTGTATACCTAACAATATTTTTTAAAGATGTAGGTGGGTTAACTCATAGCATACTAGTGAGCTTTTCAATAATAAGTGGCTTGTATCTATTTTTGCAATTAATATATTATTTCTACGCAAGAACAAGGTTTTATAATGAGATTACGGATGAGCTGGTTTAAAGAACGAAAAACAATGATGAGATCTCCCTTTTGAAAATATAACGTAATTTTTATGGAGGAACTTACAAAAAAGAAAGTTGTGTATATGTTTGAGAGAATTAAAATTATCTAAGAAAAAGGTGCAAAAGTAACTGTGGAAAGTAGATGAAAATAAAAAACCCCTTAAAAAGTTGATAAAACAACATTTTAAGGGGTTTTGTGTGTAATCTAAAAGATTAACGAGAGTAGAACTCAACGATAAGAGCTTCTGTGATTTCAGCAGGAAGTTCAGAACGTTCTGGAAGACGGCTGTAAGTTCCTTGTAAGCTATCAGCATCAAAAGTTACGTAAGCTGGAACGAAGTCGTTTCCTTCAAGAGCTTCCTTAATTACATCAAGGTTGCGTGACTTTTCACGAACGCCAATTGTTTGACCAGGCTTAACGCGGTAAGATGGGATATCTACGCGGCTTCCATCAACTAAGATGTGGCCATGGTTAACTAATTGACGAGCAGCACGACGAGTACGAGCAAGACCCATGCGGTAAACTAGGTTATCAAGACGAGACTCAAGAAGAATCATGAAGTTCTCACCGTGAATTCCTGTCATTTTACCAGCATCATCAAAGATGCGACGGAATTGACGCTCATTTACTCCGTACATGTGACGAAGCTTTTGCTTTTCTTGAAGTTGTAAACCATATTCAGAAAGCTTTTTGCGTTGGTTTGGACCGTGTTGCCCTGGAGCATACGGACGTTTTGCTAATTCTTTACCCGTACCGCTTAGTGAAATTCCTAAACGACGAGATAATTTCCAAGATGGACCTGTATAACGAGCCATAATTTGACTCCTCCTTGTTATTTTGATGTTGCAAAATAACAACCGGCTGGTAATCTCTAACAACGTTCATTTTGCTTTCATGCATCTTCGCTTCGACAGCTAGAAGTTACACGATGCACCTCGTTCATATGCAGCCGCATCGAGGAACAAAATGAAGGAACATTGTATGTTTACCGTGGCTGTCTTATTTCACACAAAGAATATTATATGAAAATCAAATATAAATGTCAATAAGGGAACGTCTAAGAGAATAAGTTTTTATATAAAATAACTTTTTTATGATCACAGATTAGGTTGGACATAGTATAATTAGATGTAGATAGTCCTGCGATTATTTGCATATTCTTAGAAGATCATAGTGAGAAAATCTCATTTAAATGGAATTTATTAGAATTAAAACGAATTAAAATACATAGTATGCTGGGTTGAATTACCTAGTTGTACACGATTGTGTGGTGTTGAAAGGAAATGAATAACAATTTGGAACTTGACCATTCCTATAAAAAATATAAACAGATCTTGGACAATGTTGTCTCAAGGATTATAGGAAATGAGAGTATATTTAAACCTGCTGTATTTTTTGTGGCGTCAGAACATACTATCCTTTTTGTACATGAGGTAGGCTATATACCTAAGAGTTTAGAAGAGGCTCAATCATACTTTCAACAATCGTTCATTCCCAAAACAGCTCCAATCCAATATGGTGAGATCAGGCAATTTGTAGCGCCAATATGTTGTGAAGGATCTCAAAGTCTTTACTTAGGTGTCATTGTAAAATGCTTGAATGAAGAGATCAAAATCATTAGTCAATACATTGAAGCTATATCAAATGGGATTGCTTCGTATTCTGATTTTTCAAAACCTTGGCACTTTGTAACTGCTGAGGAACTGCTTGTAGCAGCAGACTACGACGTCACGTTTACGAGATTAACTGAAGTGTTGGTTGACTGTTGGAGCCAACGAGAGAACAAGCAACACTTGACTATATATGAAATGAAGCATAGGTCTTTGACTGCAACCTGTTCCTCAAAGGAGAAAACCTTTCCGGACACTGAGATGTCGGATTCACTGATGACAAAGTTGCTTGCATCAGGCAAGGCTCCATTGGTGGTGAAAGGGGACCTATACAGTATAAATGATCAAAATACATATCTTTTCTTTCCGATTATCATAGAAAAGAAAATGATTGCAGCTATTGCTTTCACTTTTCAAATAGAGGAAGAAGCTTGGCGTGAGAAAGGCAATTATATTGAATGGATAGATAGCTTACTTCCGCTTTTTGAAAAAGGATACGACCAAGAGAAAGCAAAAGAAGTTGAAAAGCGCAAAGATATATTAATGCAAGTAACAAAAAAGTTTTATTCAACGATGGATGTTGCTAAAGTCCTTGATGGAATCGTTGAAGCAATTAAGCAGGCCTACCCAAATTTCATCGTGCATTTACTTATCTCACAAGAATGGAAAGTAAATGATGAGCTACCGATTAAACCGTTCATATATGGAACTGAAAAAAGCAATCCATTAGTGGAACAGGCCTATTTATCGGGTCAAGTTCAAATGGCTCAACCATTAGGCAAAGACAATATATTTTTAATTGCCCCACTTAAAGGAAAGCAAGGGGTATATGGGGTCATGGAAATTGAAATCGTTGGATATTCTCATATTCCGAAAGAAGAACTTGATTTTATAAAAATGTTAGCAGACATAGGGGGTGTCGCCCTAGAAAATGCTGAATTGTTCCAACAAAGCCATAAGCTGATTCATGATTTACAACTAATAAATGAAACGTCGCATCAATTGAATCTGAATTTGCGCCTAGCAGACACGATCAATTTTATGACACGTCAAATAAAGGATTCCTTTGGGGCTGAACATGTTGGCTTTCTAATCTTTCAAACAAACGGAGAATCGATTGTTCTTGAAGGGAGCTCATCGCTTTTTTTAGAAGAAATGATTATTGAGGAGTTAGATTCCTTTTTGCAGACGGTGAAAAGAGATAAAGACTCTGTATTTATTGGAGATACCAGTCTGCAAAACGTCAAAGTACTAGAAGGATTTCGATCTGTACTTGCAGTCCCAATGATTCAAAATAAGCAGCTAAAAGGAGTTGTCCTTGCTGTTCATCGAAATAAGAACCATTTTAGCTTCGATAACTTTAAACTGCTCCAGTCCCTTGTTCATCATTCTACCTTGGCATTTACAAATTCGATGTTACATGAAGAGTTGGAGAAGTTAGTGATTACCGATCACCTCACCCGACTTCATTCGCGTGGCTACCTCGATGAGTGTATCCAAGAGTCTCTGACACAAGATGGAAAGGGTTCATTCCTTTTATTAGATATTGATAATTTCAAATATGTGAATGATACCTTTGGTCATCAAGTAGGCGATGACATTATCATTCAGGTTGCTAATGTCTTAAAAAGAAATATTCGTGATGGCGATATCGCAGCTAGGTGGGGGGGAGAAGAGTTGGCCATTTATTTTCCCCGAGTGGATGTGGAAATTGGCTTGAATATAGCTAACAGAATTCTTCGAGCGGTTGAAATTGAGACAAGTCCCCGTGTAACGGTGTCTATTGGATTAGCTAGTTGGAGTTCCAAAGACCCTGATATCACCTTACAAAAGCTATTAAAATTAGCAGATCAAGGCTTGTATGCTGCTAAAGAAACAGGGAAGAACCGAGTTGTGGTGAAGTAGAAATAGTAAAGGAGGTTGTCAATCGACAGATTAGACAACCTCCTTACTTTCTAAACAATCAAATGAGATGTTTCTCAAGCACGGCGACAAAGTCCTCTAGATAACCTTGCTCTTCTTCTGTAAATCTTGCTAGAAGAGGGCTATCAATATCTAAAATGCCAACAATCGCTTCGTCCTTACGAATAGGGATGACAATTTCAGAACGAGACGCAGCATCACATGCGATATGACCAGGAAATTGGTGTACATCATCAACGAGCATGGTTTCATTTTTGGCTACAGCTGTACCGCATACGCCTTTTCCAATTGGTATTTTCACACATGCCGGTAACCCTTGAAACGGTCCTAATACTAGGCCCTCTTCCTTTAATAGGTAAAATCCTACCCAATTCACATCGTCTAGGAATTGAGAAAGTAGTGCGCTGGCATTTGCTAGGTTAGCAATTAGATCTGTTTCACCAGTTAGCAGGGCATCAAGTTGTTTTGATAAGGTGTTATATTGCTCTTCCAGTGTCCCTTTATATGCTTCTTTCGTGAACATGTTCATCCTACCCTTCTTATGAAAATCTATTTTGCCATTTTACATGAAATGACTCAAAAAGGATACATAAAAGCAATTTTAGGGAGGACAAAGAGGAAAAAAACAAGAATATTGTTGAAAAGTCAATGATTTTTGTCGAGCGATTAATAGAGGAAATTGGCTCACTGGCACGAAAAAATAAAGTAAGGATATAAAGGAGGGCTACCAATTATGAAGGAAACAAAAAAAGATAGAATAATTGATGCTGCTGTTCGACTTTTTCATACACAAGGTTTTGATGGTACCTCAGTTCGAGATATCGCTAGTAAGGCTAACGTCAATGTCGCTCTTGTCTCCTATCATTTTGGTGGAAAAAAAGGCCTCTATGAAGAGCTGATGACTCAGTTTCTCGAAGGGCATCTGCAAATCATTAAAAACGAATTAGAAATGTCACTTACTACGACAAAAGAGCAATTACTGTCACTTATAAAGTCACTTCTTCAGTATCAATCTGAGAATCACTTTGTTGCTCGGATGGTTCATCGAGAAATGACGATGGACTCAGTTTTAGTGCGCGAACTCATGTCGACCTATTTAAGAAAAGAAAAGCATGACATAGAAGAGCTGATTCGCTCTGGTATAAAAAGGGGAGAATTTCGAAAGCAACCACTTGACTTCGCGGTAATCCATCTACGTACGATGATTATTATGCCTTTCCAATCTCCCCATTACTTGAGCGAACTCTATCAAATAACGACAACAGAACCTTACTTTATTGAAAGATATATGAAACATATTAGACATTGGGTTGATCTGTGGCTATGTAAGAATCAACAAGAATATACGACTACAGCTACGTATTTATTACCAAGATCTATTTCATAACAAGGACTGTGGTTTAGTTACGTTTGCTTTTGGATATAATTGGTCCACACCAGACAGTAAGCTTTTGGCCTGATGAGCATCTGACCCATACACGAGTGGTATGCCAAGCTCGATGGCCTTTTTAATAATTAACTCATAAGGGTAAGGCTCTTTACATAATGGTTTGATACAGCCCGCGCCATTATAATCGAGTTCATACCCTTTTTTCTTCATTTCGTGAAGGATTCGATCTATTTCAACCGCAAATAAATCAGAAACTGGGAATGTTCGGTTGAATTTGCGAGCGAGCGTGATATGCCCAATTCGTTTAGGCTTATAACGGCCTAAGTGTGTTTCAATGGACTTACTCACTGTCTCGTAGTATAGCTTATGCACAGCTTCAACGGATCCTAATTGCGTAATGGCATTGGAAAAGACATCTGGGCTGTAATCAATACAAACAAATTCGTCTTTTATTTTTAAAAAATGAACGGATAGAATGCTGTCATCTAACATTGGGCCAATTTCATTTAAAAAGTCCAATGTTTCTTTTTCAAACCCTTCGATAAAGTCAATTTCTAAACCGGTGCAAATAGTCAAATGTCCTTCATACTCGCTTTTTAGCGCTTCGATTTCTTTGAAATAGTCATGCAAATTCTCTCCATCCATCCCGCTATCCTTTAAAGGAGTTGGATCTTGAAAACCAGGGGGGAGAGGCGCGTGCTCAGTGAAGGTAATCCCTTGGATGTTTAGTTGAATCGCCAACTCACAATACTTCTCAAATGAATCTTTTGTACCATGAGGGCAATAAGGACTATGAACGTGACCATCATGTATCATTCAATTACCTCCTCACCAAATCTTATAATAAAATCCGTAAAGTATGATATTTTGCAGATTTGAACGTATAAATTGGATACAAACTAGCCATTTCATGGTATCATAGAAACTATCAAAATCGTAAAAATCTTAGACAAATTTGTCAAAAATAGAGGATTTTTGTATTATTTGCCGAAACAACAAGAAGCTATATTGAATATGTACAGACTAATGAGCAAAAGAAGGGAGTCCCCTATGTTTTATTATTTACTATATACAGTCATAGCCATCGTTGCTATTTTTATAATTATGAGTTCCATTATGCGGAAGAAAGTGTATAGGGAAGTGGATCGATTAGAAGAATGGAAAAATGGCATATTAAATCGAGATATTCCTGATGAAATTGGCAAAGTAAAACATTTACATATGTCAGGTCAGACAGAAGAGAAATTTGAAACATGGCGTAATGAATGGGATGAAATTGTTGGAGGGATTTTACCCGATATTGAAGAGAAGTTATTTGATATTGAGGATCTTGCCGCCAAAAATCGTTTTAATAAAGCTAAGCAGTTGTTAGAATTTACGGAAAAGCGTCTCGTTAGCATTGAGGAGCAAATAAAGACATTATTAGAAGATGTACAGAGTCTTGTTCAAAGTGAAGAGCAAAACAGAAGCGAAATTGATGAAGTACGTACTGCTTACAAAGAACTTTTTACAACGATCACGAAGAAGCGTGGATCGTTAGGACCGGGGCTGGCATCTTTTGATGAGAAAATGGATAGCATCAATGAACAGCTTGATTTATTTGATCAAGCGACGGCTGATGGTAGTTATTTAAAAGCTAGAGAACATCTCGTTTCTGCTCATGAAAACGTTGCTCTTTTAGAAACGTTAATAGAGCAGTATCCTAAGCTGCTTGTTCAAGTTGAAACAAGAATCCCTGCTGAAATGAAAGAAATAAGAGATGGAATGCAGGAGATGGAGTCAGCTGGCTATGAGCTAGAACCATTTGCACTTGATTCAAGATTAGAGCTAATAGAGCAAGAGCTTGAAAAAGTAAAAGAGGACTTAGTTGTATTAAAGTGTGATGGAGCAGAAGAAAAGCTTTTCGAACTTTCTAATAAAATTGAGCAACTTTATGATACGTTAGAAATAGAAGTTGAATCAAAACAGTATGTGATAGAACAGCTAGACCAATTAAAAGCTCAAATCATAGAGAGTGAAGAAAAAGTCGATGCATTGGCAGATGAGACAGCTGATGTTCAAAAAAGTTATTTTGTATCGAAACAACAACTAAGTGCTCAAAAGCAAATAAAAGAAAATGTTCATGATTTAACGAACCAGTTATACGTATTAACGGATTTAGCAGAACACCAAAAGCAGACCTATACATCGATTCGAGAAATGGTAGATGGATGGCAGAATGAAATGAACAAGCTCTCCTCAGCAATCGAAGAAGAGAAAGCGACGTTATATGCTCTAAGAGAAGATGAACGAACGGCGAAAGAAACCGTGCAGTCTCTTCAGGAGGTTATGGTCGAAACGTATCGCGTCTTAAAAAAGAGCAATATACCAGGAATGCCACAACATGCCATCGATCTTCTAGACAGTGCGGATGAAACGTTGGTCCGTGCAACCAATCAACTATCTCAAGTTCCGCTTGAATTAGGACGTGTGACTGCGCTAGTAGAAGAAGCAGAAACGATTGTCAAGAAGAATCAAGAAATGGTCAATGAGATGGTTGAGCTCGCTGACTTAGCAGAAAAAGTTATTCAGTACGGCAATCGTTACCGAAGTCGTTCAGAACAAGTTGCAGCAGGCTTGCTAGAGGCCGAAATGTTATTTAGGCAATATGAATACGAAGAAGCTTTAAATCGTGCTGTTTCGGTTATAGAGGAATATGAACCAAATGTGTTAGATGTTGTCAAAGGATACATGCCTGTATAGTAAGTACGTGTAAGCTAGCTCCGCCGATAAGGTCGGGGCTAGC
>NZ_JRJU01000015.1 GCF_000787375.1 Halalkalibacter okhensis | reverse complement strand
CAGTTCCTTCTTTGCGATGAGTGAAGCCGCCGTAATGTTTCAAGCTTTTTGAGCGAACTTCGCAGGAAAGCGCACGGCGAGTGAAGCCATCGCAACTTTGACCCAAAAAGGGCGAACTATCCCTTTTTCAGTTCCTTCTTTGCGATGAGTGAAGCCGCCGTAATGTTTCAAGCTTTTTGAGCGAACTTCGCAGGAAAGCGCACGGCGAGTGAAGCCATCGCAACTTCTATGTACACAACATCACTCATAAGGGAGAGGATCGAGCTCATTAAGTTTTATGAAGCGTTTTCTCTATAGAAGCAAACCCCTCATAATAACTTTTTTGTGTGCTAAGATAAGGAAAAGAAAGGGTGACGATAATGAGGAAAATGAGAGGAACAGAATTTGATGACCTTGTTGATTTTTTTGATAAGATGGCGCAAACGAACTGGCTTTGTACGATTCATAATCAATTAAAAGAACTTTCGGGAAGGTGGAGTAATAAAACAATACTCGATATTGGCTGTGGAACAGGAAGATTGCTAGAACGTGGGAAAGAAGAGGCAAGGGAATTAGTAGGCATTGATCTATCACAAGAGATGGTCGAGAAAAGCCGTTCGGTACTAGAGGGGGGAAAAGCCAAAACAAGATTACTTGTTGGTGATGCATATTCGCTACCTCTTAGAGAGAATCAAGTAGATGTTGCTGTCTCAACATGTGTAATGTTCCTTCTCCCTGAGCCACAAAAAGGCCTAAGTGAAATGGTACGTGTCATAAAACCAGCCGGCGTTGTTGCGATGTTAAACCCCTCACCGAAGATGTCACCAAATGAAGCGGCTAGTTATGCTAATCTTGTAAAAATGAGCGGGTTTGAACGGGAGTCTCTTCTTGCGTGGTCTAACGTTTCGACGAAAAGACATCGTTACTCTGATGAAGAGCTTAATGGACTAATGTTGGAGCTTGGTTTGAAAAACATCCGTCATACTCATGTTTTAGATGGTTTAGCAACAATTACAGTTGCCGAAAAATAGATTTAAAAATTAAAAGAGTATGGGGAAAAGCGAGGGTGCTCGGGCAACCTCGCTTACTTTTTTATTTTCTTAATGAACGAACTTTATCCTCATTAGGAGTAACATAAATGGTTGTTTGATTATCGTAAATAACGTAGCCTGGCTTAGATCCATTTGGTTTTTTTACATGACGAATTTTTGTGTAATCTACCGGAACAGAGCTCGATTGTTTAGCCTTGCTATAAAAAGCGGCGACCGTAGCAGCTTCAAGCAGTGTGGCATCATCAGGGTCAGTACTTCTAATAACAACATGGGACCCAGGTATGTCTTTTGTATGCAGCCAAACTTCATCTTGCCGTGCAAATTTATTCGTAACATAGTCGTTTTGTTTATTATTCTTACCAACAAAGAATTCAATTCCACTTGTCGAAATGTACTGCTCAAGTTGTGGCTTCGTGTCTTTCTTTTTCTTTTGCTGCTTCACTCGTCTTCTAATATAGCCTTCTTCCACTAATTCCTCGCGAATTTCTTCAAGGTCTCTCGGAGCTGCACTTTCCATTTGTTGAATAAGCTGATCAAAATATTGAACTTCTTCTTTCGCTTTTTGGATTTGTTCTTCTACAACTGCGACTGAGTTTTTTGCTTTGTTGTACTTTTTGAAATAGGCTTGTGCATTATCAGATGGGTGTTTTTGTGGATCAAGTTTAATAAGGGCTGTGCCACCTTCTTCATCATAATAATCAATGACTTCTACTTGTGTATCTCCACGTTTTACCATATGTAGATTGGCTGTTAAAAGCTCGCCAAGTTTCTGGTATTCCTTAGCTCGCTCGGCTTGAAGTAACGTCTGTTCTAATTTCTTAATTTTCTTTTTGTTCTTTTGCCATTCGTTTCTTAAAAATCGCTCTAAATCATGTGCTTGTTGCTTAACTCGATCTCGTTCAGCTTTACCATAATAAAAGCGATCAAGCAATTCACTGATAGAGTCAAAAGATTTTCGTTCACCTTTTAGATGTTCTAGTGGAATAATTGAGAACGTTTCTTTTCCATCAGCAGAAAAAAGCATTTCAGGCTGATAATTGTGTTCTTTTAAACGATTTATTATTCCTAAATAAGCAGGTGGTAATGTGTTTCTATTAACAAAAGAGCCTGATTGAAACGTCATCTCATTCGCTAGTTGCGGAGAGAGACCTGCAATTTGGCTAACTAATTGTCGGTCAATCTTCCCTGCATTGAAATCAATCAATTTTAATAATCCATCAGCATCTAATTCAAACGGATTTGCTTTATTTTGTTCGGGTGGTAGTTTGTAAACTTGTCCAGGCATAACCGTGCGATAACTGCTTTGAGCTGGGCTAATATGCTTAATGCTATCGAGGATTATTCCTGTTTTTTTGTCAACCAAACTAATATTACTATGACGTCCCATGATCTCAACATAAAGCTTTTTGAATGTTTCATCACCAAGTTCGTCTTTATTTTTAATATGAAAGATAATCACGCGTTCCATATCAAGTTGTTCAATTTTTTCAATAATACTTCCTTCTAAATGCTTTCTGAGTAGCATACAGAACATCGGGGGTGTAGAAGGATTATCGTATTTTTCTTTTGTGATATGAATTCGAGCAAAACTAGCATTTGCCGAGAGAAGCAACTGGTGATTCTTTCCTTTTGCGCGAATGGTAAATACTAGTTCTGTTTTATATGGTTGATAAATTTTTGAGATCCTTCCCGTTGTTAACAACTGTTCAAGCTCGTGCGTCATCGCTCTTGTCATAAATCCATCAAATGACATGGCTCGCTCATTCCTTTCTTTCATACCGTACTTGCAGTATATAGCAGTCATTTATTTTTTTGAATGCTCTTATGAGTATAGCATGTTTTCCGACTTCACTGAATAAGATGGCTTGTATAAACAATTGGATAAGCCTTAAGCCAATCTAGATGAAAAGAGAATATCATGTGGGGTGTGTCGAGATGAAATGGTACAAGTTAGAGGAGCAGGAAGTAACCTCATCTGTAGGAACGGATCTAAAGACGGGATTAACGGAAAAAGAAGTAGAAAAACGTTTGAAAAAATATGGACCGAATAAACTTGATGAGGGTAAAAGGCCATCTGCATTATTTGTATTTCTAGGACAATTTAAAGATTTTATGGTTCTCGTCCTTTTAGCGGCTACTTTTATTTCTGGAGTTCTTGGAGAATACATTGATGCAATAACCATTATGATCATTGTTTTATTAAATGGAATATTAGGGTTTGTTCAAGAGCGGAAGGCTGAGAAATCACTTGATGCATTAAAAGAGTTGTCAGCGCCACAAATGCAGGTGCTTAGAAAGGGGACCTGGAAAAAGGTCTTATCTGCGCAAGTTGTCCCAGGTGATATTGTTAAGATTTCAAGTGGTGATCGTATCGGTGCTGATCTACGTTTATTACAGTCAAATGGATTACGAATTGAAGAGTCCTCTTTAACAGGGGAGTCCGTTCCGGTTTTGAAGCAGCATCATTCAATAGCAGGTGCCGATATTGAAATTGGTGATCAGTCTAATATGGCTTTCATGGGAACACTCGTTACGCAAGGGAGTGGCATCGGGGTTGTCGTTGGGACAGGAATGAAGACCGAAATGGGGAAAATTGCCCATTTACTGCAATCAACAACAACATTGATTACACCTCTTCAACGTCGACTAGAGCAACTAGGGAAAATATTAATTGCAGTGGCCCTTGTGTTAACAGCTCTTGTGGTGATTATCGGTGTTCTGCAAGGGCATGACGTTTATACAATGATCTTATCAGGAGTCTCCTTGGCTGTAGCTGCTATACCAGAAGGTCTCCCTGCGATCGTTACAGTCGCATTAGCACTTGGAGTTCAACGAATGATCAAGAGAAAAGCCATTGTCAGAAAGCTTCCAGCTGTGGAAACATTGGGATGTGCGTCGGTTATTTGTTCAGATAAGACAGGAACACTTACTCAAAATAAAATGACGGTTACTCATGCATGGAGTGAAGGGAAACTTTGGCAAATTTCAGGTGGAGGGTATGACCCGAATGGAACGTTTAGTCAAAATGGGAAGAAAATTGATCCAAGCAAAGAAAGGAAGCTGCAACAACTATTAAGCTATGGATGGTTATGCAATAATGCTAATTTATTAGAGAAAACGACGAAGCAAGGGATGCTTAGAAAACAAGTAACAGAGTATGTAATGGATGGGGATCCAACTGAAGGGGCCCTTGT
The DNA here is from genome assembly GCF_000787375.1 of Halalkalibacter okhensis. GTDB lineage: Bacteria > Bacillota > Bacilli > Bacillales > Bacillaceae_D > Halalkalibacter > Halalkalibacter okhensis. The sequence continues at coordinate 107,056 of NZ_JRJU01000015.1, read as the reverse complement.
CGTTGCTGCTATGAAAGCGGGTTATACAAAAGGTGGATTAGAAAAGCATTTTTCAAGAGTTCTAGAATTTCCGTTTGATTCAGCAAGAAAAATGATGTCTGTCGTTGTCAAGGATGCCAAAGGTCGATCTTTTGTGATAACAAAGGGTGCCCCAGATGTTGTCCTTGGGCAATGTACAAAAATCGCTTATGGGTCTAATGAGGAAGCTCTTACTTCAAAGAGAAGAAAAGAGGTAGAAGTTGCTGTTGAACAACTGGCTGGAAATGCGCTTCGAACGATTGCGATTGCTTATCGTCCATTAGGAACAAAGGAATCGTGTAAGCAGCCATTTGAAGCGGAACGAGGACTAACATTTATTGGTTTACAAGGGATGATTGATCCCCCAAGGCCAGAGGTAAAAGACTCCATCTCAGAATGTCGTCAAGCGGGAATTAAAACCGTTATGATTACCGGCGATCATAAAGTAACGGCATCAGCAATCGCAGCTCAATTAGGGATCTTAACACAAAAAGGAAAAGTTCTAGATGGTCAAATGCTTTCAAAACTTAGTGTGGCTGAACTAGAAGAGATCGTTGATGATGTTGATGTGTACGCACGGGTTTCGCCTGAACATAAATTGAAAATTGTGAAAGCACTGCAAGCAAAAGGGCATATTGTTGCGATGACGGGAGATGGTGTAAATGATGCACCGGCTATTAAAGCGGCTAATATTGGAATAGCTATGGGAATTACCGGAACGGATGTCGCAAAAGAGGCTTCTTCGTTAATATTAAGTGACGATAACTTTGCGACAATTAAAGCAGCCATTAAAGAAGGACGTAATATTTATGAAAACATTCGAAAATTTATTCGTTATATGATGGCCTCAAATGTCGGGGAAATTTTAGTGATGTTGTTTGCCATGATGTTAGGCATGCCGCTTCCGCTTGTGGCGATTCAAATTCTTTGGATTAACCTTGTTACAGATGGCCTTCCAGCTATGGCCTTAGGGATGGATCAAGCGGAAGGGGATGTCATGAAACGGGCTCCTAGAAATCCAAATGAAGGTGTATTTGCACGAGGATTGACATGGAAGATTTTAAGTCGTGGTTTTATGATTGGTGTCGTAACACTTGTTGCATTTTGGGTTACGTTACAAGCTGACCCTAGCGATTTAACGAGAGCGCAAACTGTTGCATTTGTTACATTAGTTATGGCACAACTGATTCACGTATTCGATTGTCGTAGCGAGTACTCGGTTTACCACCGTAACCCATTTGAAAATCGTTACTTAGTTGGTGCGGTTATTATCTCTACTTTATTGATGCTAGCAGTTATTTATTATCCGCCACTACAAACGGTCTTTCATACTGTCGCCTTATCAGGGCATGAGTGGTTATTAATTCTTGGTATGGCATCGATTCCGACGGTTGTACTTGGAGGATTTCAACTAGTGAAACGAAAATAAAGATGTGTGGGGTTGACGAAAGTAAGAGAGTTGGACTAGATCCAATTTGCTTCTTCGTTAACCTCTCTTTTTGGTTTTACTTGTTGCACCTAGCGTTTTTCTGTAAAATATAAAATGGATGTGATAATAATGCGAAGTATGACTGGATATGGTTCATCGATTGTAAAATGTGGCAATGGTGAAGTGACGATTGAAGTGAAAGCTGTTAATCACCGATTTTTAGAGTTGCAAGTAAAGTTGCCTCATGCTCTTTTATTTGTCGAGAATGCCATTCGAAAGCAAGTAAGAGATATCGTACAACGTGGGAAAATGGATGTTTCTCTCTATTTAGAAGAAGCAACGACTACAAAGCGAGTATTAACTTTAGATGAGCAGCTGTTAGACCAATATAAACAAGCTGCAGATGTCATAAAAGAAAAGCTCGGAAATGATTCACCACTTGATATAAATGCGATTTTATTAGATGGTCACATTACTCAAGTGGAAGAAGTCAGCAGTGTGAATTGGACTGACGAAGAGGAATCCATTCAACAAGGTATAAAAGAAGCGCTTTCATCGTTTGATTCGATGAGAGAAACAGAGGGTCAATATTTACAGAAAGATATGAGAATATGGCTGCAAAAAATATTGGAATGTTGTAATGATATTGAAAAGGTAGCACCGAAATTAATTGATCGTTACCGAGAAAAAATAGAAGGGAGAATGAGGACGTATACAAAAGGGCAATTAGATATGGATGAATCAAGGATCCTAACAGAAATTGCTATACTTACTGAGAAAATGGATATTGGCGAAGAGCTTGTGCGAATGAGGGCACATGTTAGTCAGTATGAACATTATTTAAAACAGGATGAAGCTATTGGACGAAGGCTTGACTTTCTGTTACAGGAAATGAATCGCGAGGTAAATACAATAGGGTCAAAGGCAGCGGATTCATTCATTAGGCAACATGTAGTGGAGATGAAAGGATTCTTAGAAAAATTAAAAGAACAAGTACAAAATGTTGAATAGGAGCTAGAATTCACAAAGAGTTTCGTATATAGTTAGATTAGTTTGGATAACAATGTTGAGAGTGGATGCGGCTCTCCTAAAGTGGGGGTAAAAGAAATGAACATTAAATTAATTAACATCGGTTTTGGAAATATTGTTTCAGCTAATCGAATTATTTCCATCGTAAGTCCAGAGTCAGCACCAATAAAACGAATTATTCAAGACGCAAGAGATCGTAATATGTTAATTGATGCAACATATGGTCGCAGAACGCGAGCTGTTATTATTGCTGATAGTGATCACGTGATCTTAAGTGCGGTTCAACCTGAGACAGTTGCACAAAGGTTGACTAGCAAAGACGATACAGGTGAAGACTAAGCAAGAATATGTTAGGATACATAAGCATGAAATGCATGAAGCGTGTAGGAGGTTTCCATGAAGAAAGAGAAAGGTCTATTACTTGTATTATCGGGGCCAGCCGGTGTTGGTAAAGGGACAGTTTGTTCGGCATTACGTCAAGAAAATACGTCCGTACAGTACTCAGTCTCTGCTACAACTCGTTCTCCGAGAGAGGGAGAGCAAGATGGAGTCAATTATTTTTTTAAAACAAGAGAGCAATTTGAAAATATGATTGAACAAGATCAATTGTTAGAATGGGCAGAATACGTAGGGAATTATTACGGAACCCCGATTGAATATGTGAGAGAAACGATAAATAATGGGCAAGATATTATTCTTGAAATTGAAGTACAAGGTGCTCTTAAGGTGAGAGAACGTTTTCCAGAAGGTGTATTCATTTTCTTAATGCCACCAAGCTTAGCAGAGCTCAGAAGTCGTATTGTTGGACGCGGTACGGAAACAGAGGATATTATTAACAAACGGATGACCGTTGCAAAAGAAGAGATTGACATGATGAAAAAATATGATTATGTTGTAGAAAATGATCAAGTTCACTTAGCAGTTGATCGTATCAAATCAATTGTAACTGCCGAGCATTGTAAACGTGAACGCTTAATAGAAAAATATAAAGAACTTGTGGAGGTTGACTAATGCTATATCCTTCGATTGATTCGCTTTTAACAAAACTAGATTCAAAGTACACACTCGTTACGGTATCGGCGAAACGAGCACGTGAAATTCGTGAAGATCTATCACGTGGTCCTATGGTGGGTCGACCTGTTTCTCACAAACCGGTTGGGGTTGCACTCGAAGAAATTATCGATGATCACTTGCATTTTAAACGTATTAATCCGTTAGACGATGAGGAATAAAAAAAGCTAGAGGCTGACTCAATTCATTAGCTTCAAACCCCAACGAAGCATGTAGGATTCTTTTTTTGGGTTTGAACTTTTGAGTCAGCCTTTTTTCTATGAATGGATAATTAGAAGAGGTAGTGGGTGAAAACATGTTAAAAGGTAAAAATATCATCCTTGGAGTATGCGGAGGAATTGCAGCATTTAAAGCTGCAGCTCTAACAAGCAAACTAGTACAAGCAGGAGCCAATGTGAAAGTAATCATGACAGAATCAGCAAAGGAGTTTGTCACTCCTTTAACATTCCAAGCGCTTTCACGTCAAGTGGTTTATGATCAAACATTTATTGAACCTGATCCAACAAAAATCGCTCATATTGATGTGGCTGATTGGGCAGACGTTGTTTTGGTTGCCCCTACAACAGCGAATGTGCTAGCTAAGCTCGCTAATGGATTAGCCGATGATATGTTGACAACAACATTGCTTGCTACAACTGCTCCTGTTTATCTTGCACCTGCAATGAATGTCAATATGTATAACAAAGCTTCTGTCAAACGTAATGTATCGACGTTATCACAAGATGGATACCATTTCATAGATGGATCACAAGGTTATCTTGCTTGTGGATGGACTGGAAAGGGGAGGATGGCTGAACCAGAAGACCTTCTTGCCGTTCTTGAACGTCACTTTGTAACCGGTGCTGGACAACTTAAGGGGAAGACGGTTGTCATAACAGCTGGACCAACTCAAGAGAGGATTGATCCGGTACGTTATTTCACTAATCACTCGTCAGGAAAAATGGGCTATGCGATTGCTGAGGCAGCTTATGGACAAGGAGCTAGAGTCGTCTTAATTTCGGGGCCAACACATATTGATCCGCCAAAAGGGGTAGAGATCATTAATGTGGTTTCGGCGAAAGAAATGTTTGAGGCAGCGATGAGCTATTATGAAAAAGCAGATATTGTTGTTAAGTCTGCAGCCGTGGCAGATTACCGACCGAAAGATACATTTGAACAAAAACGAAAAAAACAGCCAGGTAAGTGGTCTATTGAAATGGAGAGAACGACGGATATATTACAGACTATGGGTGATCAAAAAGTGGAGCAGATTCTTGTAGGGTTTGCTGCAGAGTCTGAACATGTTGAAGAATACGCTATGAAAAAACTACATTCTAAAAATCTGGATTTAATCGTAGCAAATAATATTTTACAAGAAGGGGCTGGCTTTAAAGGAGATACGAATATTATTACTACCTTTACAAAGGACGGGGAGAAAAAAGAATATCCAGTCCTTGCGAAAAAAGAGGCTGCTCAATTCATTATCTCAGATATCATTTCCTATATGGAAAGGCATCTTCGTTTATGATAGCGAAAGTGATTGTCGATGTTCCAACATCCCAAACCGATCGCCTGTTTGATTATGCAGTTCCAAAAGAATGGGAAAATGTTATACAGCCAGGAATTAGGGTAGTTGTCCCGTTTGGACCAAGAAAGATTCAAGGGTTTGTGATCGACTTAGAGAAAGAATCGACCCTAAACAAAATTAAGCCAATTGAGGATGTTCTTGATGTTGTTCCTGTTTTAACGCAGGAGTTACTTGAGTTAGGTGAATGGTTATCTGAACAAACGCTGAGCTTTAAGTTATCGGCCTATCAACTCATGATTCCTGCTGCTATGCGGACTAAGGTAAAAAAAGAAATCGTCTTGCTTACAGAACGTCAAAACTTACCTGCTTCTTTGCAAAATTACTTTGAACCTGGGAAGAAAACGTTATGGTCTGATGTGATTTTAGATCAAAAAGCAAATTTGAAATTGGTACAGGAGTTAGTTAGAGAAGGGCTCCTTGAAGTACGTTATCAAGTGGAAGAAAAAGGGCATAAGAAAACAGCACGTTATATCAAACTAGCGGATCCTAACGTACAACTGGAAGAAATTCCGACGCGCGCTGCGAAGCAAAGAGAAATTGTGGACTTCTTAAAAGAGAGTATTGAACCTATCTCTGTACAAGACTTATTAAAAAAGTTGCAAACTACTAGGCAAGTTATCACGGCATTAGTGAAAAAAGGTTACATTCATGAGTTTGAAAAAGAGGTTTATCGAGACCCGTTAGCTGGAGTTCAGTTTGAACAAACAACCCCACTCCCCCTTACTGAGCAGCAACAACAAGTGATTGAACCGATCTTGGACTCCCTTGTGACAAAACAACATGATACGTTTTTGCTACACGGCGTAACCGGGAGTGGGAAAACGGAAGTTTATTTACAAGCCATTGATAAGGCTCTTCAATTGGGCAGAGAAGCGATTGTTCTTGTTCCTGAAATTTCATTAACCCCACAAATGGTTCAACGATTTAAAGGAAGATTTGGTTCGAAAGTAGCTGTGCTTCATTCAGGCCTATCCATGGGTGAGAAGTACGATGAATGGAGAAAGATCTTAAGAAAAGAAGTTGAGGTTGTTGTAGGTGCTCGGTCAGCGATTTTCGCCCCTTTTACAAATGTAGGCATCATTATTATTGATGAAGAGCATGAAACAAGTTACAAGCAAGAAGAAAACCCAAAGTACCATGCAAGAGATGTCGCCATTTTTCGAGGAAGCTATCATCAGTGCCCGGTTATCTTAGGGAGTGCTACGCCTTCACTTGAATCTTATGCACGGGCGAAGAAACAAGTCTATCAATTGCTGCCATTAACGACTAGAGTAAATCAGCGGGCAATGCCAGCAGTAGAAGTAGTTGATATGCGTGAAGAATTACGAAATGGGAATCGTTCTATGTTTTCCTATACACTATTGGAAATGTTAAAAGATAGGATAGAAAAAGGGGAACAGTCTGTCCTTTTTTTAAACCGAAGAGGGTATTCAACATTTGTAATGTGTCGAGACTGCGGATATGTAGCTACCTGTGAACATTGTGACATCTCGCTTACCTATCACCGTACGCAACATTCTTTAAAATGTCATTATTGTGGTCATGAAGAAAAGATGCCAAACACATGTGAATCTTGTGGGAGTGATCATATTCGCTTTTTCGGTTCGGGAACGCAAAAGGTAGAAGAAGAACTGACTCGTGTGTTACCGACAGCAAGAGTGATTCGTATGGATATTGATACAACTAGAAGAAAAGGATCTCATGAAAGGCTATTGTCTGCATTTGGACGTGGGGAAGCAGATATTTTACTTGGAACACAAATGATTGCAAAAGGTCTTGATTTCCCTAAAATTACGCTTGTTGGTGTGCTAGCAGCTGACTCGATGCTCCATATCCCAGACTTTAGATCCGCAGAGCGTACGTTTCAGTTAATGGAACAAGTAAGTGGGCGAGCAGGTAGACACGACCTTGAGGGCAAGGTGATTATCCAATCGTATACACCAGATCATTATAGTATCGAGCTTGTAAAAAGTCATGATTATGAACATTTCTTTAAAATGGAAATGTCGCAGCGCAAGGTTGCATTATATCCACCCTATGTGTTTATGGTATTAATTAATATTTCTCATCCTGAATTAACGAAAGTGATCACAGTTTCTGAAAAAATTGCTTCATTCCTTAAGAGAGAGATGCAAGAATCAACAACAACGATATTAGGACCAGTCGCATCTCCACTAGCGCGTATAAAAGATAGATATCGATATCAATGCATGATAAAATACAGAAACGAACCGAGACTACTCGAAACATTACGTGAAATACAACAACATTTCATCCGTGATATGAACCAAGGACAATTACAAGTTTCAATAGACATGCATCCTTATATGTTTACATAAGAGTATACACCAAAAGGGCGCTTTCCCCTTTTGGTGTATACTCGAAGCGATGAGCGGAGCCGCCGTAATCTTTTAAGCCTATAGGAGTTTGAACGAAATCTTGTATGCGAAAACAGACTTATAATAAAAACCTATAAGGGCACTGCCCACTTTAATACATAACTACGCAAGCAGGTACTATCAATGTCTAGTATAGTGACTGCATGAAAGGCGGTCGAATAAATGAAAATTGTTTTTATGGGAACACCGGATTTTTCCGTTCCTGTGTTGAGTAGCTTAATAACGGAAGGGTATGAGATTGCTGCGGTTGTGACACAACCAGATCGTCCAGTTGGGAGAAAGCGTATCTTAACCCCGCCTCCAGTAAAGGTAGAAGCAAAGAAGCACGGGATCGAAGTGTTGCAACCAGAAAAAATCCGTGAAAAAAGTGAGTTAGAGAAATTATTTTCATATGAACCGGATTTAATCGTTACAGCAGCTTTTGGACAGATCTTGCCAAAAGAGTTGTTAGATTATCCAAAACATGGGTGTATTAATGTTCATGCTTCACTTCTTCCAAAATACCGTGGTGGTGCTCCGATTCATCAAGCAATTATCGATGGTCAAAAAGAATCCGGTATAACGATAATGTATATGGTTGAGAAATTAGACGCGGGTGATATGATTTCACAAGTGAGCGTCCCTATCGAAGAAACAGATCATGTCGGTACTATGCATGATAAGTTAAGTGTTGCAGGTGCAAAGCTATTAATTAGTACCATTCCACAATTAATAAATGGCAATTTGAAGGCCCAAACACAAAATGAGGAAAAAGTCTCTTTTGCTAGAAATATTTCTCGAGAGATGGAGTTGCTTAATTGGAGTCGTTCAGGGGAAGACTTGTATAATCAAATTAGAGGCCTACACCCTTGGCCAGTAGCCTATACAACTTTAGAAGGCAAGCCATTAAAAGTATGGTGGGGAGAGAAGGTCGAGTCGGGTCAATCAGTTGCACCTGGTGTGATTGAGCGTATTGATCAAGACGGAATCATTGTTGCAACAGGGTCAAGCACGGCCATCAAAATTACAGAACTTCAACCTTCAGGTAAAAAGAAAATGGATGCGACCTCGTTTATTCGAGGTGCAGGTGCCCATTTAGAGACAGGAATGAAGCTAGGAGAATCAAATGAGTAAACCAGTTCGTGAAGTAGCATTAGAAATTTTGCTTCAAATTGAGAAGAATCAAGCATATAGCAACCTCCTTTTAAATCAAACGGTAAATCGAACAAAATTGGATCCAAGAGATGTCGGTTTATTAACAGAAATTGTTTATGGGACCATTCAGCGCAGAGATACGCTAGACTATTATTTACAGTCGTTTGTAAAAAAAGGAGTTTCTTCCCTGCAAGATTGGGTAAAGGTTTTATTGCGTTTATCCGTGTACCAAATAGCTTATCTAGATCGTGTCCCGGAGAGAGCTGTCATTCATGAGGCTGTGGCCATTGCCAAAAAACGTGGGCATAAAGGAATAAGCGGAATGGTAAACGGTGTCCTTCGCTCCATCCAAAGAGAAGGTTTACCTTCGCATACTAATATAAAAGACGAAGTAGAAAAGGTTGCCCTAGAGTATAGTTACCCAGTTTGGTTAGTAAAGCGTTGGGCTGATCAATACGGACTAGATGAAACAAAGGCAATGTGTCAAGCTAGCTTAGAGCCACCAAATGTTACGGTTCGTGTAAATCAGGTGAAAGCATCGCTGGGAGAAGCATTGTCTCTTCTAGAGGAAGAAGGTTTGCAAGTGAAACGTGGTGACTTATCACCTGATGCAATCATTGTGGAGAAAGGAAACGTCTTTCAAACGAATACGTATAAACAAGGTTATGTGACAGTACAAGATGAAAGCTCGATGTTAGTAGGACGAGCTGTAGGGGCTAAACCTGGTATGGCGGTGGCAGATACGTGTGCTGCCCCTGGAGGGAAGTCGACTCACATCGCTGAACAAATGGATGATATGGGAACCGTATTATCATTTGACTTACATGATCATAAGGTGAAGCTGATCCACGATCAAACGAGAAGACTTGGGCTATCATGTATTAAAGCTGAAGCAATGGATGCAAGAAAAATCCATGAAAAGGTGAAAGAACCATTTGACCGTGTCTTAGTCGATGCCCCTTGTAGTGGCTTTGGAGTAATTAGAAGAAAGCCGGATATTAAATGGTCGAAAAGCGAACAAGATATAAAGGCAATAAAAAATATTCAACAAGAGATTTTAGATGCTGTAGCACCGTTTGTTAAGCAAGGTGGAACACTTATTTATAGTACATGTACGGTGGATAAAGATGAGAATGAAGAAAGTGTCGCGAATTTTTTAGCGAGGCACCAAGACTTTCAACTAGATAAAACGTTAAAAGATAGGCTGCCTGAAAAAGCGCTTGGTCGGTATGAGGAAGGAATGGTTACTATCCTTCCACAAGATTTCCAAACAGACGGCTTTTTTATTGCAAGTCTTATCAAACAATAAAGGAACGCGAAAGGTGTGCGACGATGGAAGAATTAAAAAAGACAGTGAAAGTACCTGAAAGCGAGCAGCTTCAGTCGGTGTATTCACTTAAATTTGAAGATTTACAAGACTGGCTAAAAGAACAAGGTGAACCAAAATTTCGTGCTACACAAATTTTTGAGTGGTTATATCAAAAGCGTGTGACGAGTTTTGAGCAAATGTCGAACTTGTCAAAGGATTTACGTGAGAAATTAGCGAATTCTTTTACGATTACGACGTTGAAAATTGTAACTAGACAAGTATCATCAGATGGAACAGTAAAGTTCTTATTTGAATTGCACGATGGCTATTCCATTGAAACAGTTGTTATGAGACATGACTATGGAAATAGTGTTTGTGTAACTACTCAAGTGGGATGTAGACTAGGTTGTACATTCTGTGCATCGACTCTTGGTGGGTTAAAGAGGAATTTGGAAGCAGGAGAAATCGTTGCGCAAGTGCTAGAATCTCAAAGAGCAATGGACGAAGTGGAAGAGAGAGTAAGTTCAGTTGTTGTTATGGGTATAGGGGAACCATTTGATAACTACGATGAACTTGTTCCGTTTTTAAAAACGATTAACCATGAAAAAGGGTTGAATATTGGTGCACGCCACATCACCGTGTCAACAAGTGGTGTTGTTCCAAAAATCTATAAATTTGCTGATGAGAAAATGCAAATAAACTTTGCGATTTCATTACATGCACCAACAACAGAAATTCGTAGCAAACTTATGCCGGTTAATCGAGCTTGGCCACTTGAAAAGCTAATGGATTCCATTCGGTACTATATAGAAACAACAGGTAGACGTGTCACGTTTGAGTATGGTTTATTTGGAGGCGTAAATGACCAAGAAGAGCATGCAGAACTTTTAGCGGATTTAATAAAAGGGGTTAAATGTCATGTGAATTTGATTCCTGTAAACTACGTACTAGAACGCGATTATGTTCGTACACCAAGAGAACAAATCTTTGCGTTTGAAAAAGTATTGAAAAATCGCGGTGTCAATGTAACAATCAGACGAGAGCAAGGGCATGATATCGATGCAGCCTGTGGTCAGCTTCGAGCAAAGGAGCGAAAAGAGGAGACGAGGTGAATCTAGGAGATGGAGTTTACTTTTCGAACAGATGTAGGTAAAGTACGTGCGCATAATGAGGATAGCGGTGGAGTGTTTAAAAACGAACTAGGTATCCTTGCTGTAGTGGCTGATGGAATGGGAGGACATCGTGCAGGAGATGTAGCTAGCACGATGACTACAAGTTATTTGCGTGATGTTTGGGGCGAAGTAAAGGAAATAGCTACGGTTGTAGATGCAGAAAAATGGCTATTAGAACAGTTTGAACGCATTAATGAGCAACTATATGTCCACGCAGAGCAACACCCAGAATGTCGCGGGATGGGGACAACTCTTGTTGTGGCGTTATGTACAGAAGAGTTTATTTCAATCGCTCATATAGGTGATAGTCGTGCCTATGTATATAATGAATTTGGATTTCAATTAAAAACGTCAGACCACTCTCTTGTTCAAGAGCTTGTTCGAAATGGACAAATTTCAGAAGAAGAAGCAGAACATCACCCACGAAGAAATGTCCTGCTCCGGGCACTTGGAACTGAAAGTGAGATAAAAATTGATGTAACAACTTTGCAAGTAGAGGAAGAACAACAGCTATTATTATGTTCAGATGGGTTAACGAATAAAGTGAGTAATGATGAATTGAAGGCGTCCCTTGAAGGATCCGAGGAATTGCCATTAAAAGCAGACAAGTTAATAAACCTTGCAAACGAGCGCGGTGGGGAAGATAACATTACAGTGGCAATGATCAATTATACTAACCAAACGAACGAGCGGAGTAAAGAGCAATGATCGGACAGCGCATAAGTGGTCGCTATCAAATTCTCGAGACTATTGGTGGCGGAGGGATGGCAAATGTTTATAAAGCGCTCGATGTCATTCTTGACCGCCATGTTGCTGTAAAGGTATTGCAACCTCAATTTTCTGATGATGAGCAGTTCATTCAGCGCTTTAGACGTGAGGCGCAATCGGCTACCAGTCTAGCACATCCTAATATTGTAAATATTTATGATGTTGGAGAGGAAGGCAATACGTATTACATAGTTATGGAATATGTGGAAGGTCAAACGTTAAAGGAATTAATTCAAACAGGCGGACCGATACCTGTGGAAGAAGCAGTTGATTATATGGAACAAATGCTCTCAGCCCTTGAGCATTCCCATGCAAATCATCTTATTCACCGTGACATCAAACCACATAATATTTTAATTAGTCATGACGGTGTTTTAAAAGTAACTGATTTTGGTATTGCTCGTGCCATTTCAGCTGCAACCATCACCCATACGAATTCAGTTATGGGATCTGTACATTATCTTTCACCAGAACAAGCTCGTGGAGGACATGTCACATATAAGTCAGATATTTATTCACTTGGAATTGTTTTATATGAGATGATAACAGGAGAGCTCCCCTTCCAAGGAGATACTGCCGTTTCTGTTGCCATTAAACATTTACAAAATGATGTTCCTTCGGCAAAGGAAAAAGTTCCGTCGCTTCCACAAAGCATTGAAAATGTCATTCGTAAAGCAACAGTTAAAGATCCTCTAAAGAGGTATGCGACGGTTCAAGAAATGGAAGAAGATGTCCTGACCGCATTAACCCCTGAACGAGTGAATGAATCAGTTTTCGTCGTTAAAGATGAAGATGAGGAAGCCACAAAAGCTATACCAGTTATTCGTGATCATGAAGTCACGGATCTTGATAAAACGGTTGAGGTACCTTCAGCGAAAGCGCAAAGCAAGCCTGTCGAAAAAGTTGATACGAAACCTGAAACGGAACCGAAAAAAAGAAAAAGGAAAAAAATGGTTAGTTATTTTAGTGATTATCGCCTTGCTTATACTTGGTGGAGCAATTGCGGCCTTTGCAGTCTTTCCAACTATTTTTCAAGTCGGTGAAGTTGAGGTGCCAAGTGTGGTAGATCGTTCTTTTGAAGAAGCGGAAGAAGAGTTAACTTCCTTAAAACTTGTTGTCGTTCGTGAGGAAATAGAAGATAGTGAGATTTCTGAAAATCATGTCGTTAGACAAAATCCTCGGCCAGGCTCTATGGTGAAGGAAGGCTCTACTGTACGGCTTTTTGTTAGTCAGGGCAAGGAAGAGGTTGAACTAGATGATGTCGTCGGTATGCATATTGATCGTGCAGCGAGTCATTTAAGAGGACAAGGGTATAAGGTTGAAACAACCGAGCAAGAAACAGACGAAGAGTCTCCAGACTATGTTATTTTACAAGAGCCTGAACCAGGGACAATGGTGATTGTTGATGAAACAACGATTCATCTAACATATAGTGTTGCCCCGTCTATTCGCTTACGTGATCTTGAAAATGTAAGAGAGTCTGAAGCAATTAGCTATTTAGATGACATTGAGCTTACTCATAACCTTAGCTATGAACATTCAGATACGATTGAATCTGGAAGAGTTCTTAGACAATCCCCCTCTCCCAATACTGAGGTCGAAAAAGGTCAATCAGTTAGCCTGACGATTTCAAGAGGACCAGAGCCTGAACCAGAACCTGAGCCTGAGCCTGTTTATAATTATGAAGTAAGGCAAGAGATTCAAATGTCTACAGAGGAACGCGAAGCTGGGCAGTCATTTGATATCCGAATTGTTTATCGAGATCATACAACTGGAGGACAAGAAGAGGTATATGAAGATGAAACGATTACTGATACCAAACTTTACTCCATTCCATTAGTAACGTCTCCTTCACAGAATGGTTATATTAAGATCTTTATTGATGGAGAACTTGAAAAGGATTTAGGTCCGTATGAGTTTAGACAGCGAAATTAACAAGTGACAAAAGGCAGTAATATTCCTGCCTTTTGTCATTGTATTACATTAGGAGGTTTGCATGGCAACTGGAATGATAGTTAAAGCGTTAAGTGGTTTTTATTATGTTCAATCTGAAGACGGTGTTATTCAATGTCGCGGAAGGGGAAATTTTCGTAAACGTCAGATTAAACCTTTAGTCGGAGATCAAGTGGAATTTGAAGCAGAGAATGTTACAGATGGGTACATTCTTCATGTATTCGAGCGAAAAAATGAACTTATTCGCCCTCCTATTGCCAATGTGGATCAAGCGTTGCTTGTTTTTTCTGCATTAGAACCAGACTTTAGTCCGTTACTACTTGACCGTTTTCTTGTACATATCGAAGCAAACAATTTAATTCCAGTTATCATTATTAGTAAGGTAGATCTCCTTGATGATACATCATTATTAAAAATTGAATCATACAAAAAAGAGTATGAGACAATTGGCTATACCGTATTATTGACATCTACATTGCAGAACAATGGAATTGACAAAATTCTGCCATATCTTGATGGTCGGGTAAGTGTGGTTGCAGGTCAATCAGGTGTGGGGAAATCCTCGCTATTAAACAGTTTAAAACCAGGATTAAATATTGAGACGAATGAAATTTCTTCCCATCTAGGTAGAGGAAAGCATACGACAAGACATGTTGAGTTGCTCTCAATAGGTACTGGACTTGTTGCTGATACGCCGGGATTTAGTTCGCTTGATTTTATCGATCTAGAAGCGGAGGATTTATCAGGTTGCTTCCCGGAAATGGATGAACTCTCAGCAAATTGTAAATTCAGAGGCTGTACTCATACATCTGAACCGAAATGTGCTGTCAAAGAGGCATACGACCTAGGGGAGATCAGTTCAACGAGAATGAAACATTATTTGCAATTTTTAGATGAAATTAAAAGCCAAAAAAGGAGATATGACTGATGATTAAGATTGCGCCTTCAATCTTATCAGCTAATTTTGCTAACTTAGCTGAAGATATAAAGGATGTCGAACAAGCAGGGGCTGATTATATTCATGTTGATGTTATGGATGGACATTTTGTTCCTAACATCACAATTGGTCCACTTGTAGTTGAGGCGATACGTCCTATTACTAATTTGCCGTTAGATGTTCACTTAATGATAGAAAACCCAGATGCCTATATCCCGCAGTTTGTACAAGCGGGTGCAGATATAATTTCTGTTCATGTTGAGGTAACCCCACATTTGCATAGAACGATTCATTTAATAAAAGAACAGGGTGTGAAAGCCGGGGTGGTTTTAAACCCTGCCACCCCTGTAGAATTAATTGAGCCAATATTGGAGGAAGTTGATTTAGTTTTATTGATGACGGTTAACCCAGGTTTTGGTGGGCAAAAATTTATCGACTCAGTTTTAAAAAAGATTGAAAAAGTCTCACAAATGGTTCAAAGCCGTGGGTTACCTATTGAAATTGAAGTTGACGGAGGAGTCAATCCAGAAACAGCTAGAAAATGTGTGGAAGCAGGGGCTAATGTGTTAGTTGCGGGTTCAGCTATTTATAATCAAGAAAACCGTCAACTAGCTATTTCTGAAATTAGAGGGTAAGAACAACAAGCATGCTCAGTAAATAGGGGCATGTTTTTTGCTGTCAAAAAAGCTAAATAAAGGATTTGACAGTGAAATCGGACATTTCTAACGCATTGTGTTTATTTGTTAGGAAGATGAACATTCTTTTTCAACAGACATATATTGGGGTATAGGGCATATGCATAATGATAAAGAGACAAGGATAATTTGCTCAAGAATGGTATCACGGAGATATGACAATAAAAAAATAGGAATAGTTTGTCGTATCTAGATATATAAGTTTAAAAGGAGCAATTATTTTAATCCTTATCATTGATTCTTGTCTAAACAAAATGGCTTGATGGATAGGGGCACTTTGCTTCACGTCCTAGGTCGTGAGTCAAGTTTCTTAAACATTATCCCCGTGGTGGCTATTCACGTTGAGGAGGAGGAGCTATGAAATTCTACACGATCAAGCTACCTAAATTTTTAGGTGGGTTTGTCAAGGCAGTATTGAACTCATTAAAAAAAGGGTAAAACAACAAAAAAGCACCGGATACCGGTGCTTTTTTGTTACAGTTGCAAATATAATTTGCATCTTAAGTGAATGGAATTCACAAATTATACGCGTTCTACTTTACCAGACTTAAGTGCGCGAGTAGAAACGTACACACGTTTTGGTTTACCGTCTACTAAAATACGAACCTTTTGAACGTTTGCACCCCAACGGCGCTTCGTTTTATTAAGTGCGTGAGAGCGTTTGTTTCCCGTGCGAGCTTGTTTACCTGTAATATAACATTTACGTGCCATGATATGCACCTCCTTATTCCCAATACAGACACTTGAAATCATACTTGAATATAGTAGCACAGCCCTTGGTATAATGCAATAGCTTACTAAAAACTTTATCAAGTAATCTTGCTTGACACACACAAAAAGCGGTTCCATCCGAATACGCTTTTAAATTGTGGTATATTATAGTAAAATGACTGTAGTGAATCAAGTTTTGTCTTCGAGAGGGAGGAATGGGAATGTCAATTGAAATGAAAACTCAACTAGGTGTTGTAGATGTTTCAAAGGATGTTGTTGCAACAATTGCTGGTGGAGCAGCTATTGATTGTTATGGAATCGTCGGAATGGCTTCTCAAAAGCAACTGAAAGATGGCCTTACCGATTTATTAGGGAAAGAAAACTTTCGTCGGGGAGTCGTCATTCGTGAAGACGAAGAACAAATTCATATTGATATGTACATCATTGTCAGCTATGGAACAAAAATTTCTGAGGTGGCTTATAACGTACAAACAAAAGTAAAATATCAACTAGAACAAATGTTAGGGCTTGATGTTGATTCCGTGAACATCTTTGTTCAAGGTGTCCGCGTCACGAACCCGTAAGCGCTTAGTTAGGAGGAATAAGTTCGTGGCAAAACAAATTGAAGGTACGAAGCTTGCCTACATGTATATTGAAGGTGCAGCTAATTTATCGAGGCATGTGAAAGTGGTAGATGCATTAAATGTATTTCCTGTCCCAGATGGAGATACAGGAACCAATATGAATCTATCCATAACCTCTGGGGTTAAAGAGGTAAAGCAAAATATTCAAAGTGACTCGAGTAAAGTAGCAGCTGCCTTTGCCAAAGGATTATTAATGGGGGCAAGAGGAAATTCTGGTGTTATCCTTTCACAATTATTCAGGGGATTTTCTAAACAGGTAGAAGGAAAAGCAGAGATTTCAGCAAACGATTTAGCAGTGGCGTTTGAGCGTGGAGTTGAAACGGCTTATAAAGCTGTAATGAAACCTGTTGAAGGAACGATCTTGACGGTTGCGAAGGATGCTGCAAAACAAGCAGTAAAGACTGCAAAAAAACATGACGACGTCGTTTTTGTCATGGAAGAAACACTTAAAGAAGCGAAAGCCTCTTTAAAACGGACACCTGATTTATTACCTGTACTAAAAGAAGTGGGTGTTGTCGATTCAGGTGGGCAAGGTTTGGTTTATATCTATGAGGGCTTCTTAGCGGTTTTAAAAGGTGAAGAGCTTTCTGAAGCATCAACAACAGAAGAGCTTTCGATGGATAATCTGGTGAAAATTGAACATCACAATGCTCAAAGTCATATGGCGACTGAAGATATTGAGTTTGGGTTTTGTACGGAAGTGATGGTTCGAATTCAGGCAGAAAAAACAAGGAAGAATCCTTTTGTTGAAACAGAATTTAGAGAAGAATTAAACGAAATAGGTGATTCGCTTTTAGTTGTTTCAGATGACGATTTAATTAAAGTACATATCCACGCCGAACAACCAGGTGAAGTATTAACAAAGGCTCAAAGGTACGGAGAATTAATCAACATTAAAATTGAAAATATGCGTGAGCAACATACCCACCTTCTTGACGAAACAAAAGAAGCTTATGGGCAAGGGCATAACAACACTGAATCTACTAACAAGAAAAAGGAAAAAAGTGAATTTGGAATTGTAACGGTCGCAATGGGGGATGGTATTGCGAACTTGTTTAAAGGCTTAGGTGCAGGTGTTGTCATTGAGGGTGGACAAACAATGAATCCTAGTACAGAGGATATCGTTAATGCCATCGAAGAAGTTCATGCAGAGAAAGTCATTATCTTACCTAACAATGGGAATATCATTATGGCTGCTGAACAAGCGGCTGAAGTCGTTGGTGAGAAAGCTGTTGTGGTTCCATCAAAAACAGTTCCGCAAGGACTGGCAGCTTTATTATCGTTTAACCCTACCCAAGGCTTAGATGTGAATGCAGGTGTGATGAAAGATGCATTGTCGACAGTGAAGTCAGGTCAAGTGACATTTGCGGTACGCGATACGAACATCGACGGGATTGATATTAAGAAAGATGATTTTATGGGGATTTCCGAGAAGAAAATCGTAAGTTCTGGGCCTGATATCCTTGAGGTTACAAATCAATTGTTTAAACAAATGATTGATGATGAAAGTGAAATAGTTACAATTTTGCAAGGAGAAGATGCATCGGATGAGCAAACAAAGACACTTGTTCAATTCA
Source organism: Halalkalibacter okhensis (assembly GCF_000787375.1). Taxonomy (GTDB): domain Bacteria; phylum Bacillota; class Bacilli; order Bacillales; family Bacillaceae_D; genus Halalkalibacter; species Halalkalibacter okhensis. The sequence continues at coordinate 88,643 of NZ_JRJU01000015.1, read as the reverse complement.
TAGAAGAAGAGTTTTCCGATGTTGAAGTAGATGTGCACTTAGGTAATCAGCCCCTTTACTCATATATCATTTCTGTTGAGTAAAGGTAGAGTAAAGGAGGGTTTCGTGTGCCAAATATTAAGATTGTAACAGACAGTACAGCTGATATACCGGCTGAATTAGCTGAACAGCTAGGCATTACAGTTGTGCCATTGAATGTAATATTTTCTGAGGCGGAATCGTATGAAGATGGAGTGACACTCACAGCTGATGACTTTTACAAAAAAGTAAAAGCCTCTAACACGATTCCATCAACATCCCAACCTACGCCTTATCAATTTGAGGAAGTGTACCGTTCTCTTCTGAATGAAGGGGAAGGCCAAATAATTTCGATTCACTTATCATCCAAAATGAGTGGAACGTATCAAGCAGCAACAATCGCTAAGCAATCAATGGATGAAGATGAGGCTATTTTGGTGATTGACTCTAAACGTGCTTCTTATGCCATTGGGATTATGGTTGTTGAAATAACCAAATTAGTGAATAATGGTCATTCATTAGAGCAATGTCAGGAAAGGCTAGATGCATTATTGCATGATACGAATGTGTTTTTTATGGTAGATACCCTCGAATATTTACAAAAAAATGGGCGAATCGGGAAAGCGTCTGCTGTATTTGGTTCTATGCTTAAGATTAAGCCGATTTTATCTTTAACAGAAGATGGGGAAGTGTACCCATTTGAAAAAGCGCGTGGACAAAAGAAGGCGATGAATCGAATTGTTGAGATCTTAAAAGAAAAGTATGGATCTAATCCTGTTCATGTAGGGATATCTCATGCGGTAAACGAACCTCTCGCTAAAGAAATGATTGAAAGAATTAAAGCAGAGTTTGATGTGAAAAGCGATATTATTACATCAATTGGAGCCGTGATAGGATCACATGTTGGACCAGGAACGGTTTCAATAGCTATGACAAAAGCGTGATACATTGATAATATATGGGTGACTCATGTAAGGATGTCTGACCTCTAGTGCGCAATAGATGACGAAATGCGACGTATTTTTGTTGTTTTTATTGTTTTCGCTAGTCGTGGAAATCTTACCAGGGGTCACCTTTTATTTTTAATGATAAAATAGTGAATGGGAATTTAAGGAGGTTATCGGATGAAGTATCGTACGGTCTTTGATATTATCGGTCCAGTGATGATTGGGCCATCGAGTTCTCATACAGCGGGAGCAGCTAAGATTGGCAGAGTAGCAAGAACATTATTTGGTCAAAAGCCTGACCAGGCTGATATTTATTTTTATGGATCGTTTGCTAAGACGTATAGAGGCCACGGTACTGATGTTGCCATCATAGGTGGGGTTTTGGATTTTGATACATTTGACTCAAGGATTACAGAAGCATTAACGATTGCCAAAAAAGAAAACATTCATGTGAATTTTCATGAAGAAGAGGCAATCACTGATCACCCTAATACCGCAAGAGTTGTATTGACAAAAGGCGAAGAGAAGATGGAACTTGTTGGAGTTTCGATTGGTGGGGGCAAAATTGAGATTATTGAATTAAACGGTTTTGTTCTACGGTTATCAGGGAACCACCCAGCTATTCTCGTTGTTCACAATGATCGGTACGGTGTTATTGCTAGTGTTTCAAATGTACTTGCAAAATATGAAATAAATATTGGACATATGGAAGTCTCACGAAAAGAACGTGGAAAAGAAGCATTAATGGTGATTGAAGTAGACCAAAACGTTGAAGAATCACTACTTATAGAACTAGAAAAATTACCGAACATCATGAAGGTAACGAAAATTCATGATTAATATGATTACAATGAAATTGGAGGTGGCTTTTCATGTTTAGAAATGTAGCTGAACTAGTCGAACTTGCAGAATCAACTAGCAAATCAATTTCCGAAATAATGATTGAACAGGAGATGGAGGTAACAGGACGAACACGTACAGAAATCAAAGAGCAAATGCTGAAAAATTTAAACGTTATGAAAGCAGCGGTAGAGCGTGGCATTACCGAAAAGGTCCGTTCTGTCTCGGGGTTAACAGGGGGAGATGCTGTTCTTCTTCAGGAATACATTAAAAAGGGAAACTATTTATCAAGTGAAACAGTATTAGATGCGGTTAGCAAGGCGGTAGCAACAAATGAAGTGAATGCTGCAATGGGCACGATTTGTGCAACTCCTACGGCCGGATCAGCGGGAGTAGTACCAGGTGTTTTATTTGGGATGACAAAGAAACTAGAACCGACCGACGAACAAATGGTTAACTACTTATTTGTAGCTGGAGCATTTGGTTTTGTCGTTGCAAATAATGCATCGATCTCAGGTGCAGCTGGAGGGTGTCAGGCTGAAGTTGGATCAGCTACAGGGATGGCAGCTGCTGCATTAGTAGAGTTGGCAGGTGGAACTCCGAGTCAGTCTGCAGAAGCAATGGCTATTGCACTTAAGAATATGTTGGGTTTGGTCTGCGATCCGGTGGCGGGACTCGTTGAAGTTCCTTGTGTGAAACGAAATGCAATTGGGGCTTCTATTGCGGTTGTTGCAGCAGATATGGCCCTAGCTGGAATAACTAGCCGAATTCCTTGTGATGAAGTCATTGATGCGATGTACAAAATAGGTCAGACGATGCCTGAAGCATTACGAGAAACGGCACAAGGAGGGTTAGCGGCGACACCGACTGGACGTGAACTAGAGGCAAAAATTTACGGGGTGTCGCTTGATAAAAAATGAACGAAGCAATGAAAAAACCTGTTATAGAAGTAAATGGAATTGGTGAAGAGACGGCAAAGCAATTAAATGGGTTACGGATTTTTACGGTTGGGGATTTGTTAGAACATTTCCCATTTCGCTATGAGGATTATCAATTAAAAGACCTTCATGATGTGAAGCATGAAGAGCGTGTGACGGTAAGTGGGATTGTTCAAAGCGAGCCATCAGTCAGGTATTTTGGAAAAAAGAAAAATCGCTTATCCTTTCGATTTCTTGTTAATCAAGTTCTCATCACGGTCACGTTCTTTAACCGAGCCTTTTTAAAAAGTCAGATTGCAGTTGGTTCAGAACTAACAATTACAGGTAAGTGGGATCAGCACCGGATGACAATCACTGGAAGTGAACTGAATAGAGGAGGAGAACAAAAAGAGCAGACCATTGCTCCAATCTATTCAGTTTCTGGTAAATTAACAACAAAAGCAATTCGAAAGTTTATTTACCAAGCGATGAATCAATTTGGTAATGAAATTAATGAGATTCTGCCACAGGAACTGTTGCAAACCTATAAGATACCAACTAAAAAAGAAGCGTTGTCTAGGTTGCATTTCCCTCCTAATGCTGAGTCAATGAAACATGCAAGAAGAAGAATGGTGTATGAGGAATTTCTATTATTTCAGCTGAAAATGCAAGCGTTCCGTAAGGCGAACAGAGACCGAACGAATGGACGTGCCCTTCCCATATCTAGGGAGGAAATTGAACATTTTATTAAGCAGCTTCCATTTCCTCTGACAGCTGCTCAAAAACGTGTGGTTGATGAAATCATGCAAGACATTCAGTCAAGCTATCGGATGAATCGTTTGTTGCAAGGGGATGTTGGTTCGGGAAAAACAGTTGTTGCAGCAGTTTGTATGTATGCAGTGATTTGTGCTGGTTATCAAGCTGCATTAATGGTGCCAACGGAAATCCTCGCAGAGCAGCATGTGCAATCATTAAAAAGTTTGTTAGAGCCGTTTGAAATTCGTGTAGAGTTGCTTTCTGGATCAGTAAAAGGTAAAAAGCGAGCTGAGCGCCTGGCGATGTTAGAAAGTGGGGAGTTATCACTAGTTGTTGGAACACATGCGTTAATTCAGGACGATGTTTTGTTTCATAATTTAGGTTTGGTCATTACCGATGAACAACACCGGTTTGGAGTGGAGCAGCGGCGGGTTTTGCGTGATAAAGGAGAGAATCCGGATGTGTTATTTATGACAGCGACGCCAATTCCACGTACTTTGGCCATTTCAGTCTTTGGGGATATGGACGTGTCTATCATTGATGAGATGCCGGCTGGAAGGAAGCAAATTGAAACTTATTGGGCTAAACCAGATATACTTGAACGCGTGCTTGACTTTATTGAAAAAGAACTTCTGGCTGGAAGGCAAGCTTACGTCATCTGTCCCTTAATTGAGGAGTCTGAAAAGCTTGACGTACAAAATGCGATAGATGTTCATATGATTCTGGATCAGCATTTCAAAGGGAAGTGGAAGGTTGGATTAATGCATGGACGTCTTCACCCGTCCGAAAAAGATGCAGTCATGGAATCGTTCAGTCAAAATGAAACACAAATATTAGTATCAACGACGGTTGTTGAAGTTGGCGTTAATGTTCCAAATGCAACGGTGATGGTCATTTACGACGCAGAGAGGTTCGGGTTAGCGCAACTACATCAATTAAGAGGTCGAGTTGGGCGTGGAGAGGCACAATCGTACTGTATCTTATTAGCGGACCCTAAATCAGAAGTAGGAAAAGAGAGAATGAAAATTATGACTGAAACGAATGATGGATTTGTTCTTTCTGAACGTGATTTGGAGCTTAGAGGACCTGGTGATTTTTTTGGGGCAAAGCAAAGTGGATTGCCCGATTTCAAAATTGCAGACGTTGTCCATGATTATAGGGCTTTAGAGGTGGCAAGGCAGGATGCCGTAAATTTAATTCATTCAAAAGAATTTTGGGAAGACAAAAGCTATGAAGGCTTACGTCGTTATATCGAAGAGCAAGGTGTGTTAAATGGTCAAAAAATTGATTGACTATTGAAATCAGCGAGAAGCAATTATATACTACTCTTAGGACCTAGTCATATATTCAATGCAAAGTGGGCGGTGTAGGCCATGAAACGAAAGAAAAAGGAAAGACAGGAACTCTTGAAAGAGGCATTAGCAGAGAATCCCTTTATGACTGATGAAGATCTTGCTGATCAATTTTCTGTTAGTATTCAAACAATCCGCCTTGATCGATTAGAATTAGCCATTCCTGAATTGCGTGAAAGAATAAAAGGTGTTGCCAAGAAACAACTTGATGATGTTAAAGCACTCTCTCCTGAAGAAGTCATTGGAGAGATTGTCGACCTTCAGCTTGATGAGCGCGCCATTTCGATCCTAGATGTTGGTAAAGAGCATGTTTTTGAGAGGTCAGGTATTGCCAGGGGGCACCACTTATTTGCCCAGGCCAATTCACTAGCTGTTGCGATTATAAATGATGAAATGGCACTTACTCGAAAAGCTACAATTCGTTTTACGAGACAAGTACAGGCTGGAGAAAGAGTGATTGCTAAGGCAAGGGTAACAGCCACTGAAAAAGAAAGAACGACTGTTGATGTGCAAAGTTACGTAGAGCAGGAGCTCGTTTTTTCTGGTGAGTTTGTTATGTATCGGACAAATGAAAGAGAGTCGAGAAGGAGAGAGTCCTAATGAATATATCTATTGATGCAATGGGAGGAGATCATGCACCCAAAGCGCAAGTCGAAGCAGCTCAAAAGGCAATTCAATCGTTTCCTGAACTGAAAATTACGTTAGTAGGAAATGAAGAAGAGATCAAAAAACATATGACAAATGATAAGAGAATGACTATTTTACATACTACGGAAAAAATTGAAGATACAGATCAACCAACGACAGCCGTTCGGAGAAAAAAAGACTCCTCAATGGTGCTAGCCGTAAGAGAAGTAAAAGAAGGACGTGCAGATGCGTGTATTTCGGCTGGAAATACCGGAGCGTTAATGACAGCAGGTTTGCTGCATGTTGGTCGGATCAAAGGAATAGACCGTCCGGCATTATCTCCGATGCTACCAACACTCGACGGGAAAGGCTTCTTATTGTTGGACGTCGGAGCGAACATGGATGCAAAGCCAGAACACCTTCAACAATATGCGATTATTGGTAAGACTTACATGGAAATGGTACGAAATGTGGCAAATCCACGTGTAGGTTTACTAAATGTCGGAACTGAGGATGGGAAAGGGAACGAACTTACAAAGGCAGCCTTTCCATTGCTAAAATCAAGTGACATAAATTTTGTAGGTAACGTTGAAGCGCGCGATTTATTGTCTGGTGTAGCAGATGTTGTCGTTTGCGACGGTTTTTCTGGGAATCTTGTCCTAAAGTCAGTTGAAGGAACAGCAGGAACTTTGTTTTCTTTGTTGAAGAAAGAATTAACGAGTTCGTTTGTTAACAAGCTTGCTGCTGGTGTCTTAAAGTCGAGCTTTAAAGAGATTAAAAGTCAATTAAGTTATTCGGAATATGGTGGGGCTGGATTATATGGACTTAAAGCACCTGTTATTAAAGCTCACGGTTCCTCTGATGCAACAGCCGTCTTTCATGCAATTAGGCAGGCTAAAGAGATGGTTGATCATCAAGTTGTAACAATTATTAAAAATGAAGTCGCAAAAGTCGAAGAAAAAGTATAGAGGAGGGATGACCTATGCCAAAAATAGCTTTTTTATTTCCAGGTCAAGGGTCTCAAGCTGTTGGAATGGGGCAAGAATTAATTAATGAGGAAGAAATAAGTCGTGCAGTATTTCAGCGAGCAGACCAAAAATTAGGATATTCTTTATCTGAAATTATGCTTCAAGGGCCTGAGGAAACATTAAAGCGCACGGAACATACGCAACCGGCATTAGTGACCATGAGTACAGCGGTACTAGAGCTCTTACATAATGAAAACATTAAACCTGATTACGTAGCGGGTCATAGTTTAGGTGAATATAGTGCGTTAGTCGCAGCAGGTGCGATGTCATTTGAGGATGCTGTATTTGCGGTGAGGAATCGTGGTTTATTTATGGAAGAAGCTGTACCTTTTGGGGAAGGAGCCATGGCAGCGGTTCTTGGATTGGAAAGTAGTATACTTGATGAAGTATGTAAAAGTGTGAGTGCTGAAACATCGGAACCGGCAGAATTAGCAAATCTAAACTGTCCAGGCCAAATTGTCATTTCAGGTTCAGCAAAAGGAGTCGAGCTTGCGTCTGAAAAAGCAAAAGAGGCTGGGGCAAAAAGAGTGATTCCTCTTCAAGTAAGTGGGCCTTTTCATTCGAGCTTAATGAAGCCAGCTGCTGAAAAATTACAATCAACTCTTAACCAGCTTACTGTGACCGATGCGTCGGTTCCTGTCATTGCAAATGTGTCAGCTAAAGGTGTACAAGATGCTGTGAAAATTAGAGAAAATCTAATTGAACAAGTGTATTCACCAGTCCTTTGGGAGGATACGATTCGAACGCTTCTAGCAAATGGGGTAGATTTGTTTATTGAAGTTGGCCCTGGAAACGTCTTATCAGGACTAGTACGTAAAGTTGAAAGACGAGCAAAGGTAGTTGCCGTAAGTAACCGAGAAGGTGTGTTAAAAGTGAAAGAAATGGTAGAAGGAGTGACAGAATGATGTTACAAGGAAAAATAGCTATTGTTACAGGAGCTTCTCGTGGAATCGGACGGGCTACTGCTATTGAATTAGGACGAAATGGAGCCAATGTAGTTGTTAATTATGCAGGTAGCCAGGAACGAGCAGAACAAGTGGTTGCTGAAATAAAAGCATTGGGAGTAGACGCTTTAGCTATTCAAGCAGATGTTGCTAATGCTGAACAAGTGCAAGCAATGGTGAAAGAGACGATTGACGCTTTTGGCCGTGTTGACATCCTCGTTAACAATGCAGGTATTACAAAAGATAACCTAATCATGAGAATGAAAGAAGACGAATGGGATGCGGTAATTAATACGAACTTAAAAGGCGTCTTTAATTGTGGGAAGGCAGTTACAAGACAAATGATGAAACAGCGCTATGGTCGTATTATTAATGTAGCATCTGTTGTAGGGGTTCTTGGAAATGCAGGCCAAGCCAATTATGTTGCGGCTAAAGCAGGGGTTATTGGTTTGACTAAAACCATGGCAAGAGAACTTGCAAATCGTAATATTCATGTGAATGCAGTTGCGCCTGGCTTCATTGAAACAGATATGACAGACGAGCTTGGTGATGATATGAAAGGTCAACTCCTTTCTCAAATTCCACTGGCAACATTAGGGAAACCAGAAAACATCGCTAACGTCATTCGCTTCCTAGCAAGCCCAGACGCCGACTACATGACAGGCCAAACCCTCCACGTTGATGGAGGAATGGTGATGTAGAGTTTACATAAAAAGGGCGATCTTCCCTTTTTATGTAAACTCGAAGCGATGAGCGGAGCTGCCGTAATCTTTTAAGCCTTTAGGAGTGGTCTTCTCCTAAAGGCGCACGGCGAGAGAAGCCATCGCAACCATGTACGCACGCATGTTGCTGGTGTTTCTCACTTTTTAAAGTAACTAATAAAATTCAGGTTGACAGAAAGGGAGTTCATCGGTAAACTTTTCCTAGCCTTCAACACTAGCTTGAGCATTTAAGTTAGGTAAGTTAATTTTGAGAGGGGGTGAACGAAACATGGCAGATACATTATCACGTGTTACAAAAATCGTTGTTGATCGTCTAGGTGTGGAAGAAGCAGAAGTGAAACTAGAAGCTTCTTTTAAAGATGATTTAGGAGCTGATTCATTAGATGTTGTTGAACTAGTTATGGAACTTGAAGATGAGTTTGATCTAGAAATCTCTGATGAGGAAGCTGAGAAAATTTCAACTGTAGCTGATGTAGTTGATTACATAAACAGCCGTCAGTAAGAAGGAAAGTCCCATATGCTTTTGCCATGTGGGACTTGCTTTACAAATTATTACAAGACCAATGAGTTGTCCAAAGGCAAAGCGTTGGGTGCAAATTTTTGATGTTGGAGGTAGCTATGCCACAATCTTCGAAATATCACCGGAAATCGAAGTCCCATTATTCGAACGAGCGAAGACGGGGAAATCGCAAGATGATTCTTACTGAAGAACAGAAAAAAAAGTTTGATGATTTAATGCAACGAACTGAGTTGACTTTTGAAAACAAAAAGCTATTAATTCAAGCTTTCACCCATTCATCCTATGTGAATGAGCACCGAATCTATTCTTTTCAAGATAATGAACGATTAGAATTTCTTGGGGATGCTGTCCTTGAACTTTCTGTGTCGCAGTTTTTATTTAAGAAATTTAAGACGATGAGTGAAGGGGATATGACCAAATTGCGTGCGTCGATTGTTTGCGAGCCTTCCCTAGCGCGATTTGCTCAAGAATTAAACTTTGGAGAAATTGTCTTGCTTGGCAAGGGCGAAGAGATGACAGGTGGACGCGCTAGACCTGCATTGTTAGCAGACGTCTTTGAAGCGTTTATAGGTGCTCTTTATCTAGATCAAGGGTTGGATTCCGTTTTTAAATTTTTGAATGATACGATGTATCCAAAAATAAATGATGGTGCTTTTTCTCATATGATGGATTTCAAAAGTCAGCTTCAAGAGTTCATTCAACGAGATAACCTGGGACAAATCCAATATATCATCGTACAGGAACGGGGGCCTGCACATAATCGAGAGTTTGTCTCAGAAGTGCAATTGAATGAATCTGCTCTTGGGATTGGAACAGGACGTTCAAAGAAGGAAGCAGAACAACATGCTGCTCAACAGGCTTTGATGAAGTTAAGTGAGCAAGACAAGCTAAAATAAAAAAATGTCCTCTCATGCATCATAATCGAGAGGACATTTTTTTGTTTGGTAGTAACTCTATTTACGGAGTTTGCCCAATTCTGTGACAATAGCATCAAGCTCACTGACAGAAAAAGATGATTTCTTTTGGATCATTTCATAAATATCACGAAGTTCTTCATACTGTTCTGTATCGAAGCTTTTTGAATTTAAGGCAGCTGCGTTAACAATTTGTAATTTGTTTTTAATTTCTTCAATCATAAATTCAATATTATCACGTGTGTTTACATCTAAATTCATTAACTCATTTCACCCCTATGGTTGGTTTATGTATGTATCGTATCATAGACTTATCCGTTTGTCCTGTCCATCTGTGATAAAGGTGCAGGCTGTGGTAAAATAGGTTAGTTGTTAATTAAAGTAAGGGGGAAGGAATATGTTCCTCAAGCGGCTTGAAGTCGTTGGGTTCAAATCTTTTGCTGAACAAATCAATATAGATTTTGTACCAGGGGTTACAGCGGTGGTTGGACCAAATGGAAGTGGGAAAAGTAACATTTCAGATAGCATCAGGTGGGTGCTAGGTGAACAATCTGCAAAGTCATTACGCGGATCAAAAATGGAAGATATTATTTTTGCTGGTAGCGATAGCAGGAAGCCATTAAATTACGCAGAAGTTAGTCTAATTTTAGATAATGAGGATCAACACCTTTCGATAGATTATAGTGAAGTGAGTGTAACGAGACGGGTTTACCGCTCAGGTGAAAGTGAATACTTGATAAATAAGCAAGCCTGCCGACTGAAAGATATCGTAGATTTATTTCTAGACTCAGGGTTAGGAAGAGAAGCTTACTCGATAATTGGTCAAGGAAAAGTAGAAGAGATATTAAGCAATAAAGCGGAAGATCGCCGAGTGATTTTTGAAGAAGCAGCAGGGGTATTAAAATATAAAACAAGAAAAGTGAAAGCTGAAAAACGCTTGCGAGAAACACAGGAAAATCTGTATCGTGTAGAAGATATCTTGCATGAATTAGAAGGTCAAGTAGAACCATTAGAAATTCAAGCTTCTATTGCTAAAGATTATTTACATAAACGCGATGAATTAAAAGAAGTGGATATCGCTTTATTAGTACATGAAATAGATGAACTGCATGAAACATGGACATGTGAGAAAGAAAAACTTCAGAATCTATTACTAACTTATGAAGAGCGTCAAAAAAAGCTTGAAGAAATGGAGCAGTTACGTATCTCTTTACGTGAGAAAACGAGTTGGTTATCATCTCAATTCACAAAGTTACAAGAGGAATTACTTTACGCAAGTGAAGAGCTTGAAAAGAGTGAAGGGAAACGAGAAGTGTTAAAAGAGCGGAAAAAGAATGCTTCTCAAAATAAAGACCAGCTTGCACGCTCGATCGATGACAAAACATTGCAGTTAGAGAAGGTCTTTGTTGAGTGGGAAACGGAGCAAGTTGCTCTAAAGGGTGCACGTCAGAAATTAACTTCATTAAAAGAGGCGGTTGAAAAAAAACAACATGTGGTTGACCGTTCAGTTACTGATGTGGAAGAAGAAATTGATCAGCTCAAGGCAGATTATATTGAGGTATTAAATGAACAGGCGAGCATTCGAAATGAAAAACGTTACTTAGAAGAACAATTACAGAAGCAAGAAATGAGACAAGAACGTTTATTAGTTGAAAATGAAGATTTGCTTTCCACGCGAGAGGAACTAATGACAAAGCTTGAAGCAGCTAAGCAAAAGGCTTTGTCAGAAGAACAAACTCTTGAAAAAGTGGGTGAAGATTATCGTCATTTACAACGAACCTACGAACAAGAGAAGGAACGTTATCAGAAAAAAGAAACACAGTTATATGAAACATATCAAATGACACAGAAAATCCAATCTCGTGCCGATGTATTGGAAGAAATGCAAGCTGACTTCTCAGGCTTCTTTCATGGTGTTAAAGAAATATTAAAAGCAAGAAATGGTCAATTAAAAGGTGTAATGGGGGCTGTAGCAGAACTGATTCAAGTTCCAAAAGAGTATGAGACAGCTATTGAAATTGCTTTAGGGGGATCGTCTCAGCACATTGTAATGGAATCTGAAGCAGATGCAAGGCTGGCGATTCAATTTTTAAAACAAAATCGAATTGGCAGGGCTACGTTCCTTCCTTTACCTGTCATTAAACCTAAGGAGATATCTGGCTTTCAACGAGACCAACTGGAAAAGCATCAAGCTTTTGTAGGCGTTGCTGCCAAATTGGTTACTTATGAGAAAACGTATGCATCCGTCATTTCAAATTTACTTGGAAACGTAATTATTGCGAAATCTCTTCAAGGGGCGAATGAATTGGCGAAGATTTCCGGTCACCGATTGAGAATCGTTACACTTGAAGGAGATGTTGTTAACCCAGGTGGTTCAATGACAGGAGGTTCTGTGAAGCAAAAACAAACCCCGTTACTTGGTCGAAAAAGAGAACTTGACGATTTAAAAGGAAAGTTACAAAAGCTCGCTACTGTAACAAGCCAGCTTGAAGCAGAAGTTCGAGACTTAAAACAAATGCGAATCCAAAAAGAGCAAGCTTTGGAAGAGCTTCGAACAAAGGGGGAACAAGCGAGACATACTGTTCAAGAAGCGAAGTCATCTGTTCGTGAACTTGAACGCGAGGTCGAAAGATCTCAAGATCAATTTTCTCGCTTTGATCGAGATAAAATCGGGTACTTAGACGAAATTAAGCGGCTAACTACACGTTTGTCAGAACTTGAGGAGGCAGCTAAAGCGGCAGCCAAACAAGGAACCGAATTAGAAAAGCAAGTAAAAGAACTTGAGCAGCAGCAGCTAGAACAGCGAAAATCAAGAGACAAACTTCAAGAAGAGTTAATTCAAGAGAAAATTGATTTAGCTACTGCAAAAGAACGGTTTTATTCAGTTGAAGCGCGTGCGAAACAACTTACGATTACAAAATCAAGATTAGAAGAAGAACTAGTAGAACTTAAGGACCATTTTGAATTACTTATTGGAGAAATGTCCGATCGTTCAAATGGGGAGACTAGCCTTGATACAAGAATCGAAGAAGGACGGAAACAGAAGGAAAAACTAACGAAGGTTATTACTCAAATGAAAGATGAGCGCGAGGAAGTAGAACAGGCTTACGCGGATCTTGAACAGACGTTAAAAATCCAGCAAACGGAGCATGTGACGTTAGCTGACGAGTGTCGTAAAATAGAGGTGAAAGTAAACCGGATGGATGTTGAGCTAGACAATCGGTTAACACATCTACGTGAAGAGTACGAGCTTTCTTTTCAAGCTGCAAAAGAAACCTATGAGTTAGCCATGCCTCCTGAAGAAGCGCGAACGAAAGTGAAGTTAATTAAGCTTGCAATTGAAGAATTAGGGAATGTCAATTTAGGTGCGATTGAAGAATATGAGCGGGTTCGTGAGAGGTTTGAATTTTTGACAGAACAACAAAAGGACTTACTAACGGCTAAAGCAACATTACACGATGTCATCGCAGAAATGGATGAAGAAATGACGAAGAGATTCCGTGATTCTTACGTACAAATTCGTTCTCATTTCCAATCCGTTTTTAGAGAGTTATTTGGCGGAGGACAAGCTGATTTAGTATTAACAGAGCCGGATAATTTATTGGAGACAGGGGTTGAAATTCTTGCAAAGCCGCCGGGCAAAAAAATGCAAAACTTAGCCTTGTTGTCAGGTGGAGAACGTTCCTTAACTGCAATTGGTTTGCTTTTTGCTATTTTAAAAGTCCGTCCGGTGCCGTTTTGTGTGTTGGATGAAGTGGAAGCTGCTCTTGATGAGGCAAACGTTAGTCGATTTGCGAATTTCTTAAAAGATTTCAGTGAAGCGACGCAGTTTATCGTAATCACTCATCGAAAAGGGACGATGGAAGAAGCAGATGTATTGTATGGTGTCACGATGCAAGAATCGGGTGTATCCCGTCTTGTTTCAGTCAGATTAGAAGAAACTAAAGAATTGTTAACACAGGAATAAAAAAGGCACGTTCCTTAAACAGGCAGTAAGGAATCAATTAAAAAAAGGTAAGGTGAAAATATGAGCTTTTTTAAAAAATTAAAAGAAAAAATTACAAACCAGACTACTGAAGTTACGGACAAATTTAAAGAAGGGCTTGAAAAAACGCGTGATTCTTTTGTTGGGCGTATGAACGAGCTTGTTTATAAGTATCGGAAAGTTGATGAAGATTTTTTTGAGGAATTGGAAGAGTTACTAATCAGTTCCGATGTTGGTGTGACAACAGTAATGGAGTTAATAGACCAACTAAAAGATGAAGTGCGTTTACGTAACATTAAAGACACAAAAGAAGTTCAGCCTGTAATTTCAGAGAAACTAGCCGAATTGTTGGAAAAAGAAGGCGATGATACTCATTTAAACATTCAAGAAAACGAGATGACGGTTATTTTAGTAGTAGGTGTAAATGGTGTAGGAAAAACGACGTCGATTGGAAAACTAGCGCATCATTTAAAGCAGCAAGGTAAATCCGTTATGTTGGCAGCTGGAGATACATTCCGTGCAGGTGCAATTGAACAGCTTGAAGTGTGGGGAGATCGTGTTGGAGTGGATGTGATTAAGCAGCAAGAAGGATCGGATCCGGCTGCTGTTATGTATGATGCCGTGCAGGCTGCAAAATCACGCAATATCGATGTTTTATTATGCGATACGGCAGGACGACTTCAAAACAAAGTCAATTTGATGAATGAATTAGAGAAGGTGAAGCGTGTTATTGAACGTGAAGTCCCAGGAGCACCACATGAAGTGTTACTTGTTTTAGATGCAACAACAGGACAAAATGCCATGTCACAAGCGAAGACATTCGGACAAGCTACTAACGTTTCAGGGATTGTTTTGACGAAGCTTGACGGAACAGCTAAGGGAGGGATTGTACTAGCGATTCGACATGAACTTGATATCCCTGTTAAGTTTGTTGGCTTAGGTGAACAAATGGATGACCTTCAAGCGTTTGATGCAGAACAGTTTGTGTACGGGTTATTCCGTGAATTAGTGGAAGCAGAGGAAGTAGAAGAATAACCAGCTAGATATGCTTGAGACCGTACAATGATAAGTGCGGTTTCTCGTTTTATAACATAAAATGATCTATGATTTTTTTAGGGAACTGGGGCTACGGCTTATAGAAGCTTTTGTTATTGGAATGTAATGTTAAGAAAAAAACTTGACACGTAAACCTAGATGTTGTAACATGATATCTCGTAAAGGGAAATCACTTAACAAGGAGTTGGTTGTGTGTTAGATAAGACGTTTAGAATGAATTATCTTTTTGACTTCTACCAGTCATTGCTAACACAGAAACAACGAAAATATATGTCATTGTATTATCTTGATGATTTCTCGTTAGGTGAGATTGCTGAGGAATTTGAAGTTAGCCGCCAAGCCGTATATGATAACATTAAGCGCACAGAAGCAATGTTAGAAGATTACGAAAAGAAGTTGATGCTTTTATCGAAATTCGAGAAGCGTACGGAGCTCTTAACTCAAATGAAATCAGCAGTTGAGAAAAACGCGACTCCTGAAGAGATCATGTCACTGCTTGACTCTCTTGAGAAATTAGACTAGGAGGCGACAACATGGCATTTGAAGGTTTAGCGGAACGACTGCAAGGGACGTTAACCAAAATCCGCGGAAAAGGGAAAGTAAGCGAAACGGACGTAAAAGAAATGATGCGTGAAGTTCGGCTAGCTTTGCTTGAAGCGGATGTTAACTTTAAAGTTGTCAAACAATTCATTGCGAGTGTCAAAGAAAAAGCACTCGGGCAAGAAGTGATGAAAAGCTTAACGCCAGGACAACAAGTCATTAAAGTTGTTAATGAAGAGTTAACAGCATTAATGGGAGGAGAACAAAGCAAGATTGCTGTTGCACCGAAGTCACCAACAGTCGTTATGATGGTCGGTCTTCAAGGTGCTGGTAAGACAACAACTACTGCTAAGCTTGCTAATCACTTACGTAAGAAGCATAATAGACAGCCAATGCTCGTTGCTGCTGATATCTATCGACCTGCTGCAATCAAGCAGTTAGAGACGTTAGGAAAGCAATTAAATATGCCTGTCTTCTCACTTGGTGATCAAGTAAGTCCGGTCGAGATTGCAAAGCAAGCAATTGAAAAGGCAAAGGAAGATCATCATGATTATGTTTTAATTGATACAGCGGGTCGTTTGCATATCGATGAAACTCTAATGGATGAGTTAAAGCAAGTAAAAGAAATAGCTAAACCTGATGAGATTTTACTTGTTGTTGATGCAATGACAGGACAAGATGCTGTAAATGTTGCAGAAAGCTTCAATGAACAGCTTGATGTAACGGGTGTTGTTCTAACGAAACTCGATGGTGATACTCGTGGTGGTGCTGCCATCTCAGTTAAAGCAGTAACGAATACACCAATTAAGTTCGCGGGGATGGGAGAGAAAATCGACCAACTCGAACCATTCCATCCAGATCGCATGGCGTCAAGGATTCTTGGGATGGGTGATGTACTTTCGTTAATTGAAAAGGCACAAACAAGTGTCGATGAAGAAAAAGCACGCGAGCTTGAAAAGAAAATGCGGACAATGGATTTCTCATTTGACGATTTTCTAGAGCAGTTAGATCAAGTTCGTAATATGGGTCCGCTTGATGAGTTACTTAATATGATGCCTGGAATGAATAAAAAAGGCATGAAAGATTTAAAGGTTGACGACAAGCAAATTGGAAAAGTCGAAGCGATTGTTCGTTCAATGACTAAAAAAGAAAAACAAGACCCAAGTATTATGAATGCAAGCAGACGTCGTCGAATTGCTAAAGGAAGCGGGACAACGATTCAAGATGTTAACCGACTATTGAAGCAATTTGAGGATATGAAGAAAATGATGAAGCAAATGACCGGTATGACCTCTGGAAAAGGTAAGAAGAGAGGGAAAGGTCTTGGAGGTTTTAAACTTCCATTTTAACTTGGAAATCCATTTTTTTAGTTGAAAGCTAGAAAAATTGATGATATTATAAACTATTGTGTTGAATATTTTTGGAGGTGTCCCACGAATGGCAGTAAAAATTCGTTTAAAGCGTATGGGTTCTAAGAAGGCCCCATTTTATCGTGTAGTAGTAGCAGATTCTCGCGCACCGCGTGATGGTCGTTTCATCGAAGAGATCGGAACGTACAACCCATTAACTCAACCAGCTAAGGTTGACATTGCTGAAGAGAAAGCACTTGACTGGATGTTAAAAGGTGCAAAGCCTTCTGATACAGTTCGTAACCTTTTCTCTAAAGAAGGATTAATGGAAAAGTTACACAACGCAAAGAACCAGAAGTAATAGAATAAGAACCCAAAAGTAACTCACTTTTGGGTTCTTATTTTAAGATGGTAAACTACTACTTAGTTTTAAGTAAACGTTTAGTGAGTAGAGCCATTGCCTCTCCCTTTTTGATGACATATTAAAAGGAGAATCAGATGAAAGCGTTAGTTGAACACATGGTAAGAGCACTTGTTGACCAGCCTGATTTTGTTCAAGTTGAAGAAGTAGAAGAGGGGCAAACCCTTAACTTACGATTAACTGTTCATCCGGACGATATGGGGAAAGTCATTGGAAAGCAAGGTCGAACCGTTAAAGCGATTCGTTCGGTAGTATATGCCGCAGCCCCATCGCAACGGATACGATTAGACATCGTGGATTAGTAACGCAAGTGAAAGGGTGAGGGATAACCTCTCCCTTTTTGTATTATAGAGAATGCTTCATTATTCAAAAGAATATTATGAGATTTCTTTTTGTCACCTGCAATATCATCCATTATTTCAGGGGGGGCTATATGAAACTACTGCGTAAAGTTCAGATCAAACAAGTGTTAACTGAAACGAAGAAGAGGTCAATGCTAAATCAATTTGAGGAAGAATTAAGACAATGCAATCGAGAAATTGAACAGATGAAATTTCTTTTACATAAAGCAATAAGAGAAACAATGAACAAGAATGAACAAGAAGAAATACGTACACGATATATGAGAGAAATAAAGAAGCGAGAAGAATTGGTTAAGACGATAACTTTTAAAATAGAGCAATTGGATAAATTAATACTTGGAGTAGAAATTCCTGATGGAACAAAAGAGGGAATTATTGAAATAAAAGTGGGAGATCCTTGGCCCAATTGGGAACAAGCCCCGGAGGTTATTGTTAAAGATGGCATTATCCAAGAAATTCGAGAAGGTAGGAATGGCGATGGCTGAATGGTTTAAAGTTGGAAAAATTGTCAATACACATGGTGTAAGAGGAGAAGTGCGTGTTATTTCGTCAACTGACTTTGTAGAGGAGCGATACACAGTCGGAACCGAGTTAATGATTAAAGATGAAAGTGGCAATCAGGAAGTGGTTGTTGTCAGACATCATCGTCCACATAAAAATTTTGATCTGCTTCAGTTTGAAGGGTACCATTCTATTAATGATGTAGAACGTTACAAGGGGTCAACACTTTATGTGTCAGAAGAATATTTAGAAGAACTAGAAGAAAATGAGTTTTACTATCACGAAATTATTGGATGTACGGTTGTTACAGAATCCGGGGATGAGCTTGGCAAAGTAAAAGAAATTTTTGCAACTGGTGCAAATGACGTTTGGGTAATACAACGCTTAGGTGGAGGGAAAGACGTATTGCTTCCATATATTGAAGATGTTGTTAAAGTTATAGATGTAGAGAATAAAATGATCCAGGTTCATGTCTTAGAAGGGTTACTAGAATGAGAATAGATGTTTTATCACTTTTCCCAGAAATGTTTACACATGTCTTTGGTTCCTCCATATTAAAGCATGCACAGCAGTCAGGTCTTGTTACGTATCAAGTGGTTGATTTTAGAGACTATGCTAATAATAAGCATCGAAAAGTCGATGATTACCCTTATGGTGGCGGAGCAGGAATGGTCTTACGTGCCCAGCCTTTTTTTGATGCTGTCGATGATTTAGTAAAAGAAGGGCAAAAGAGACCTCGAGTTGTGATGCTATGCCCTCAGGGAGAACGTTATTCTCAAAAGAAGGCAGAAGAATTTAGCAAGGAGGAACACCTTATACTTCTTTGTGGGCACTATGAAGGCTATGATGAACGAGTAAGGGAATATCTAGTCACTGATGAAGTGTCTATTGGAGATTATGTATTAACTGGAGGAGAACTCGGGGCAATGGTAATTGCTGATAGTGTAACAAGGTTATTACCGGGCGTTCTTGGAAATGAGGAATCGGCGGTAACAGATTCATTTTCTACAGGTTTATTGGAGCATCCTCATTATACTAGACCTGCTGAATATCGTGGAATGAGAGTTCCTGATATCTTATTATCGGGGCATCACAAGAATATTGAGGAGTGGCGTTCTCGTGAGTCTCTTAAAAGAACATGGGAGAGACGACCTGATCTATTAGAAAGGAAAAACTTAAGCGAGAAAGAACAAAAGTGGATAGATGAATTTACTAGAAAACAGTAAAAAGCACTTGTGAATAGAGATTATATATGGTAATATAGATCTTGTGGCTTAAGGCCTGTTATTACGATGTTCCGCTGTAGTATTAAGCTTTCAAGAGCATCTGTATGGAAGGAGTGGAATAATATGAACAACATTATCCGTGAAATTACTAGTGAGCAACTACGTAGTGATCTTCCAGCGTTTCGTCCTGGTGACACTTTAGTTATCCACGTTAAAGTTGTTGAGGGAACTCGTGAGCGTATTCAGTTATTCGAAGGCGTTGTTATTAAGCGTCGCGGTACTGGTATCAGCGAAACTTTCACAGCGCGTAAGATTTCGTACGGTGTAGGAGTTGAGCGTACATTCCCATTACATTCACCTAAGATCGCTAAGATCGAAGTGAAGCGTCGCGGTAAAGTACGTCGTGCTAAACTTTACTACCTACGTAGCCTACGTGGTAAAAAAGCTCGTATTAAAGAAATTCGATAAAGAGCGTGGAAAAGAGCTTAGGAGACTAAGCTCTTTTTTAAATGAAACAGCTTTTGTTTCTTTACAATTCTTATTCACTCTAATTAAATAAGTGGATAAAACGACATCTAATCGTAGATGTGGTAAACTAATGCTTATGATTGTGATTTGTTACATATGGGGGCGTTAGCATGAGTAAGGAGAAGAAAGAATCATGGGAGTGGCTGAAAGCGGTCGTTATAGCACTTGTCCTTGCATTTGTTATTCGCCATTTTTTATTTGCTCCAGTTATCGTTGACGGAGAATCCATGATGCCAACTCTTGAACATAATGATCGAATGATTGTCAATAAAATAAGTTACTCTTTTGGTTCTCCAGAACGTTTTGATATTATCGTCTTCCATGCACCTGCTGGAAAAGACTATATAAAACGTGTGATAGGCTTACCAGGAGATGTAATTGAGTATAGGAATGATATCCTCTATGTAAATGGAGAATCTATCGATGAGCCTCATCTAGAGGAAATGAAGCTAATATCAAATGGAGAACGTGTTACAAGGGATTTCCAACCGATTACGGTACCTGAGGACGAACTATTCGTACTCGGTGATAACCGGGGTCGAAGTAAAGACAGCCGCGATATTGGAACGATTCATATTGATGAGGTAATTGGGAAAGCTAATGTAGTGTTCTGGCCTGTTTCTAATATTCGCATTGCAAAATAGGAAGGTGAAAGTTGTGACGATTCAATGGTTTCCTGGTCATATGGCCAAAGCAAGAAGAGAAGTCACCGAAAAGTTAAAATTTATAGATGTAGTCATAGAACTACTTGATGCAAGAGTTCCATTAGCTTCACGTAATCCAATGATTGATGAGATCGTTGCACACAAACCAAGGTTAATTTTATTAAATAAGGCTGACTTAGCAGACCAGTCGGTGACTGAAATGTGGAAAGCACACTTCGAGGGAAAAGGTGCAATGGTTCTTGCTGTTAATGCACAAACAGGAAAAGGAACGGAAAAAATACCGACTGCGTGTAAACAGTTAGCAAAACCAATCCTCGATAAAATGATCTCCAAAGGGATGAAGCCTAGAGCTGTTCGGGCAATGATTTTAGGTATCCCGAATGTGGGGAAATCAACACTTATTAATCGATTAGCTTCCAAACGAACTGCGCAAGTGGGGGATCGTCCTGGTGTAACCAAGAAGCAACAATGGATTAAAGTAGGAAAAGAACTAGAACTACTTGATACACCAGGTATTTTGTGGCCGAAATTTGAAGATCAAATCATTGGGTATCGCTTAGCAGCGACAGGGGCAATTAAAGATGAACTTTTAGATTTTCAGGATATTGCTTTATTTATATTGAATTACTTAAAGGATCATTATCCGACATCGGTTCAACAACGTTATAAGTTGGATCATGTCCCAGATGATGGTTTGGCGCTCTTTGACGAAATAGGAAAAAAACGTGGGTGCTTGTTAAGTGGTGGTTATGTAGATTATGACAAGGCTGCTGAAATTATATTACGTGAGATGCGTTCGGGTACGTTAGGAAGGATCTCGTTGGAAAAACCAGAGAAATACTAAAGAGCCGGTGATCAAGCCATATGTGCTTTGTGATCGGCTTTTTCATTTACCTAAAAGTAAGAAAAATAGCTAAATATACCTGTATAGGTTAATGTATTTGACCCGATATAGATAGTAGAGGTGAGAGTCAGTGAATGTTTCCATAAAAGTATTAGAAGAAAAGATATTCCACAGTAATGAAATCGATGATGAAATGGTTGAATTGCTAAAAAAAGATGAGCGCAAAGGTGTTCAAAAGTTACTAAAACGCTATGAAACAATGAAACAGAAAGAAACGGCATTGGAACATATGCATATAAAAATGACCGAATATGAATCGGCTTTACGAAAAGATGGGTTTTTACATATTGCAGGACTAGACGAGGTGGGACGCGGCCCATTAGCAGGACCAGTTGTAGCTGCTGCTGTCATTTTACCGCCGGATTTTAAGTTATTAGGTTTAACGGACTCAAAAAAATTAACGAAAGAAAAACGAGAAATGTTTTTTGACGTTATTAAAGATAAAGCCATTGCTTATTCTATACAGATGGTACACGCAGCCGAAATTGATGAGATTAATATTTATGAGTCTACCAAACTAGCTATGTCAAGGGCAGTAAAAGAACTGAACTGTCAACCGGATCATTTATTACTTGATGCGATAAAACTTGATTTACCGATCCAACAAACGTCATTAATAAAAGGGGATCAAAAAAGTATTACCATCGCGGCGAGTTCCGTTTTAGCTAAAGTAACACGTGATCGTTATATGGATGAAATAGCACTTGATTTTCCTGGCTATGGATTTAGTAATCATGTGGGATACGGAACAAAGGAGCACCTAGATGCAATATCAAAATTTGGAATAACGAAAGAACACCGTAAATCTTTTAAGCCGATAGCAGAAGTACTTCAAATATCATAGGAGGAACGTATATAATGTTTCAGCCTTCCATTCAAAATCATTTAATTGGTGAAGTTCAGCAGCCTAAAGCTATAACTTTTAAAACGGGGCAACTGTTTCAAGGCAGAATCACAAAGATCTTTCCCAATCATATAGCGACTCTTACGTTAGGTAAGATGCAACTAACAGCTCGTCTTGAAGCTGCATTAACGGTTGGACAACGTTATTGGTTTGAAGTGAAGGATGGAACAGGATTACCTCAATTAAAAGTAGTTGCTAACAGTCAGTCACAATCTAGCGAGCAAATACTTGAACAACTTAACTTGCCGCAAAAGAAAGAAATAGAACTTTTGTTGCAACATATGGCAAAGAAACAAATTCCGTTTACCCGAGAGATGATTTCAAATGCCGTGCAATTACTTTCTCATGTCAAACAGGTTGACCATAAAAGTATGGATACAATTGCCGCAATGTTTGAAAAAGGTATTCCAATATCTTATGAGACATTCCGAGTATTAGAATCTACTAAAATCCCCAAATCTCTTAGTGAATTAATCTTTCAACTCTCTGAAAAATTGCAAGGCTTAGAAAATAAGGTGGCAAGAAAGATAACCGAGCTAAGTACACAACTATTGCAATCAGGTCCTGTTAAAATAACAACGTCACCTATCATTCAGCTATTAACGATGTATGCAAGGGAAGAAAATCAGGTGGTAGAAAAACTATTAACTCGACTTGGTCTAATTCAAGTAGGGATATCAAGAGATGAGGTACTAACAAATTTTCAACAAGCTGTTCAACATCCGAGAAATCAACATGTTATTACAAGTCTTTGGCCAACGTTCGATATAAAGAGCGAAGAAGGTGTTTTGGGGAAAAGATTACTTTTCGAATCGTTGATGAGAGAGTTATCGGTTCCTGCTGGAAAAGAAGGTCTTCCTGAACTCAAACAATTATTTCGATTGTTTCAAACGCCGATCGAAGCTGAAGAAATCTATTCACGCTGGAGTTCTCTGCCAAACCAGTCCTTGCTCAAGTCTGAAGAAAGGTTGGTTCAGACTCTTATTGAAAATAGTGTTGCTATCACAAGAAACCCAGGATCAATTTTAAAGGCTGTATTATCAATGGTTGGTTATCAATATGAGCACGACCTTATGCGTCTTTTTCAAGAGGAGTATATGAAGGACTCGAATTATACATCAAAACTAAAAGCCTTATTGATTCAGTTGCAAGAAGAGAAAATCCCCCCAATCTTAAAAGAACAAGCAAAGGAAGTAGTAGCGAGAATAACTGCAAATCAACTTTATTCTCAAGAACAAACGACTCCGCTTCATCAAATATTGTTGAATATTCCTTTAACGTTAGGCTCTCGTCAAACGGACCTAACTATAAAATGGGAAGGGAAAAAGATGGAAAATGGTCAATTGGATCCTTCTTACTGCCGAATCTTGTTTTACTTAACACTTGAAAGATTGGAAGAAACAATGGTTGATGTACACGTGCAAAATCGGATTGTGACAATTTCAATATATAACGAACAAGACAAGCCCTTGACTTTGTTAAAATTGCTTGAACCATCATTGAAAGAACGTCTATCAGAGCTTCATTATCATCTTTTTACGGTTTCTTGGAAAAAAATAGGGAGTTTCGATGGAGATCCAACTGTTCAGACTTACACTAAAGTGCCTTTATACAAAGGAGTTGATTTAAGAATATGAATGAAATTGAGAAGAAAGAGAGGAAAAGAAAAGCTTTTGCACTACGCTATCAGCCTGAAATAGACCAATCACCAAAAGTTGTTGGAACAGGTCAAGGATTTGTCGCTGAAGAAATAATAGCAAAAGCCAAAGAGCATGACATTCCTATACAGGAAGATCCATCTTTAGTTGAAATGTTAGCTACACTTGAAGTAAATCGATCGATTCCTAGTGAATTATATGAAGTAGTTGCAGAGGTCTTTTCTTTTATTTACAAAATTGATCAGAATGGATAACCAGCTAGCATTGGTAGTATGAAAAATCTTGGACATACTACCAATGCTAGTTTTTTAATTGTACTTAACAAGGAGGAGCGCAATGAAAGATCAAAAGTCAACATCAGGAAAACATAGAGAAGAATATGCACATGAATTTGGAATTCACCATTCAATTCAGGAATCAGATGCTATGAGTAAAATGATAAAAAAATTATCAAATGAAAAGAAGAAAAAGAAACAAGGGAAAAATGACTCAAAAAATCGACAATCTAACACTGCAGACCAAGCTTCGTCAGAGGACTAGGAGAAGGTAGTTGGAACAATATATGTATTCAATTACTTACGATTTTTAATTCGTGAAAGCAGGCAAATGTCGCATTTTTTTAACTAATTTGAATTGGAGAGGGATTTACCCCTCCCCAATTTGTGAAAACAATGGTAGAATAAAGATGGATTCAGCCATTAAACCTCAAAAGTTTTAGAATGGCATGAAAATACATGCAATTGATAGGAGGATGGAGAGAGAATGAATATCCACGAGTATCAAGGAAAAGAGTTGCTTCGCCAGTACGGTGTTGCTGTTCCCAATGGCAAGGTAGCGTTCTCGGTTGAAGAAGCAGTAGAAGCAGCAAAGGAATTAGGTTCAAAGATTAATGTTGTTAAAGCACAAATCCATGCAGGTGGACGCGGGAAAGCCGGTGGAGTAAAAGTTGCTAAAGATTTAGATGAAGTTCGTACATATGCAGATGAGATTTTAGGTAAGACACTAGTAACTCATCAGACTGGACCTGAAGGCAAAGAAGTAAAGCGCTTACTTATCGAAGAAGGATGCGATATTCAAAAAGAGTATTACATCGGTTTAGTATTAGATCGTGCCACTTCAAAAGTTGTCTTAATGGCGTCTGAAGAAGGTGGAACAGAAATTGAAGAAGTAGCGGAAGCGACTCCTGAGAAAATTTTTAAGGAGATAATAGACCCAGCAGTCGGTTTGCAAGGGTTCCAAGCTCGCCGCCTTGCATTCAACATTAACACCCCTAAAGAGTTAGTAGGGCAGGCAGTGAAATTTATGTTAGGTCTTTATAAAGTGTTTGTTGAGAAGGATTGCTCAATTGCCGAAATCAATCCACTTGTTACAACTGGTGATGGCAAAGTTATGGCTTTGGATGCGAAGCTAAACTTTGATTCTAATGCTTTATACCGTCAAAAAGATATTTTAGCATATCGTGATCTTGAAGAAGAAGATGTAAAAGAAATTGAAGCATCAAAATACGACTTAAGTTACATCTCTTTAGATGGAAATATTGGTTGTATGGTTAATGGTGCGGGTCTTGCGATGGCAACAATGGACATCATTAAACATTATAATGGTGACCCGGCTAACTTCCTTGATGTAGGTGGCGGTGCAACTGCAGAAAAGGTAACAGAAGCGTTCAAGATCATTCTTTCAGATGAAAGTGTAAAAGGAATTTTTGTTAACATCTTTGGTGGTATTATGAAGTGTGACATTATTGCTGAAGGAGTCGTTGAAGCAACGAAGCAAGTTGGACTTGAGATTCCTCTAGTAGTACGTTTGGAAGGTACGAACGTTGAACTTGGTAAGAAGATTCTTAAGGAATCAGGTTTAAACATTACAGCTGCAGATTCAATGGCTGATGGCGCACAAAAAATCGTTTCATTAGTGAAATAGAAAGGCGGGACGAAAGATGAGTATCCTCATTAATAAAGATACAAAAGTTATTGTACAAGGGATTACAGGTGCTACAGGATTATTCCACACTCAACAAGCTGTCGAGTACGGTACAAACATTGTTGGTGGTGTTACACCTGGTAAAGGTGGAACAGAGGTTGAAGGTATTCCAGTATTTAACACAGTTGAAGAAGCGGTGAAAGCAACTGGTGCTAATGCTTCCGTTATTTACGTACCACCTGCTTTTGCAGCTGACGCTATCATGGAGGCAACAGATGCTGAGCTTGATTTAGCCATTTGTATTACAGAGGGAATTCCAGTAATGGATATGGTTAGTGTGAAGCGTTACATGGAAGGAAAGAAAACACGTCTAGTTGGACCAAACTGCCCAGGTGTGATTACACCGGAAGAATGTAAAATTGGTATTATGCCAGGATACATTCATAAAAAAGGTCATGTTGGCGTTGTCTCTCGCTCTGGTACTCTTACGTATGAGGCTGTACATCAATTATCTACAAATGGGATCGGTCAATCATCAGCTGTTGGGATCGGAGGAGATCCGGTTAATGGAACAGACTTCATCGATGTATTAAATTTATTCAATGAAGACCCAGATACGTATGCTGTCATTATGATTGGTGAAATTGGTGGAACAGCAGAAGAGGAAGCAGCTGAATGGGTGAAAGCAAATATGACAAAACCTGTTGTTGGCTTCATCGGTGGTCAAACAGCACCTCCTGGAAAGCGTATGGGCCATGCTGGTGCGATTATCTCAGGCGGGAAAGGTACAGCTGCTGAGAAGATCAAAACAATGGAAAGTTGCGGCATTAAAGTAGCTGAGACACCATCCGTAATGGGCGAAACATTAATCTCTGTTCTAAAAGAAAAGGGATTGCTAGAAAAATGTACCACACATAAAGTAACAAACTAATTAAATAAGAAGAAAGCCCTCGGCTTGTGGGGGCTTTCTTCCTATTGAAAAGGGGATGGTCTCTTCGTGTCGGAGTTTCGAAAACGGCTAATTCATATTCACAGTTGTTCGGATATCTCTAGAAATATGATTCGAACTATGCTTAAGATTGACCCTCAATTACTGCAAATCTATGATTCCACTAATACCCTTTTACAAAAACAGTTAAAATTATCCACAGAAAAAACACAAAGAATTTCGACTTATTTAAAGCGCTCCTCCCCTGAACAATACCTAACTTTTCTTGCACAAAATAATATATTTACTTACACCATTCTAGATTCAGATTATCCTGCCTTATTAGAGCAAATTTACGATCCACCTCTTGTTTTATATGGAATGGGTGTAAAGAATTTGATGTCATCAGAAAAACGCTTGGCCGTCATTGGTACAAGAACACCCACACCCATAGGGAGCAAAACTGTATCTTCGATTATTCCACCTTTGTCAAAAGAAGGTTGGACCATAGTTAGTGGGTTTGCTCGTGGAATCGATTCTTTAGCTCACTGGCAAGCCGTCCAATCAACGGGTCAGACGATCGCTGTTTTAGGTTCGGGCCATTTACATTTATATCCGAAAGAAAATTTTCAATTATTTTCACAAATGTCGAAAAAACAACTAATAGTTTCTGAATATCCCCCTAACACCCCTCCACAACGGTGGCACTTTCCTGCTCGTAATCGAATTATTAGCGGTTTATCAAAAGCAGTCCTAGTTATTGAGGCAAAAGAAAAGAGTGGCTCGTTAATTACAGCAGATCAAGCTTTAGAGCAAGGTCGAGATGTCTTTGCCATTCCAGGATCCATTCTTTCTCCGCAATCAAAAGGTACAAATTTTCTTATTCAACAAGGGGCAAAACTAGTTATGAATGCTGATGATATTTTACACGAATTACAATAAGTCCTTTGTGATTTTCCTACATTTCGACAAAAAACACCATCGTCTTTTTGCCTTATTTTCCAACTCCTGTTTGACAAATAGCAAAAGTCTGTTTAATAATAGGGAAGATTTTAATTATATCTTCGAGAGAGGGAGTTACTTACATGGCCGATTATTTAGTAATCGTTGAATCTCCCGCCAAAGCAAAGACCATTGGAAAATATTTAGGAAAGAAATTTATTGTAAAAGCTTCAATGGGACATGTTAGAGACTTACCAAAAAGTCAAATGGGAGTAGATGTTGAAAAAAGTTATGAACCCAAGTACATTACAATACGTGGAAAAGGTCCCGTTTTAAAAGAATTAAAAACAGCTGCAAAAAAAGTAAAACGAATCTATCTCGCGGCTGACCCCGATAGAGAAGGTGAAGCAATTGCTTGGCATCTTGCTCACAGTCTCGACATTGATGAAAATTCTGATTGTAGAGTCGTTTTTAATGAAATTACAAAACAAGCAATTAAAGACGCTTTCAAAACCCCTCGACCAATTAATATGGATTTGGTAGACGCTCAGCAAGCAAGAAGAATTCTTGATCGTTTAGTGGGTTATAACATTAGCCCATTATTATGGAAGAAAGTGAAAAAAGGGTTAAGTGCTGGTCGAGTTCAATCAGTAGCAGTAAAGATGATTATTGAAAGAGAAAAAGAAATTCAGAGCTTTGTTCCTGAGGAATATTGGAGTATACCAGCCCAGTTTTCACTAGAAGGAGAACCGTTTGATGCGAAGTTTTACGGGATTGAAGGGAAAAAGCAAGAGTTAAAATCTGAAGACGAAGTAAAAGCTGTTCTTTCCAAACTTAGTAACAATCAATTCGATGTTACCTCGGTTAAAAAGAGAGAAAGAAAGCGAAATCCAGTTTCCCCTTTCACTACATCATCACTGCAACAAGAAGCCGCTCGAAAATTAAATTTCCGAGCTAAAAAGACCATGATGATTGCTCAACAATTATATGAAGGAATTGAGCTGGATAAAAAAGAAGGTGCAGTTGGATTAATTACATACATGCGTACCGACTCTACTCGAATTTCCGAAACGGCTCAACAAGAAACAAAGCAGTATATTGTTGAAAACTATGGTGAAGAGTTTACCCGGAAAGAACAACGTGCTGTTAAAAAAGATAAAAAAGCACAAGACGCCCACGAGGCTGTTCGACCAACGTCCGTATTCAAAGACCCGAAAACGGTAAAGAGTTATTTGTCTAGAGATCAGTTGAGACTTTATAAGTTGATTTGGGAACGAATGGTAGCTAGTGAAATGGCTCCAGCAGTTATGGATACGATGACGGTGGATATTGAGCAAAATGGCGTACAATTTAGAGCAACAGGTTCCAAAGTTAAATTTGCGGGTTTTATGAAAGTGTATATAGAAGGTAACGACGACGGGAAAAAGGAAGAAGATCGTCTGCTACCCAATTTAGAGGAAGGTCAAATAGTTGAAAAGGTAGATATTGAACCAAATCAACATTTTACACAGCCTCCTCCGAGGTATACCGAAGCTAGGCTCGTTAAAACAATGGAAGAGCTCGGGATAGGTCGCCCGTCCACATATGCGCCTACGCTAGATACGATTCAAAGACGTGGGTATGTTGCCCTTGAGGATAAACGATTTGTTCCAACTGAATTAGGACAAATTGTCTTAGAGTTGATCGTTGAATTCTTCCCAGAAATTCTAGATGTTGAATTCACTGCGAAGATGGAAAATGACCTTGACTCGATTGAAGATGGGCAGCAGGAATGGATTCGTATTATCGATGAATTTTATCACGGGTTTGAAAAGCGTCTAACAGTCGCTGAAGAAGAAATGAAAGAAGTCGAGATAAAGGATGAACCAGCTGGTGAAGACTGTGAAAAATGCGGCCATGAGATGGTTTATAAGATGGGCAGATACGGAAAGTTTATGGCGTGCTCCAATTTCCCGGATTGTCGAAACACAAAAGCAATTGTAAAAGATATTGGTGTGAAATGTCCGACTTGCAAGGAAGGCAACATAGTTGAAAGAAAGAGTAAGAAACGTCGGATCTTCTATGGTTGTGATCGGTATCCGGAATGTGAATTTATTTCTTGGGATAAGCCAATTGCCCGTCCTTGTCCAAAGTGTGGGAAAATGCTTGTTGAGAAGAAGACGAAAAAAGGTGTGCACGTAGAATGTTCAGCCTGTGATTACAAGGAAGATTCCAATTAACTCGTATGTAAGATGAAAATCTTGAAGTTGTTTCATGTATTATGATAATATAGTTTAGTGATAAAGAGAGAGGGTGGCTCAGAGTCAACGTTTGACCTCTAGTAGGCATGATATGCTTACTAGACGGATAGACTTTTGTGAGCCACCCTCATTTCTACTGTATGATGGAGGGATTATTTTGTCAGAACAACATGTTAACGTAATCGGTGCAGGGCTGGCTGGTAGTGAAGCTGCTTGGCAGCTTGCAAAGAGAGGCGTTACTGTCCATTTATATGAAATGCGTCCGGTTAAACAAACTCCGGCTCACCATACGGATAAATTTGCTGAATTGGTTTGCAGCAATTCGCTTAGAGGCAACAGTTTAACAAATGCTGTTGGAGTATTAAAAGAAGAAATGCGGAATTTAGATTCGGTTATTATACGTTCAGCCGATGATGCATCAGTTCCAGCTGGGGGCGCACTAGCTGTTGACCGCCATGAATTTGCAGGTGCTGTGACAGAACGTGTGAAAAATCATCCGAATGTGAAGGTTTTCAATGAAGAAATTACTTCAATACCAGAAGGGCCGACAATTATCGCAACAGGGCCTTTAACATCAGAACACCTTTCAAAACATTTGAGGGAATTGACGGGCGAAGAGTATTTATACTTTTATGATGCGGCCGCACCTATTATTGAAACTGAATCTATTGATATGAATAAAGTTTATAAAAAATCAAGGTATGATAAAGGAGAAGCTGCCTATTTAAATTGTCCAATGACTGAAGAAGAGTTCGATCGTTTTTATGAGGCTCTGATTGCAGCTGAAACAGTACCATTAAAAGAATTCGAGAAAGAAATCTTTTTTGAAGGATGTATGCCAATTGAAGTAATGGCTAAACGTGGTCGTAAGACGATGCTCTTTGGGCCAATGAAGCCGGTTGGGCTAGAGCATCCTGAAACAGGAAAAAGACCATTTGCTGTCGTTCAATTAAGACAAGACAATACGTCGGGAACTCTTTATAATATTGTTGGTTTCCAAACGCATCTCAAATGGGGGCCACAAAAAGAAGTATTGCAGTTAATTCCAGGCCTAGAGAATGCTGAAATTGTGCGTTATGGTGTTATGCATCGAAATACATTCATTAATTCACCAAATCTTCTAAAACCAACTTATCAGTATAAAGACCGTGACGATTTGTTTTTCGCTGGTCAAATTACAGGTGTAGAAGGATATGTTGAATCAGCTGCCGCTGGACTAGTAGCTGGAATTAATGCCGCAAATTATGTTCAAGAAAAAGAAATGGTTGTTTTTCCGGAAACAACCGTAATCGGAAGTATGGCGAATTATATTACGACTGCTAATAAGAAGAACTTTCAACCGATGAATGCAAACTTCGGACTGCTTCCACCATTAGATGAACGTATTCGTGATAAAAAAGAAAGATATGAGCAGCTTGCTAACCGAGCAATCGGCGCAATTCAGAATTTTGTGAAAAAAGTGTAAATATCGTTGTCAGAGCTACTAATTCATGATAGAATTTAGTAGCTCTGCGAGTGTTAGGTGGTGTCCCTTAATTGGAAGAACAGTCCTGGCTAGATTTGTTTATTACATATTTGCAACTAGAGAAGAATAGATCTGTACATACGATGAAGAATTATAAGAATGATATAACAGATTTTATGAGGTTTATGGAAGACTTACACATCCCTTCATTTACCGTTGTGACTGTTACTGATATTCACAAATATATAGCGAAATTGTATGAAAATGAATATTCGGGGAAAACCGTTGCTAGAAAGGTATCTGCATTAAGAAGCTTTTATAGTTTCATATGAAAGAGGGACGGGTAAAAGAGAATGTATTCGCTTCAGTTGCTCTCCCAAAAACTACTTTACGAATACCGATATTCCTAAATGATAAAGAAATGAGTAAGCTTTTTCATGAAATGATGGGAAATGAGCCACTCGATCAACGAGATCGTGCACTATTGGAATTGCTTTATGCTACTGGAATGAAAGTGAGTGAGTGTAGTAAGGTCCAAATACACGATATCGATTTTTTCATTGGTACGGTTTACATTCAAGGTCGAAAGGAACGGTATATCCCTCTGAGTACATTTGCAATCGAAGCATTGCAAACGTATATTAAAGATGGAAGAAAGGTTCTCATGCAAAAAGCCAAACATCAACATTCATCACTTTTTCTGAATTATCGTGGTGGAGAGCTTTCAGACAGAAGTGTCCGAACGATTATTCATAAACGGATAGAGAGTGAAGCTATTTGCAAAGGGTTTCGTCCTCAAGATATTAGGTATTCTTTTGCTGCAAACTTATTAAATAATGGAGCTGATATAGGAGTTGTTCAAGAACTATTAGGCCACAAGCATTTTTCGGCGACTCAATTTTTCGCGCATGTTACAAAAGACCGATTGAAAGATGTATACAAACATTCTCATCCTAGAGCATAAGTAGGGTGTAAGGAGGATAAATAGATGGATCAAACTTTTCACGCAACGACCATTTTTGCTGTCCAACATAATGGGGAGTGTGCAATGGCTGGTGATGGCCAAGTCACTTTTGGAAATGCTGTTGTGATGAAGCATACCGCAAAAAAAGTCCGTAAAATTTATCAAGGAAAAGTGATCGCAGGGTTTGCAGGGTCCGTTGCAGACGCCTTTACACTATTTGAAAAGTTCGAAGGGCGATTAGAGGAGTATAATGGCAACCTTCAGCGTGCTGCTGTTGAACTTGCAAAAGAGTGGAGAAGTGATAAAGTTCTTAGAAGGCTTGAGGCTATGCTGATTGTTATGAATAAAGAGCATTTATTACTTGTTTCAGGAACTGGCGAAGTGATCGAACCAGATGACGGAATATTAGCTATTGGTTCAGGTGGTAACTATGCGTTGTCTGCTGGTAGAGCGTTAAAAAAACATGCTCCAGATCTTTCTGCTAAAGACATTGCACGGGCTTCCTTAGAAACAGCAGGTGAAATTTGTGTTTACACGAACCTCAATATTATCGTTGAAGAACTAAAATAGTGAATCGATACAGGATTGGAGAGTGGTATTGTGAAATCGAACTTAACTCCTAGAGAAATTGTTAGCCGTTTGAATCAGTTTATTGTAGGACAACAAGAAGCAAAAAAGTCAGTCGCGATTGCATTGCGTAATCGTTATCGACGAAGTTTACTTGATAACAAGATGAAAGACGAGATTACTCCAAAAAACATTTTAATGATTGGTCCAACAGGTGTTGGTAAAACAGAAATAGCTAGAAGATTAGCGAAACTAGTTGGGGCCCCTTTTGTAAAAGTAGAGGCAACAAAGTTTACTGAGGTTGGATACGTTGGACGTGATGTTGAATCAATGATTAGGGATCTTGTTGAAACAAGCGTAAGGATTGTCAAAGAAGAAAAAACGCAACAAGTACGTGGGCAAGCAGAAACAAATGCAAATGAACGAATTGTAGAATTGCTTGTTCCGAAAGCGAAAAAGCAATCATCTTACAAAAATCCATTTGAAATGATTTTTGGTGGTCAACAAGGGGCTCAAGAAGTTGAGCCAGACCAAACAGAGGAAACCAATATAGCAGAGCGTCGTAAGAAAATGGCACATAAGCTTGCCTTAGGAGAATTAGAAGACCATATGGTGACAGTTGAGGTCGATGAACAATCCCAAGGGTTTATGGATATGTTCCAGGGCCAAGGCATGGAACAGATGGGTATGAACATGCAAGAGATGCTTGGTGGTATGCTTCCAAAGAAGAAGAAGAAAAGACGTTTACCAGTATCTGATGCAAGGAAAGTCTTGATAGAAGAAGAGGCTCAGAAATTAATTGATATGGATGAAGTCACCCAAGAAGCTGTTTTAAGAGCAGAACAACTTGGAATTATCTTTATTGATGAGATTGATAAAGTAGCTAGCAAAGGACAGCAGTCGGCTGACGTCTCGCGTGAAGGCGTACAACGTGATATTTTACCAATTGTAGAAGGGTCTACCGTTGTGACAAAACATGGTTCAGTGAAAACCGATCATATTCTATTTATCGGTGCAGGTGCATTTCATATGGCTAAACCTTCAGACTTAATCCCTGAATTACAGGGGAGATTTCCAATTCGAGTAGAACTGGCTAATTTAACCGTTGAGGACTTTGTACGAATTCTAATTGAACCAAATAATGCGTTGATCAAACAATATATAGCACTTCTTGAAACAGAAGGTATAAAAGTGTCGTTTTCGGACGAAGCTGTTCATAAGATTGCGACAATTGCAACGGAAGTCAATCAAGAAACGGAGAACATTGGTGCTAGACGATTACATACCATTCTTGAACGGTTATTAGAGGATCTTTCATTCGAAGCGCCAGATATTACTTTAGAAGAAATAGTCATTACGCCAGAGTATGTAGAAGAGAAGTTAGCTTCTATTGCAAAGAATCGAGATCTTAGCCAATTTATTTTGTAAAATTGCAGGAGGAGAAGTTATGGATTTATTAACAAGAACAAGAAAAATCAATGAAATGTTACAAAAAACAGGGGTACAACATGTCAATTTTAAAGATATGGCAGAAACATTGCGTGATACAATCAGCGCGAATATTTTTGTAGTTAGTCGTAGAGGAAAATTATTAGGTTTTGCGATTAAGCAAGAGATTGAAAACGAACGAATGAAGAAAATGTTAGAGGATCGTCGTTTTCCGGAAGAGTATACAGATGGACTGTTTAAAATCGAAGAAACTTCGGCGAATTTAGATATTGAAAGTGACTATACAGCGTTTCCAGTTGAGAATAAAGATTTATTTAAGAGTGGTCTTACTACGATTGTTCCTATTCAAGGTGGGGGACAGCGTCTTGGAACATTGATTTTAGCTCGTTTAAATGATTCATTTAAAGACGATGACTTAATTCTAGCTGAATATGGTGCTACTGTTGTTGGAATGGAAATCCTTCATGAAAAAACACAGGAAATTGAAGAGGAAGCTAGAAGCAAAGCGGTTGTACAAATGGCTATTAGTTCTCTTTCTTATAGTGAATTAGAAGCTGTTGAGCATATCTTCCATGAATTAGATGGAAAAGAAGGGCTTCTTGTAGCTAGTAAAATTGCTGATCGAGTTGGAATTACGCGTTCTGTTATTGTTAATGCTCTTCGTAAGCTTGAAAGTGCGGGTGTCATTGAATCTCGCTCTTTAGGAATGAAGGGAACATATATAAAAGTGTTGAATGATAAATTCCTCGTTGAATTAGATAAATTAAAAGCTAAATAAGTTTAATGGTAAAGAGCAAATGTTATGCAAAGGGCATTGAAAGGGAAACTTTCAGTGCCCTTTCCTTATGTATGCTCTTTTTTATGTTTTTTTGGAAACTTTTACTGTTTTTTCAGGAAGTATGATACAATTCTAAAGGATTATGTCGAATTATGTTGGTATTTACACTGTGAGCATAGGTTTATACGACAAAAGTCATCATTTTTCTCTAGTTCTTTTATCTTGATTCGGAAGATGGATAAAAACGGTGTTAGACTTTCTTTACAGGATTTAATACAATTCTCATAGAGACTGTGTGAAAAAATGTGAAGTTAACGGAAAATGACGAGAAAAGTCGAATTGTATAATTATGTCGGAAGGCGGTTTTTGTTTTGGATCTTTTTGGAAGTGCGAGTTTCAAATCATTAGAAAGAGGATTAGCGGGTGCACAAGTTAGACACAATGCAATCTCTCAAAACATAGCTAATGTTAACACTCCTAACTACAAGGCGAAGCAAGTTAGTTTTAAACATACATTGGATGATGCAATGAATCAGACTAATTTCAATGCAAATCGAACAAATGCCAAGCATCTTGAATTTAGTCGAACAAACAACCCGATCATGGTTGAAGAGGATCGTTCAACGATGTATAACCACAATGGAAATAATGTAGATATAGACTTAGAAATGGCTGAATTGGCGAAAAACCAAATTTATTATAACGCATTAATAGATCGCCTCAATGGTAGGTTTACTAGTTTACAATCCGTTATACGTGGAGGGAAATAATCATGACTATTTTTCATGGATTTAATACAAGTGCTTCTGCCTTAACTACTCAACGCCTGCGTATGGATGTGGTTTCGTCTAATATGGCCAATGCTGATACGACTAGAGCAGCATTGGTTGATGGCGAGTGGCAGCCTTATAGGCGTAAGATGGTAGTCACTCAACCGAATGACAAGTCTTCGTTTGCACACTTTTTAAATCAAGCTAAAACAGGTAAGGGTACCGACGTTGGTCATGGGGTTAAAGTCTCGCAAATCGTGGGAGACCAATCTCCGTTTAGGCAAGTTTATAACCCTGAACATCCTGATGCGAATGAACAGGGCTATGTCCAAATGCCTAATGTAGATCCGTTAAGAGAGATGGTCGATTTAATGAGTGCGACGCGTTCCTATGAAGCGAACGTGACAACGTTAAATGCATCAAAAAACATGTTGTTAAAAGCCTTAGAGATTGGAAGGTAGGGGAATAGGAAATGGATATGCGAATACAATCGCCTTTTTTACAAATAAATCCAGATGTAATGAAAACAAAACATTCACCAGCGACTGCGCAGGCGTCATTTAAAGATGCTTTAAGTCAAGCAATCAAAGATGTGAATGAACTTCAAAATGAATCTGCTAAGAAAACAGAACTATTAGCAAAAGGTGAGATAGACAACCTTCATGATGTGATGATCACGGGGCAAAAAGCTAGTATATCGCTCCAGGCAACGGTGGAAGTGCGTAATAAAGTGGTTGAAGCCTATCAAGAGATTATGAGAATGCAAGTATAAAAGTTGTAGTATTGAAGGAGAGGCCGCATGAACGAGAAATTACTTATGTACAAAGAGCGGATAACAGAATTTTGGAGCGGTCAGTCAAAGAAGCAAAAAATGATTCTTCTAAGTTCTGTAATTGCAATTATATTATTGCTCGCTCTTTTATTGTTTTTTGCAAACAGATCTAATTATGTTGCTCTTTATAGCAATTTAACATTACAAGAAACGGGACAGATTAAAGAAACTCTTGATGCTCGTGGAATCTCATCAACTATTTCTGATAATGGAACAGCGATCATGGTGCCTGAGCCTTTAGTTGATTCATTAAAAGTTGAATTAGCAGCAGAAGGACTCCCAAGAAGCGGAAGTATTGATTATAGCTTCTTCCAAGATCAAATGGGATTTGGAATGACTGATAATGAATTTTCTGTCATGGAGCGTGCTGCCATGCAGACGGAACTTGGTAGCTTAATTAGAAATATTAATGGTGTTAATCATGCTAATGTCATGATTACATTGCCAGAAGAAAGCGTTTGGTTGAACTCCTCAAATGAAACATCAACAGCCGCTGTTGTTCTCGATTTGGCAGCTGGCTATCAGCTTGAGCCTAGTCAAGTACAGGCTCTTTATCATTTAGTATCAAAGAGTGTACCAAACCTTCCTATTGAAAATATCGTCATTTCTGATCAGATGTTTAATGACTATTTATACGATAACGGAAATCATGCGAATTCAGCATTGTCAGCATACGAGCAACAACGATCCATTCAGAGAGAAATTGAACGAGATCTAACTCGTAATCTACAACAAATGCTAGGGACAGTTGTTGGCAGAGATAAAGTATTGGTTTCCGTTTCAACAGATATCGATTTTACCCAAGAAAACCGAACAGAAGCTTTAATTGAACCAGTCGACCCTGAAAATATGGAAGGCATTGCTGTTAGTATTGAGCGCATTGCTGAAACGTATAGCGGCGAAGGTACTGTAGAAGGCGGGGTTGAAGGGACTGGTGAGGGAATTGTCAACTATCCTGGTGCGATGGGACAAGGACCCTCTGAGTGGGAACGTACCGAGGATCGAATCAATAATGAAGTTAACCGAATCAATCGAGATATTGTAGAAAGTCCCTATAAAATCCGTGATATTGGAATTCAAGTGATGGTTGAGCCACCGGAAGGTCTTGATGCTCTGCCTCAAGATCGAATGAATGATATACAACAAATTTTAGGAACGATCGTACGAACAAGTATCTCTGGTGTATATGCAGAGGAACTGACACAAGATGCGATTAATGAAAAGATTTATGTTTCCTCTCAGCCATTTGATGGGAAGTTAGAATTTGAACAACAGCCTATTCAAGCCATACCAACATGGATGTATATTGTTGGTGGAATACTTGTTGCTGTAATTCTCCTTCTATTATTCTTACTTGTTAAAAAGAGAAAAGAAGTAGAAGAAGAGGTTGTCGAGCAAGAAGAGATTCGTTATGAAGTACCAGATTTACCAAACGAAGACCAGAGCTTAAGTGCTACCAAAAGAAAACAGTTAGAAAAAATGGCAAAAGATAAACCTGAAGAGTTCTCAAAATTACTACGTACATGGTTGTCAGAAGATTAGGAGGGATGATTGGTGGTTGGTTCATCTAATAAAGGAATTACAGGTAAGCAAAAGGCAGCTATCCTTCTCATATCTCTTGGACCTGATGTATCTGCGCAAGTATATAAGCATTTGTCGGAAGAAGAAATTGAACAATTAACACTTGAAATTGCAAATGTTCGAAAAGTCGACAGTGGCATGAAAGAGGAGATTCTCGAGCAATTTCATTCACTAGTATTAGCACAAGACTACATTGCTCAAGGCGGAATTGGATATGCAAAAAGCATCCTAGAAAAAGCGTTAGGTGAAGATAGCGCAATGGACATTATTAATCGATTAACTTCGACATTGCAAGTACGTCCATTTGATTTTGCTCGTAAAGCAGATTCTTCACAAATATTGAATTTTATTCAAAATGAACACCCTCAGACAATTGCATTAATTTTGTCTTATTTAGAGTCGGTACAAGCCGGGCAGATCCTGTCCGAATTACCACAAGAGGTTCAAGCGGATGTGGCAAAACGAATTGCTTTAATGGATAGCACGTCCCCTGAAATAGTTAACGAAGTGGAATCAATTCTTGAACAAAAGCTATCGTCTACGGTTACACAAGATTATACAGACGCTGGTGGAATAGAAGCTGTAGTTGAAGTATTGAATAGCGTTGATCGAAGTACAGAACGGACAATCCTTGATGCTTTAGAAATTCAAGATCCAGAGCTAGCTGAAGAAATTAAGAAACGAATGTTTGTCTTTGAAGACATTGTTACCCTTGATAATCGTTCCATTCAACGAGTCATTCGAGATGTTGAAAATGAAGATTTACAATTGTCATTAAAAGTAGCTAGCGAAGAAGTAAAAGACATTGTCTTTAGCAATA
Source organism: Halalkalibacter okhensis (assembly GCF_000787375.1). GTDB lineage: Bacteria > Bacillota > Bacilli > Bacillales > Bacillaceae_D > Halalkalibacter > Halalkalibacter okhensis. Next base: position 49,700 of record NZ_JRJU01000015.1, on the reverse strand, counting down.
TGTCACAAAGGATGGCAGAAACGTTTAAAGATGAAATGGAATTTATGGGGCCAGTTCGATTACGTGATGTGGAAGAAGCGCAATCACGTATCGTGGCAATCATCCGACGTTTAGAAGAAGCTGGTGAGATTGTGATTGCTCGTGGTGGAGGAGACGATATTATTGTCTAAAATCATTAAGTCACACTATAGCTCTAATGATCGTGAATCGAAGAAGATTACAATACGTAACTTATTTGAGGAAGGACAGTTTCAAAAAAATGACATGTTGAGCAGCTCTGACCAGGTGAATAAAGTTGAAACAGCAAAAGAGACACTCAAACAACTGCAATTAGATATACAAATAGCTGAAGAAAAAGCTACTCAACTTATCATGCAAGCTGAAGATCAAGTGAAAAAGATTCAAGAAAATATTCAAAATGAGCAAGAGCAAGCAGCTAATGAAATAGAGCTGCTAAAACAGTCTGCCCATGAACAAGGGTATCAAGACGGTTATGCGCAGGGACAGGCTGAGGGTTTTTCCTCCTATTCTAGTTTAATTGAACAAGCTCATCAATTAATCAATCAATCTGAACTAGAGTATGAAAAAACAATCGAATCAGCTCAGCCTGTGATTGTTGAACTGGCTTCGGCATTAGCTCAGAAAATGGTGAATCAACAGTTAGCGGATGATCCCGGCATGTGGTCTAGTCTCCTTATGCAAGTGATGACAGAAGTAAGAGAACACGAAAATGTTAGAATTTATGTTCATCCAGACTGGTATGAGAGAACGAATCAACAAAAAGAAGAACTTGAGCAACTGCTTAGCCATACTGAAAAGTTATTTATATATCCCGATGCAGGACTAATGAAGAATGGTTGTGTGATTGAATCGAAATATGGACGAATTGATGCAACGGTGGATGAGCAACTTAGTGAACTGAAAGTACAGTTACTTGAAAAGCTTAAGGAGGCAGGCGATGAACGCGCAGGAACTAATTAACATTGTCCCATCTCTTACTCCTTATAAATGGTACGGGAAAGTTACAAGAGTTGTTGGATTAACGATTGAATCCAAAGGTCCGCAAGCTTCGATTGGCGATCTATGTTACATAGTCGTCGGTAAATCACAAACGAAAGTGAAAGCGGAGGTTGTCGGTTTTCGAGATGAGAACGTATTGCTCATGCCGTTAAATGGAACAACAGATATCTCACCAGGTAGCTTAGTGGAAGCTACCGGAAAACCTTTAGAGATAAAAGTCGGTGCTGGTCTAATTGGGAATGTTATTGATGGATGCGGTGAGTTAATGTCAAAAGCTCCATTGCCAAAAGGCCTTACGTCGTTTCCTACCGATAATGCGCCACCTAATCCTTTATCAAGGCCAAGAATTCATGAAAAGATGTCACTTGGTGTCCGGGCAATTGACTCGTTGTTCACGGTCGGGAAAGGACAGAGAATAGGAATTTTTGCTGGAAGTGGTGTAGGGAAAAGTACACTATTATCGATGCTTGCAAAAAATTCAGCAGCAGATGTAAATGTCATTGCATTAATAGGAGAGCGTGGAAGAGAAGTAAAAGATTTTATTGAGCGAGACCTTGGTGAAGAAGGTTTGCGCAAATCAGTATTGGTTGTAGCTACATCAGACCAGCCGGCTTTAATGCGAATAAAAGGGGCGATGACAGCTACTGCTGTGGCTGAGTATTTCCGTAATCAGGGGCTACACGTAAATTTAATGATGGACTCTGTGACAAGGTTTGCCATGGCTCAACGTGAAATTGGCTTAGCTATTGGGGAGCCCCCTACTTCAAAAGGGTATACTCCATCAGTATTTGCGATGTTACCTAAATTATTAGAGCGTTCGGGTACAGATGTTAAAGGAAGCATTACAGCATTTTACACTGTATTAGTGGATGGGGATGATATGAATGAACCAATTGCTGATGCGGTGAGGGGTATATTGGATGGTCACCTCGTTCTTGATAGGAAATTAGCAAATAAAGGACAATTTCCAGCAATAAATGTGTTAAGAAGTGTGAGTCGAGTTATGGCGGATATCGTAGATGATGTTCATAAAACCAGTGCGGATCAAGTTCGTTCGTATTTATCTATATATAATGATAATGAAGATTTAATTAACATCGGAGCGTACAAAAGAGGTGCATCAAAAGACATTGACGAAGCGATTTTGATGTATCCGAAAGTGATAAATTTTTTAAAGCAGTCTACAACTGAAGTGACAACCATTGACCAATCTGTTGAAAGGTTGATCAACGAATTTGCGAAAGGCGGACGTACCTAATGTCATTCCAATTCACTCTTCAAAAAGTTATGCAAGTTAGGGAAAGAGAAAAAAATAAAGTACAAGCTGAATACCAAGAAGCGATTGGGCATTTCGAAAAGGTTGCTACACAGTTGTACGAATTACTTAAAAGTAAGGAAGACTTGGAAGAACTCTCAAGAAACCAAATCGCCACAGGGACGTCTATTTATAAATTGCAACAAAATCAAACAAAAATTATGCGATTGCAACAAGAAATTTTGGAAAAACAGCGTGCAACTCAATTAGCTAGAGAAAAAATGACTGTTAAAGAGCAGCACCTTGTTACAAAGACGATAGAAGTGAAAAAATACGAAAAAATAAAACAATTGAAACAAGAACAATACAAAGAAGAAGAGAAACGAAAGGATCTCATGCAAATGGACGAGTTATCGGTTCAATTATTTGCAAAACGTTAAAGGTGAAACTATGAGTGGAAACGAAAGATCGTATAGCAAATTTCAGTGGTTTTTTCTTGTCATTTGTATACCGGTTCTGTTTGCCATCATTTTATTTCTTGTCATTCTCTCATTTGTAGGGGTTGACGTTGTAGGTGAAGCGAAGCAAGTGGCAACTAATGTTCCGATCCTTTCAACGCTAGTCGATGGGGAAGAGGAACTAGAACAGGTGGATGTTAGTTTGTTAGAACAACGGATCGAAGAGCAGGATGTTGAAATTGTCCGTTTGCAGGAAACAATAACCCAACGTGAAGAAGCGATTGAACTGTTAGAAAGTGAAATAAGACAACTAGAGGAACAAAGTGATTTAGAAGCTGAATTGCAGGTTGAAGTAAAGCAAGATTTAAAAGATATCGCGAAGATATATGAATCGATGTCATCAAAAAATGCCGCATCAATCATTGCGGAACTACCAATGGAGGAAGCTCTTTTGCATTTATCGCAAGTATCACTAGATGCGAGAGCTGCAATCCTTTCAAAAATGGAAAGTGAAGTTGCGGCAGATCTAATGAGCAGATTTGCAAATGAATAATGTAGCTACTTTTGAAAGGAGGTGAAATAATATGAACACGATGGTAGCGAGTGCATTATTAATGAATTCGACGGCTCTTACCAGTCATTCTCTACCCAAAAATGCATTAAAAGATGGAGAAGGAAAGCGGACGTTCTCTCAAATGTTAGGCAGATTAAATGAATCCAATGAGCAGTCTTCAAAGGGAAAAAAGGAACCGATACCTTTGAACTTTCTATTAGAATCGCTTGAAGTAGCTATCCAAACAGATTCGATTATAGACTCAAACATAGATTATTTACCAAACGTTTGGAAAGAAGACTTCACGACAGCGTGGATGCAATCAACTGAAGATGAACTGCCTTCTATAACCGATTGGTCTGAAGGGAAACAACTTGCATTTTTAGCGGTATCATATGCTTTAGGAGATACACAGATTAAAGAATCAATTAGGCAAAAGGTTCCTTCAGAAGTTATTGAAAATGTACTAAGAGAATTAGAGCTATTAGCATCCGTGTCAAAGATAAGTGAAGAAAAAGAAATAATGCGAGATGATTTAGGTAATCAATCCATTCAAACAACCCTTTTACCAATGGAATGGACAGAGCAGGATGTTGAGCAAGCAATCATTAACGTATTTGGTAGAAAAGAGATGGAACAAATAAATAGCCCTTCACTTAAAAATAGGAATACTGAGATCCTTTTTAATGAAACAGGTTATCTTTCACGCTTAAGTGTAAAAGAAAATATGTTTAAGTCATTCGGTAGTCAAATGTCTCAAGCTGAAAAAGAGCCAGTTATTTTAAAGCAGATTGCAATAGCTATTTCTGAATTAAGTGCTACAAATCTATCTGATAAGGTAGATGTAGAAGAGAACTTTCAAGAAAAAGTAATGAAACTGCCAAAAGAATGGCGAGAGGATTTTATTACAGTTTTGTCGGTACCTGATGAAAATATTTCTCGTTTGCTTTCGAATTGGTCTGAACCGAAACAAATAGTCTTTCTTGCACTAACAAACGAGGTTCTTGAACAGAGTACAGACCATTCATTAGTGGATAACCATAACATGGATAATCAGAAAATCAATTTCCATCATTCCAATCCGCAGAATCGGGAGAATATGGACAATACTGGCACAAAGGAACATCAGTTAGTCTTCTCACTCATTGAAGAAGTACTACCTGGATTAATGGACCATCATGATCATCGTGAGAAAGAACAAGAAGTAGAAATTGGTTCAGAGAGACTTGCTCAAATACCAATGGAATGGAAAGATGAGTTTCTTACTTTATGGTCAAAACCTGTTGAAAGTGCTCTTTCAATAGTTGCGAGCTGGCGTGGAGAAAAACAACTAGCTTTCCTTGCGACTCTTTATAGTGATGGCAGAGAGGCAGTGCAAGATTCTATTAGACGTAACTTCCCAACTCAGCTGATTTCTAATGAAGGCATCGATCAACTGATGAGTTTAGTTTCAGAGAACACGACTGATTCGCAAAATAAACTAACGATTTTCACAACGATACTAACCTTTTTGCAAAAGGAACAGCATGACTTAGAGGGAAAGAATCTAAATGTGCCTTCCAAAAACTTTACTATCGTAAACGAAAATAGGATCAATCATTCTCAGATAAATACAGTTCAACCAAGCGAAGTTGTTGAGGTGAAAGAAGGTTCAACAATAGGAGCAGAATCGCAAAACAATCAGGTGGTGCCAGAACGTTTAGCAAAGCCTGAAATGGTACAAATGTACATTGGAGATCGACTTCCAAAAGAAATGCAGCAACAACAATTTTTAAGGCAGCTGCATTCAATCTTAAAGCGTGGGACGTTTATCCAGTCACCTCAAGGAGCTCAAACGTTATCGATCAAATTATACCCTGAACATTTAGGACGTCTTACTATTCAAATTACTCAGCAAGAAGGATTAATTACAGCTCGTATTATGAGTAGTTCTTCTGCAACAAGAGAATTGGTTGAAAGTCAGCTTCCTCAATTACGACAGGCATTTGTTCAACAACAGCTCCACGTTGATCGGATTGAAGTAAGTGATGAAACGTTCGAACAACAACAAGATGGTGAATCGGCAAAGGATGATCATGCTACAAACGAGCGCGAAGATGAGCGTGAAGAAGGGGATTCTGTCTCATTTCAAAACATCTTAAATGAAGTTACTATTAACGAACAGATATAGGTGATCTCATGACAAGTATCCATGAAGGGTTAATGTTAAACAACCAACCAAAGCAAACACAGCAAACGGGACAAGGGATATTAGGAAAAGATGATTTTTTGAAGATTTTAATTACACAACTTCAAAATCAAGATCCTGCAAATCCGATGGATGACAGAGAGTTTATTGCACAAATGGCCCAATTTTCTTCGCTTGAACAAATGACAAATATGAATCAAGCTATGCAGAAGTTTGTAACGATGCAAACCACTCAAAATTTAGTCCAACATAGTGAATTAATAGGTAAAAAAGTCCAATGGAAACGTGAAGTAGATATTGATGAGTACCGGTCAAAGACGGATTATGTGGAAAACATCGTAACATCTGTCAAACTAGAGAGCGACGGGCAACTTCGTATCCAACTGGACGACGGTCGATGGATTAGCAATGAGCAACTTGTTCAAGTAAGTAAAGCGGACGAGCAGAAATGAGCTCCGATCATTTTAAATAATTAGCTAATAGGAGTGTGACGTATGGATCCAAGGATTTATACACAATCGTTGCATACACTTCCAAAGCTAACTCGTAAGACGGTCAACCAACCACAAACGACTCAATTTCATAAATTGTTACAAAACGAGCTGTTAACTGAAACTGAATTGAAAGTAAGCAAACACGCAAAGCAGCGTATGGATGTAAGAGGAATCGAATTTTCAGAAGAAAAATGGTTGACCATCCAAGAAAAAGTGAAGGAAGCAAAACAAAAAGGGATAACCGATTCATTAGTCGTTACGGATCATGCTGCATTAGTTGTTAGCGCCAAGAATGATACCGTGATTACAGTGATGGATCGTGAAGAAGCACAATCTCAAATATTTACCAATATCAATGGAACCATTATCATTGACTAAAAATGAAAATAAGACTGGACCCGAGCAGGGAGGTCTTAAGACTGTGGACTGATAGAAGCAGTCAATAAGAGGAGGAAATTAATATGTTACGTTCAATGTACTCAGGGATTTCAGGAATGAATAATATGCAAACAAAATTAGATACGATCGGAAATAATATCGCCAATGTGAATACGTTTGGCTTTAAAAAAGGTCGTACAACATTTAAAGATATGGTTAGTCAACAAATTGCTGGTGCTTCAGGTCCCGGAGGAGGTCTTGGTGGTACTAACCCAAGACAAGTTGGACTAGGTTCACAGCTAGCTACTATTGATACGATTCATACGCAAGGAAGTCTTCAAAATACAAACCGTGAATTAGATTTAGGGATTTCTGGCGATGGATATTTTCGATTAGGTGAAGGAGATAACACTTTTTATAGTAGAGCGGGTAACTTTTACTTAGATTCCGAGGGGAATATTGTTAACTCTGATGGATTGTATTTATTGGATGACGCTGGTGACATTATTAACATCCCTCCTAATTCACAAAGCTTTAGTATTAGCCAAACTGGTAATGTTAACGTCATTGATGATGAGGGTGTATTAGATACAGTAGCTACCATTTCACTTGCTTTTTTTGCCAATCCAGAAGGGTTACAAAAGGAAGGGAGTAATCTTTATCAAGTGTCAGCTAACTCTGGTGAACCAGTAGTTACAACACCGGGAATGGATGGAACAGGGACACTAGTTGCTGGAACTCTAGAAATGTCTAATGTCGATCTCTCAGCAGAATTTACTGAAATGATCGTAGCCCAACGTGCGTTCCAAGCAAATACTCGTATTATTACTACTTCTGATGAGATCTTGCAAGAACTTGTTAATCTAAAACGATAATATTAACTATAACTATATTTTAGGAGGATTGGGCTAGGCCAAGTCTAGCCCATTCATTTATCTATGATTGAACTTATCCGTTTAAATGGTCAACCATTTTTACTCAATGCCTTGTTAATTGAGCAAATTGAAGCTTTTCCAGATACTACTATCACTTTACTAAGTGGGAAGAAAATCGTTGTGCAAAATAGCATAGAAGAGATCCAAACAATCATTAATGCAAGATTTACTCAAATTGGCCTTATAGGAATATATAAAGATGCGGAGGGGTCTTAATTGTTTAAAAATAGGCTTGTAAACATCATGCTTATCATTTTAGTGGCACTTACACTTGTTGGCGTGGTGGCATTTGTGCTTATTAATCAGTATTTATATGAACCAGACCCAGACGCTGAACCAACAATAGATGAAATCATCGCTCAGTCATTTGAAACGAAAGAAATAACAACAAACCTCCTATCCAATGATTATGTTCGTGCATCTTTTCGAATACATGTTGATAGCAAATCGGCATTAACTGAGGTACAAAAACGTGATTTTCAAGTGAACAATATTATTTTGCGGGCTCTTTCAGGAAAAAAAGCGTCTGATTTAGCTGGACCAAAAGGCATTGAAGCGTTTGAAAATGACATTAAAGTACAAATAAATGAGTTAATGCAAGAAGGAGAGGTTATTCAAGTTTATACAACAACTTGGGTAATCCAGTAGAGGTATTAGATAAAGAGGTGAGGGTCTTGGCTGACGTTTTATCACAGGGTGAAATAGATGCCCTGTTATCAGCACTTTCTACTGGAGAGATGAATGCTGACGAGTTAAAAAAGGAAGAAAGTGAATCAAAAGTCAAAGTATATGATTTTAAGCGAGCATTGCGGTTTTCAAAGGACCAAATTCGAAGTTTATCTCGAATACATGAGAACTTTGCTCGATTGTTAACGACTTATTTTTCTGCACAACTACGCACCTATGTCCAGATTTCGGTTGCATCAGTCGATCAACTTCCTTATGAAGAATTTATACGCTCTATTCCAAAAATGACCATTTTAAATGTGTTTGAGCCTTATCCATTAGAAGGTAGACTTTTGATGGAGATCAATCCAAATATTGCTTATGCGATGTTGGATCGATTGTTAGGTGGAAAAGGAGTTAGTGTAAATAAGGTAGATAACTTAACGGAAATTGAGACGAGAATTATGTCCCAGCTTTTTCAACGGACAATTGATAGTTTCCAAGAAGCATGGAGTTCAGTTATTGAACTTGATCCTGTAATGGAAGAGATTGAAGTTAACCCGCAGTTTTTACAGATGGTTTCTCCAAATGAAACAGTTGTTGTTATTTCGCTTTCAACAACGATTGCAGAAACTTCAGGTATGATTAATATTTGCTTGCCGCATGTTGTATTAGAGGAAGTCTTACCAAAGCTTTCTGTTCATTACTGGATGCAAGAGAAGAAAAAGCAAAGGCAGCCTGGAGAAATTGAGAATATTGAGAAAAATATTCAAAAGGCTCCATTGCTCATACAAGCTGAGCTTGGACGTTCAGAAATCTCGGTACATGAGTTTTTGCATCTTGGAGTTGGAGATGTCATTGAGTTAGATCAATTAATTAATCAGCCGCTATCTGTAACTGTAGGTGGAGAAAGAAAATATTTAGCACAACCAGGGAAAACAAAGAACCAAATTGCTGTCCAAGTGACAGAATTAATTGAGGAGGCAGAAGAAAATGAATGATGATATGCTTTCCCAAGATGAGATTAATGAGCTCCTAAAAGGAGTGACTGGAGATTTCGAAGAGACAACTGAAGACGATAAAAATGAGTTAACGTTATCCGATTATTTGTCAGAAATTGAAAAGGATGCTTTAGGGGAAATTGGGAATATTTCTTTTGGGAGCGCAGCGACGGCTTTATCAACATTATTGAATCAAAAAGTTGATATTACAACTCCAACGCTTGCTATTATTTCCAGAACACAGCTAGAAAAGGAATTCCCCCAACCTCATGTTGCGGTTCATGTTGAATATACAGAAGGGTTTCAAGGCTTAAATTTGCTTGTAATCCAAACACAAGATGCAGCCATTATTGCCGATTTAATGCTAGGTGGTGATGGGGCTGAACCATCTTTAGAGCTGACGGATATGCATGTAAGTGCCGTTCAAGAAGCAATGAATCAGATGATGGGCTCTGCTTCCACGTCTATGTCAACCATTTTCAATAAAAAAGTTGATATTTCACCTCCTGGAATCGATTTATTGGATGTTAAGAAGGATAAGGGAACGTCCAATGTACCGGAAGGAGAAATTCTTGTGAAAACTTCTTTTCGATTAAAAGTAGGAGATCTAATCGATTCAAATATTATGCAATTGGTTACTGTTCCATTTGCTAAAAACTTAGTAGATGAATTGATGAATCCAAGTGAACCTGTAACAAATGACTCAGGAGTAACGGCAGAGGAACCGTCACTTTCTGTAGATCAGCTAGAAAAAGAAGAAGCCCAGCCGGAGAACAAACAACCATTAGAGTCTAGACAAGAAAAAGTGGTAACAGAGCCAATGGCCCAAAACCATCATTCTGGACAGGCCCCTTACGAACAAAGAGCTCAACAGCATTTAGGTGGGTATCATGAACGTGATGTTGATGTACAACCAGCAGCATTTTCTACATTTGATTCACCACGACTGTCACAAAGTGAATCAAATAATTTAAATATGCTGTTAGACATTCCACTTCAGGTAACCGTTGAGTTAGGGAGAACAAAGCGATCAATCAAAGAAATTCTTGAATTTACACAAGGTTCAATTATTGAACTTGATAAATTAGCTGGTGAACCAGTCGATATTCTTGTTAATCAAAAATTGATTGCTAAAGGTGAAGTTGTCGTAATAGACGAAAACTTCGGAGTAAGAGTGACGGATATTGTAAGTCAAGAAGATCGAATTCGAAATTTAAAATAAGGTAGGGGAATGATTCATGGCAGCAAAGGTGTTAATTGTTGATGATGCAGCATTTATGCGAATGATGATTAAGGATATCTTAACCAAAAATGGGTTTGACGTAGTTGGAGAAGCCAATGATGGGGCGGAAGCGATTGAAAAGTTTAAGGAAGTATCTCCAGATCTTGTCACAATGGATATCACAATGCCTGAAATGGATGGAATCACAGCATTAAAGGAAATCAGAGCCATTGACCCTAGTGCTAAGATTATTATGTGTTCAGCGATGGGGCAGCAATCAATGGTAATTGATGCGATTCAAGCTGGAGCAAAAGATTTTATCGTGAAGCCTTTTCAAGCGGATCGCGTGATAGAGGCAATTAACAAAACACTAGGTTAGATATGAGTTAAAGGAAATGGGGGAGCGACAATTAATATGAGCAATAAGGTATTGGTATTAGCTCTAATTTTAATTTTTTCTGTTTTTGGCACACCATTTCAAGTGGGAGCTAATACGACGACTGATGAGAATCGGAGAGTTTCAGAAACGTTAAATGGAAATGAATCAACAGAGGAATCAGTTAAGGAAGAAAATGCTCCTCCGAATACACCAGTTAGTGAACCTGAGGCAGAACCAGTTGAGGAAGTTCTACCAGAACAAAATACATTTTTAATTTTTGCGCAAATGATTAGCGCTTTGGCACTTGTTGTGATCCTTATCTATGTTCTTTTGAGATTTCTCAGCAAACGGTCCCGGTCGTTTCGCTCTTCAAAAATGCTTGAAAATATAGGTGGCGTCCCTCTTGGTGCGAATAAATCAGTTCAATTAGTTAAGATTGGAGATCGTGTTTTAGTTGTTGGTGTTGGTGACTCGATTCAACTTTTGAAAGAAATTGAGGATGTGAAAGAAGTGGAGTCGATTTTACACAATCAACAAGATCAAATAGAGCAATTCGATCAGCCAATACAGAAAGTATTCAATTGGGTTAACAATAAAGTCAGTTCGAAGAAGAATTCACAAAGTCAAGTTAGCAAGACATCAAAATCAAATCATGATGCATTTAAAAGCTTACTGGAAAGTCAGCTAAAAGATGTGTCAAATTCTCAAAAGCAAATACATGATGCGATAAAGGGGCGTGACAAATAATGTTAGATCCCTTAATAATTTCTGCTGTCACAACAGTTCCTGGAATAGACTTTGACTTTTTAACCGATGAGCCAGCTAATGTTGCCACAACGATTCAACTTTTATTAGTGCTTACGGTTTTGTCATTAGCCCCTTCTATTCTTATATTAATGACTAGTTTTACAAGGATCGTCATTGTGTTATCGTTTGTTCGTCAGGGGTTAGCAACACAATCTATGCCCCCAAATCAAGTTTTAATTGGAATCGCACTATTTCTTACTTTTTTTATTATGGCTCCGGTATTTGCCGAAGTAAATGAAACAGCACTAACTCCTCTTTTCGAAGGGGAAATTGATCAAGAGGAAGCTTTTTATTTAGCTGCTCTTCCGATGAAGGAGTTTATGGCTAATCATACGAGGGAAAAAGATTTGGCATTATTTATGGGCTATGCTGGTCTAGATCGACCTGAAACACTCGATGACATTCCACTAACTGCATTGGTACCAGCTTTTGCGATTAGTGAATTGAAAACCGCGTTTCAAATAGGCTTCTTAATATTTGTCCCATTCTTAGTAATTGATATGATTGTTGCAAGTGTATTGATGTCTATGGGGATGATGATGTTGCCACCAGTTATGATTGCTTTGCCATTTAAGATATTGTTGTTTGTTTTAGTTGATGGTTGGTATTTAATTGTTCAATCATTACTTCTTAGCTTTAGTTAGGGTGGTGGATATATGAGTCCTGAATTCGTTATAAGTATGGCAGAAAATGGGGTATGGACGGTTCTTCTTGTTGCTGGTCCGCTATTGCTTGTTGCGCTTGGACTTGGGTTAATAGTCAGTATCTTTCAGGCTACGACACAAATACAAGAGCAAACACTGGCCTTTATTCCAAAAATAGTTGGAGTTTTTGCAGCATTAATCATTTTTGGTCCATGGATGTTATCTAATGTTACTAATTTCACATACCAAATTTTTAACAACCTTCATAGGTTCATTGGCTAATGCTTGAATATATCAATATACTACCTGCCTTCTTGCTTGTATTTATGAGAGTTCTTGCGTTTTTAGCTGTGCTACCAATTTATTCTCATAGATCGATTCCTAATACGATGAAAATAGGGTTGTCCCTATTTTTGGCTTGGACTATGGTCTTTACATTAGAGTCACCAATCATTGTAATAGATACAATGTATTATTTCATTTTAATTAAAGAAGTATTAGTTGGATTATTTGTCGGGTTAATAGCGGCCATTCTCTTGTATGCGATTCAAGTGGCAGGTGGGTTTATCGACTATAGTATGGGTTTTATGATTGCTAATGTTGTCGATCCGCAAACAGGAGCACAAACACCGTTGACTGGTAGCTACCTATATACATTTGCCTTGCTGTTTTTACTTCTTGTTAATGGGCACCACTTGTTATTAGATGGGATTTATTATAGTTATCAATTTGTTCCGATGGATCAGGTGACACTACCGTTTGGACAAGAAAACATCATTCAGTATATAGCAACAACCTTTAATGCCATGTTTATCATTGCCTTTCAGATGGCTTTTCCCATTGTTGGTTCGCTTTTCTTAGTTGATGTTGGACTTGGAATGGTATCAAGAGCGGTACCGCAGATGAATGTGTTTGTTGTAGGGATGCCGCTAAAAATAATTGTTGGTCTATTGTTGTTAACTGTATTTATGGGTGTGTTCTTTATGGTCGTCCAACGATTGTTTGATCAAACATTAATTGCGATGCGAACGCTGTTACAATTACTCGGGGGGGCATAAGATGAATAGATTACGACTTAATCTTCAGTTTTTTGCAGAGGAAAAAACTGAAAAGGCAACCCCGAAAAAACGACAAGATACAAGGAAAAAGGGTCAAGTAGCCAAAAGTACAGATGTAAATACAGCTATAATCTTGCTATTGGTTTTCTTATTTTTATGGCTGTTTGGCGGCCTACTTGGTGAAACGCTTTTTAACCTGTTGAAACATACCTTTCAAACCTACCTTCTTATGGAAATGACAGAAGCCAATATTGCTGCATTATTTTGGGAATTAGTAATGGAGTCAGCCATTGTATTGCTCCCAATCATGATGATCGCATTAATTGCCGGAGTTGCAGCGAGTTATATCCAAGTGGGAGTGTTATTTGCCCCAGAGGCTATTAAAATGAAGCTGTCAAATTTCGATCCGATAAAAGGAGCAAAACGGATTTTCTCTATCCGGGCGCTTGTAGAGCTATTGAAATCGCTACTGAAGATTTCGTTAGCTGGTGTAGTGGTATTTATCATTATATGGATGAATCTAGAAAATGTAATGATTCTTTCGCAAAAAAGTGTGGGAGATGGTTTTGCTTTTATTGCACAATTAACGGCAATCCTTGGTATATCTGTTGCAATTCTCCTTCTCATCCTTTCGATTCCTGATTATCTTTATCAAAAATATGATCATGAAAAGCAAATCAAAATGTCGAAAAAGGATGTAAAAGATGAACACAAAAACATGGAAGGGGATCCGAGAATTAAATCAAAACGCAAGCAGAAACAAATGGAAATGGCAATGCAAAGGATGATGCAAGAAGTACCAAAAGCGGATGTTGTTATTACAAATCCAACGCATTTTGCCGTTGCACTGCGTTATGACGAAGAAAAAGCGGATGCACCATTTGTAGTTGCAAAAGGTGTTGATTTTATGGCTCAGAAAATAAAAGGCGTTGCGGCTGAACACAAGGTCGTAACCGTTGAAAATAGACCACTTGCTAGAGCTTTGTATCACCAGGCTGAGATCGGGGATCAAGTCCCAGAAGAATTGTTTAAGGCGGTAGCAGAAGTGCTCGCATATGTTTATCGTTTGAAAGATAAACAAATAAACTAGTTACAGTAGTTAGGGGAGAAGTATCTTGAAAGCAAGAGATCTTTCAGTTTTACTTGGTGTTATTCTAATAGTCATCATGCTCATCATTCCGTTACCTACGGCGATGTTGGACTTTTTAATCATTATTAATATATCTCTTGCCCTTATTATCATTCTCGTAGCAATGAATACGCAAGAACCATTGCAATTTTCAATTTTTCCTACATTGCTCTTACTTGTAACATTGTTTCGGTTAGGATTAAATGTATCAACAACACGTTCGATCCTAGGTGAAGCCAATGCAGGAAATGTTATCGATACGTTTGGAAACTTTGTTGTTGGAGGTAATGCATTAGTAGGTTTTGTAGTGTTCTTGATTCTAATTGTGATTCAGTTTCTTGTTATTACAAAAGGGGCTGAACGTGTATCAGAAGTAGGTGCTCGTTTTACCTTAGATGCGATGCCGGGAAAACAAATGAGTATTGATGCTGATTTGAATGCAGGGATGATCTCGGATAGTGAAGCGAAACAGCGCCGAGAAAAAATTGAACGGGAAGCTGATTTTTACGGTTCGATGGATGGTGCGAGTAAGTTTGTTAAAGGAGATGCCATTGCTGGAATTGTTATAGTGATCATTAATTTATTATTTGGTCTAATTATTGGTATGACTCAAATGGGAATGGACTTATCTACATCAGCAGCAACCTATACGCTATTAACCGTTGGGGATGGTCTAGTCAGTCAAATTCCTGCCTTGTTAATCTCAACAGCAACAGGCATAGTTGTCACTCGGGCTGCTTCAGAAGGAAATTTGGGGCATGATATTACAAAGCAAATTTTTGCCTATCCAAAAATGCTATATATTGCAGGAGGGACTATTTTTTTATTAGGAGTGATTACTCCAATTAGCCCCATATTCACATTTCCGATTGCCTTTTTGCTTATACTAGGTGGCTATTTCCTTTCAAAGAATGAAAAAATCTCACAAATGGAAGAAGACCAAGTGGAGGATGAGGTCGAACCTGACGAGATGAAATCTCCTGAAAGTGTCGTAAATTTATTGCAAATTGATCCAATTGAATTTGAATTCGGTTATGGATTAATTCCTCTTGCTGATGCAAATCAAGGTGGAGATTTATTAGATCGTGTTGTTATGATCCGGCGTCAAATGGCCCTAGAGCTAGGAATGATCGTCCCAGTTATTAGAATCCGCGATAATATTCAACTTCAACCGAATGAATATACAATTAAGATTAAAGGCAATGAAATCGCAAAAGGAGACTTATTACTTGATCATTATATGGCCATGAGTCCCGGCTTTGATGATGAAAGTATTATAGGAATTGATACAATTGAGCCTGCTTTTGGGCTACCAGCGCTTTGGATTGGGGAAGAGATGAAAGAGCAGGCGGAGCTGTCAGGGTATACAGTTGTTGATCCTCCTTCTGTTGTATCCACACATTTAACAGAGGTAATAAAACGTCATGCTCATGAATTGTTAGGTCGACAAGAAACAAAACAACTTATCGATCACTTAAAAGAAACGTATCCGGCTCTTGTTGAAGAAGTAACTCCTAATTCACTATCTACGGGTGAAGTTCAAAAGGTGTTAACAAACTTATTGAAAGAAAATGTTTCGATTAGAAATTTACCGATTATATTTGAGACGCTTGCTGATTATGGTCATATGACAAAGGATATGGATTTGGTGACAGAGTATGTAAGACAATCCCTTTCTCGCCAAATTTCCAAGCAAATGACCACACCTGGTGAGCCTTTATATGTCATCACATTAAGTGGGCAAGTGGAGAAAAAAGTAGCAGATTCTGTTCAACAAACGGAACACGGTAATTTTATTTCAATGGATCCAAACGATTCTCAGGCTATCTTGGAAGCTGCAGCCTCTGAAACAGATCGACTTAGTCAGATGGGGCAACAAGCGGTAATTTTATGCTCTCCAGCTGTGAGGATGTATGTCAGACAACTGCTTGAGAGGTATTTGCCTCATGTTCCTATTCTGTCTTACAATGAACTTGAAGCAAATGTTGAAGTGCAAAGTGTAGGAGTGGTGAACATAGAATGAAGGTAAAGAAATATACTGCAAATTCAATGCATGAAGCTATGAAGGTTATTCGTTCGGAACTCGGTGATGATGCAGTTATCTTAAATTCAAAAGAGATTGATACAGGTGGATTTCTTGGTTTTTTTACAAAGAAAAAGATGGAAGTTATTGCCGCTATTGATCCTACATTACCTAGAGTACAGGTTCAAAAAACGAACGATAGTCAGAGTAGACAAACTAATGTTGGTTCACCAGTCCCTCCTCAAAAAGGAGGGCCGACACAAGCGCAGTTAATGAAAGAAATTAATCAGTTAAAGGAACTTGTTCAAGGGCTAAATCACCATAATAGATCTGAA
The DNA here is from genome assembly GCF_000787375.1 of Halalkalibacter okhensis. GTDB lineage: Bacteria > Bacillota > Bacilli > Bacillales > Bacillaceae_D > Halalkalibacter > Halalkalibacter okhensis. Next base: position 33,155 of record NZ_JRJU01000015.1, on the reverse strand, counting down.
AACAAAGAATATCCAGAACCATTCCAACAAATTGATGATCAATTACGAGTGCAAGGTGTAACTGAAACGATTCGATTATCCATTATGAAGCATTTATTGAAGCAATGGTATGACGAATCCTCATCTAAACGAAATCAACAGGAAATAAAAAGTGAACTTAATAGTTACTTACATGCTCTTTTAGGAGAGGTTTCGATGGGTGGACTTTCCTTTCATAAGAAAATCATAAACTTAGTTGGACCTACAGGTGTTGGAAAAACAACAACGATTGCTAAACTTGCTGCTCATTCTGTCTTAAAAAAGCAAAAAAAAGTAGCTTTAATTACAACAGATACGTATCGGATTGCTGCTGTTGAGCAATTAAAAACGTATGCCAAAATTTTAAATATTCCGTTAGAGGTTGCTTATTCTATTGATGATTTTAAAAAAGCAATTGAGCAGTTTACCCATTACGATCTTATTTTAGTTGATTCTGCCGGGCGTAATTTTCGTAACAAGCTGTATGTAGACGAATTATCAAAAGTGATTGACTTTAAACAAGATGCGGATACGTACCTTGTTTTGTCATTAACATCAAAGTATGAAGATATGAAAAAGATAATTGGGCAATTTAATTTAATCCCTTTAGAACAAGTGATATTAACCAAATTTGATGAAACAAGTACGTACGGAGCCATGTTGAATATTCCTATAGATCTAAAAAAAGGAATTGCCTATGTGACGACTGGGCAGAATGTTCCTGATGATATTGTTGAAGCGTCATGTCAACATTTACTTGATTGTGTGCTTGAGGTGGACAGTGGAGATGAATGATCAAGCAGAAAATCTAAGAAGACTTATCGAAATGAATGATAACAACAAGGAAGCAAAAGTAATTGCTGTTGTTAGCGGAAAAGGTGGAGTCGGAAAGTCCAATGTTTGTTTAAATTTCGCTATCTCTTTATCAGAGTTAAATAAAAAAGTAGCTATTATTGATTTGGATATTGGAATGGGAAATTTGGATATATTAATGGGACTGTCCCCTCGCTATCATCTTCTTGATATGCTTGAAAATCAATTATCAATTTGGGACATTATTGAAGAGTCAAAGGTTGGAATTTCGTATATTGCAGGAGGGTCAGGTCTTTCTAAGTTTGTTCAATTAAACGATAAAAAGAGACAACGTTTTTTCTCGCAATTAGAACAAATGGGTCATGCATTTGATTATATTTTTTTAGACATGGGAGCAGGCGCAACAGAAGAAAGCATCGAATTTGTTCTGGCTGCTCATGAAGTATTTATAGTGACGACACCAGAACCACCTGCAATTACGGATGCTTACTCCATGTTGAAATATATATATTTGCAGGAGAAGGAAAAACCTTTGTTTTTAATCGTTAATCGTGCTGATTCAGAAAAAGAAGGAAATCGGACTTTAAATAATTTTAAACATGTAGCTTTACAGTTTCTAGATAAAGAGATAGGCATTCTTGGATTTATTCCTGATGATGCTACTGTTTCAAAAGCAGTAAAAGCTCAAACTCCATTTGTCATCTGGAGTAAACAGGCTAAAGCGAGTATGGCTGTTAGTCGTCTAGCCTCCTCTTATTTAGGTGTGGACAAACAGAGTTCAACCAAATTTAGTCAGTTTCTTTTTAAAGTGAAAAGAATGATGAAGTATGAATAATATCATTCCCATGATAGAAAGTGGGGGATAGTTTTGATAGATAACATAAAAGTACTTGTTGTGGATGATTCAGCTTTTATGAGGAAGGTACTTTCAGAAATGTTGAATCAACACCCTAGGATTCACGTTGTTGGGACTGCAAGAAATGGAGAAGATGCCCTGAAAAAGCATATAACTCTGCGTCCTGATGTTATTACATTAGATGTTGAAATGCCGATTATGGATGGATTACAAACATTAAAATATATTATGGAGAAAGATCCATGTCCGGTTGTAATGGTGAGTAGTACAACAAAAGTAGGTGCTGAAAATACACTGCTTGCGATTGAGTATGGTGCGGTTGATTTTGTAACCAAACCCTCTGGAGCGATTTCATTAGATATGGATAAAGTTCGACATCTGATTATTGAAAAGGTGTTACAAGCTTCTAAAGCTAATATTAGAAAACCTACTTTATTCAAAAAAGAAATCGAGCAAGAGCATAAGAATAGAGCAATGGAGATAAAAAAGCATTCAGAAATGAAAAAAATAATCGCCATTGGGACATCAACAGGAGGCCCGCGTGCATTAAAAGATGTGATTACTAACTTACCACCTAAGCTTCCTGCACCGGTTTTAGTCGTACAGCATATGCCCCCAGGATTTACATTGTCTTTGGCCAAGAGATTAGATTCACTTTCTGAAGTAGATGTAAAAGAGGCAGAGGACGGAGAAATTTTAAAGAATGGCACAGTTTATATAGCACCTGGCGGGTATCACCTAACGGTAAAAAAAATAGGGGCTGTTTATGCTGTGCATACACATCAGGAAGAAGCAAGGCGTGGACACCGGCCATCTGTTGATGTCATGTTTGAATCGTTAGCTTACTTTCCGGAAGTGGAAACGATTGCTGTCATTATGACAGGAATGGGTGCAGATGGAACAGAAGGGTTAATTAAGTTAAAACAGTCTACACCTAATTGTTATGCCATTACAGAAACAGAAGAGTCTTGCACGGTTTTTGGAATGCCAAGAGCTGCTATCCAAACAAAGCTAGTGGATGAAAGTGCTCACGTTCAGTTAATAAGTGAACGGATTTTGAAGCGTTTTTAAAGGGGAGGACTATATGGGGGAGTTTATTCAGAAATTGAAGCCGCATCATTTAGATGTGTTAAAAGAAATTGGTAATATTGGCGCGAGACATGCTGCCACAGCTTTATCACAATTGGTGAATAAAACCATCGATATGAGTGTACCGGCGGTTCGAGTTGTTTCATTTCAGGATCTTCCTGAGCAAGTTGGTGGAGCGGAAACGAAAGTAGCCGCTATCTTTTTAAGAATTGATGGAGAAGCTCCTGGCAGTATGTTCTTTATTTCTACGATTGAGAACACAGAAAAAATGATCCGACATATAACAAGTATCAATTCATTTCAATTAGATGAACCACCTTTTGAGGAAATGGGCGTATCTGCACTTTTAGAAGTGGGCAATATTTTGGCGGGATCATATCTTTCGTCTCTTGCTGACTTTACACGTTTATCCTTACAGCCTTCTGTTCCTGAGTTTAGTGTAGACATGGCAGGAGCGATAGTAAGCTATGGGCTGATTCCCCTTTCACAAGTAGCAGATTATGCTATCGTTGTTGATACACATATGACGGAGCTAGGAGAAGTTGAGCATCCGATATCTGGTCATTTCTTTTTATTACCTGATCCAGATTCTTTTGAAAAAATCTTTACAGCATTAGGAGTGAATGTGAATGAGTGATGTCATTAAAGTCGGAATGGCAGACTTAAATGTTGTCACTCCTCCTAATATCATCCGTACTTCGGGGCTTGGATCCTGCGTTGGAATTGTTATTTACGACGAATTCAAACTAGTGGCAGGAATGGCGCATATCATGCTACCCAATTCTTCACTGAGTAGGCAAGAGAAGACAAATGTTGCCAAATATGCAGATACAGCGATTCCTGCTTTATTAATTGAACTACAGAAAATGGGTGCGAAAAACTATGCACTGAAAGCAAAAATTGCAGGCGGAGCACAGATGTTCACCTTTTCTACAGGCAGTACTGATTTAATGAGGATTGGACCACGTAATGTGGAAGCTGTTAAAGAAACATTAAAAGATTTAAGAATTCCCTTGCTCTCCGAAGATGTTGGTGGGAAAAGTGGAAGAACAATTGAGTTTGATCCGCAGTCGAAACGGTTACAAATACGTACAGTGAATCAAGGAATAAAGGAAATATAATCCAAAGCAATACATAACTTTAATAACGCGTTAAATGGAGGTACATTATGGGACATGTAACAGAAGATCAAGTACTCTGGGATAAATGGATTTTAGAGAGAAGCCATACTGCTTGTGATGAATTGATTCGTCGTTACATGCCCCTTGTAGATTATCATGTAAAACGAATATCTGTCGGGTTGCCCAAGAATGTTCGATCCGAAGACCTGAAAAGTCATGGTCTAATAGGATTGTATGATGCATTAGAAAAGTTTGATCCAACAAGAGAATTAAAATTTGATACATACGCTTCTTTTAGAGTTAGAGGTGCCATTATAGATGGACTTCGAAAAGAAGACTGGCTTCCTAGGTCGACAAGAGATAAAATTAAGAAAATTGAGTTGACAACAGAAAAGTTAGAGCAACAAAAAGGTCGATATGTTACTAGCGATGAAATAGCGTCTGAACTAAATATGCAAGCGCAAGAAGTCGAACAAGTGATGTCGGAATATGTCACTTCCAATGTTCTGTCCATTGATGAAGAAGGGCAGGAATCATCTAATAATGAAACATATGCATCCATTATAGAGGACAAGGATGCAAAAACCCCTGAACAATATTCAACTGATGAAGAGACGAAGAAAGAATTAGCAAAGGTCATAAATGAGCTTCCTGAAAAGGAGAGACTAGTTATTAGTTTATTTTATTTTGAGGAATTGACATTGACGGAAATAGGGCAAATTCTTGAACTTTCAACATCTCGGATTTCACAAATACATTCAAAAACTTTGTTTAAACTTCAACAGGTGATGAGGAAATCTTATTAATAACTGATAAGGACTTGATCAAGATGAATGATTTGGAACAATTTTATGAGGTCACTGTATCAAGAGATAAAATGAAAGCATTCATTATTGAACATACAAAAATGCCAAAACATATGGAACTCACAAGTGCTGCCTTTGTTCAATTTCTAACTGAAAAAGGGGTGACTTCTGGAATCGATTATACGAAAATCGAGAACCTCACAACGAGGAACGAGAATGTTACCAAAAGGGTTGTAATTGCTTCTGGAAAGCAAGCAATAGCTGGTAGTAATGCTTATTTACAACCATTACTACCACATAAAAAAGATTGTCTGATTGAGTCGGTAAGTCAAATGAACTTAAAGGACTTCCTTACAATTCCTTCTGTTTCAGATGGCGATATAATTGGCAAGAAAGTGAAGGCAACAATAGGAGAAAGAGGGTTTAATGTATGTGGTGAAGCGATTGAACCGATACCGGGCAGAGATTTCACTTTATATGAAGGGAAAAATACACGAATTGAAGAGAATGAGCAAGCCCTATATTCACTGATAGATGGACAAATAAGTATAGATCGCAATACGATCCATGTTCACCCTACATTTGAAGTGAATGGGGACCTTTCGATGAAGACTGGAAATATTTCATTTGTTGGGAATGTGAATATTCGTGGGAACGTACCTTCTGGATTTGCAGTTGAAGCTGGTGGGGACATCCGAGTTTCCGGAACCGTTGAATCAGCAACGTTAAGAGCGGGAGGCTCTGTCTTTATTGGTGCTGGTATTGTTGGTCAAAATCATTCACTTATTGAAGCAGCAGGTATGGTACAGACTACATTTATCAATGAAGGGACGGTAAGAGCTAACGGCCAGATTGAAGTAAATCAAGCAATTTTACATAGTGATTGTACGACGGATGAACAAATCATTTGTGTTGGCGGAAAAGGGTTAATCGTTGGGGGGAGCCTTTCTGCAAAAAAGCATATCATCGCAAATGAAATAGGAAATGAAATGCAAACGAAGACAGAATTATTTATCGGACTACACGAACAAGAGATTAATGATAGAAGAGAAAAAGAAAATGAACTCACTCGAATAAAAGACGAATTTATGAAATTAGGAAAGCTGTTAAAACTTTACATAGAAAAAGAAAAGCAATCAGGTGAATTAACTAACAAAGAAAAGCTAATGAAATTAAGGGTGCTTAATTCGCTTCAGTTAGTCAAAAAACAAATGAGAGAGTTAGAACAGCTTCAACAGGGGCAACTGGAACAACAAGAACTTCTTGGATTTGTAAAAAGCAACAGAATGATCTATCCCAATGTTAACGTCCAATTTGGAAAGTACCGCCGTAACTTAATATCGACTTATCACCAACCCTGTATCTCACTTGTTGATAACGAAATTGTCATAAAAGGAGTGTGATTTCATGAGTTTACGTCCGATTGAGGTGCAAGGCTCATTTCCTATGTCTCAGAAATCTGGAAAGATTCAAGAACAGTTACAGCAGCGCGGACAGGTAAGTCATAATGTATTGACTCAGCAACAAAAAGAAGAAGACCTACGGAAAAGAAAGCAAGTAAATGAATCAGGCGCTAATGAAAAAACGAGACTCAAAAAAGAAGGAAACAACAAACATCAACAGCATAGAAAGCGTCAGCATCAAGAGGATGAGAGTTGTGAGGAACAAAAAAAACATCCTTTTAAAGGGAATTATATTGATTTTTCTGGTTGAGAAAGGATGAAGTTATGACGACACTACTCATTACCATTAGTTTGCTCCTTCATGCATTTACTTTTTTATGGATTCTAACTCTTATGAGACAACAGTCACATCATTCGAAAGAAGACTACGATCATTTAAAAAGTGAAATTGAGGATTTACTTGTTTCCTATACTATAGAAATGAAAGAAGAAAATGAGCAATTACTAAAGCGAATAAACGAATATAAAGATTCAACGGCAAATGAAGCTAAATTAGTCTCTCCTTCAAGTGTAACTAAACAAAAACACGAAACAATCGAACAATTTGAAGAGGAAACGGATAAATATAAAGCCTACCATCCTCCAATTCCAAATCTAGAAGAAGAGGATGAGGATATGTACCAACAATCTGATACAACAAAAGTTATTATCCTATCGAAACAAGGGTTAAGTCCAGAGCAAATAGCCAAAAAATTAAATTTAGGAAAAGGAGAAGTAGAATTAATGTTGAAATTTTATCGTTAATGTCTAATTCTGCTTGCAACAAGGCTTCTCATATGATATATTAATCAACGGTGTTAATCACACACGCGCTCTAATTTATGTGATGGTGCTGATTTATCAGTGTCGCATAGAGATGATGAGAGCGGAGGATAAAAAAAACCAATTTTAAAGGAGGTGTTTGATGTGGCAGTAATCTCCATGAAGCAATTACTAGAAGCTGGGGTACACTTCGGTCACCAAACTCGTCGTTGGAACCCTAAGATGGATCGCTACATCTTCACAGAACGTAACGGTATTTACATTATTGACTTACAAAAGACAGTCAAAAAGGTTGAGGAAGCGTATAACTTTGTACGTGACTTAGCAGCTGACGGAGGAAAAATCCTTTTCGTTGGTACGAAAAAGCAAGCTCAAGATTCAGTTAAAGAAGAAGCTGAGCGTTGTGGTATGTACTTCATTAACCAACGTTGGTTAGGTGGTACATTAACGAACTTTGAAACAATCCAAAAGCGTATTACTCGTCTTAAGAATCTTGAAAAGATGCAAGAAGACGGTACATTCGATGTTCTTCCTAAGAAAGAAGTTATTCTTCTTAAAAAGGAAATGGATCGTTTAGAGAAGTTCTTAGGCGGTATCAAGGATATGCAAGGAATTCCTGATGCACTTTTTGTTATTGATCCTCGTAAAGAGCGCATTGCAATTGCGGAAGCTCACAAGTTGAACATTCCAATTGTTGCAATTGTAGATACAAACTGTGACCCTGATGAAATTGATTATGTAATTCCAGGAAACGATGATGCAATCCGTGCTGTTAAACTTTTAACAGGTAAAATGGCAGATGCAGTAATCGAAGCTACTTCTGGTGAAGAAGAAGCAACTGAAGTTGAAGAAACAACAACAGCTTAATTTCATTTACTAAAAAAGGGTGGTAAAGGGGGATTACCCTTTTGCCATCTTTTTTTGTAAATTTGATTACTTTTCAAAAGTAATTTTTGTTTATACGTTTGTGTACGTGTACATACTGACACTATTAAGGAGGCGTTTTGAATGGCTGTAACAGCAAGTATGGTAAAAGAGTTGCGCGAAAAAACTGGCGCAGGAATGATGGATTGTAAGAAGGCATTAACTGAAACGAATGGTGATATGGAGAAAGCGGTAGATTTCCTTCGTGAAAAAGGAATTGCAAGTGCTGCAAAGAAAGCTGATCGTGTAGCGGCTGAAGGTCTTGCTCTTGTAAAGTCTGAAGGAAACAAAGCAGTTATCGTTGAAGTTAACTCTGAAACAGACTTCGTAGCTAAAAACGAGAACTTCCAAAAACTAGTTGGAGACCTAGCTTCACACCTTATCTCTAACACTCCTGCATCTGTAGAAGAAGCTCTAGAGCAACCATTTGCAGATGGACAATCTGTTCAAGAATACATCAATGCTTCTATTGCAAAAATTGGAGAAAAAATTTCTTTGCGTCGTTTTGAAGTAGTAGAAAAAGAAGATGGCGATGCATTCGGTGAATATCTACATATGGGAGGACGTATTGGTGTCCTTTCAGTAGTAGGTGGATCAACTGATGCTGAGCTTGCAAAAGACGTTGCAATGCATGTGGCTGCAATTAACCCAACATATGTATCTCGTGATGAAGTGTCACAAGAAGAAGTTGAGCGTGAGCGTGAAGTTTTAACTCAACAAGCATTAAACGAAGGCAAGCCTGCAAATATCGTTGAAAAAATGGTAGAAGGCCGTCTTTCTAAATATTTTGAGCAAGTATGTCTACTAGATCAACCATTTGTTAAAGATGGCGATCAAAAAGTAGGTAAATACGTTCAAAATAAAGGTGCTTCTGTGAAAAGCTTTATCCGTTATGAAGTTGGAGAAGGCATGGAAAAGCGCGAAGATAACTTTGCTGAAGAAGTAATGTCTCAAGTTAAGAAGTAAATTTTTTGCGAGTAGGGGCACAGTGTGTCCCTTTTTTCAAAGAGGATACAACAACTTCAACTCATGCCGGAGGGTTTTCATGCAAACATATAAACGAGTAATATTAAAGCTAAGTGGTGAAGCGTTAGCGGGAGAACAAGGGTATGGAATTGACCCGATTGTTATTCAATCTGTAGCGAAACAAATTAAAGAAATTGTGGAGCTTCAAGTAGAGGTAGCTGTTGTAGTTGGCGGTGGCAACATTTGGCGTGGAATGGCTGGAAGTGCTAAAGGTATGGATCGTGCAACGGCTGACTATATGGGCATGTTAGCAACAGTTATGAATTCTTTAGCTCTACAAGATAGTCTAGAGGATATTGGGTGTGAAACGAGAGTTCAAACATCGATTGAGATGCGTCAAGTTGCAGAACCGTACATCCGACGTAAGGCGATCCGCCATTTAGAAAAGAAACGTGTAGTTATTTTTGCTGCTGGAACTGGAAATCCTTATTTCTCAACAGATACGACAGCTGCATTAAGAGCAGCTGAAATTGAAGCAGAAGTAATCTTAATGGCGAAAAATAAAGTAGATGGTGTTTATAGTGCGGATCCGTCGGTCGATGCGAATGCGAAAAAATACACGAAAATCTCTTACATGGATGTTCTTAAAGAGGGGCTAGCGGTAATGGATTCGACGGCTTCTTCTTTATGTATGGATAATGACATTCCATTAATCGTTTTCTCTATTATGGAAGAAGGCAATATTAAACGAGCAGTATTAGGTGAAGAAATTGGTACATTAGTAAGGGGGAACTCATAATGTCAGCTGAAGTAAAAAAAGATGCCGAACAACGTATGGCAAAAGCAATTGAAGCTTTAAACCGCGAATTAGCTAAATTAAGAGCAGGACGTGCGAATCCAGCGCTACTTGATCGTGTAACAGTTGAGTACTATGGTGCTGAAACACCATTAAATCAACTAGCAACGATTTCAGTACCTGAAGCAAGATTACTTACGATCCAACCATTTGATAAGTCATCGATTGCCAATATCGAACGAGCGATTCAAATGGCTGACCTTGGCTTAACACCATCAAATGATGGAACGGTTATCCGTATTCAGATTCCGCCATTAACGGAAGAACGCCGTAAGGACCTTGTTAAGTTAGTTAAAAAAGCAGCTGAAGATGCGAAGGTAGCGGTACGTAATGTGCGTCGTGATGCCAATGATGACTTAAAGAAGCGTCAAAAAGATGGCGAAATGACAGAAGACGAGCTTCGTCGTAGTACTGATGACGTTCAAAAATTGACAGATAAAAGCATTGCGCAAGTAGATGAGGTAGCAGAAAAGAAAGAAAAAGAAATCATGGAAGTGTAAGCTAGTTCCATGTAAAATAGACATAGTAAAAGACCCTCTTTTATTCTAGGGGGTTTTTTACACTTTCTTAGTGGTTATGAGTCTTCGAAAAAAAGGCAATGCTAAATGAAGATGAACCTGCTGCTTACATAGATGGAGGGCGCGAACATGCTTGAAAAGTTATCAAAATGGAAATCAACTATGTCATCGCAAGAGAAAAGCAAAGATATAGATGATATAAATGTCCCTAAGCACATAGCTATAATAATGGATGGAAATGGACGCTGGGCAAAACAGAAAGGTTTGCCACGGATTGCTGGACATCGAGAAGGTATGAAAGTCATTAACAAAATCGTTCGCAAAGCGGATGATCTTGGAGTTGAAATCTTAACATTATACGCATTTTCAACAGAAAACTGGAAACGTCCAAAGACGGAAGTGGACTATTTATTAAAGTTGCCTGAACGTTTTCTTAATAAGGAATTACCAACATTGATTGAAAAAAATGTGAAGGTGCGTTTAATGGGGAGTATTGAAAAATTACCAGAACATACGAAAAAGGCTGTTTCAAAAGCAGTAAGAGAGACAGAAAACAACACGGGACTTGTATTAAATTTTGCTCTTAATTATGGAAGTCGTTTTGAATTAATAAATGCAGTCAAAGAGATTGCCCAGCAAGTAGAAAGCGGAACATTACACCCTGCTGAAATTGATGAATCGGTTCTTACAGAGCATTTGATGACTGCAGAGTTGCGAGATCCAGATCTTCTTATTCGAACGAGCGGAGAACTACGACTGAGTAATTTTATGCTTTGGCAAGTGGCGTATAGTGAATTTTGGTTTACAGATGTTCTATGGCCTGATTTTAACGAAAAGCACCTAGTAGAAGCCATTGCCGTCTATCAAAAAAGAGCGCGGAGATACGGTGGCGTTTAAAAGGGGCGAAGGAATATGAAACAAAGAATTGTTACCGGGATCGTAGGTGGAGCTGTTTTCGTTACAATGGTCTGGCTTGGAGGTTGGGTATTCTCCTTGTTTATATCAGTTTTGGCTTCACTAGCTATGGTGGAACTTCTAAAAATGAAGAGAATAGCACCTATTTCGGTTATGGGAATTATAAGTCTATTATCGATGTGGTTACTTCTTGTTCCAACAAACTGGTTTGAACAAGTTGTTCCGTTTCATTTTACCAAAGTAGAAATATTTATTTTTGTTATTTTAGTATTGCTCATGTTTACAGTCATAACGAAAAACACTTTTACATTTGATCAAGTTGGTTTTGTCATCCTTTCATCTGTATATGTGGGTTTTGGGTTTCATTACTTAATTATGACAAGAGAAATACCTGACTATGGATTGTATCTTGTATTTTTTGTTTTGCTTTTAATTTGGACAACGGATTCAGGTGCTTACTTTGTCGGACGTAAATGGGGGAAAAATAAGCTGTGGCCTGATATAAGTCCGAAAAAAACCATTGAAGGCTCAATAGGCGGCATAATAGCTGCTGTGATTGTAGGATTAGTCTTTTATGCTTATTTTCCTATATTCCCTAGTTATATAACGGCAATAATGGTAATTCTAGTTGCTTCCGTATTTGGGCAGTTAGGTGATTTGGTTGAATCTGCGTTAAAAAGACATTACTCTGTTAAGGATTCCGGGAATGTTCTACCTGGGCATGGGGGAATTTTAGATCGGTTTGACAGTTTAATATATGTTATGCCAATCTTACATTTGCTTCAGCTAATCTAACAGAGATAAAAAGGAATTGACTTTAATATTAGTAGGTGAAAATGTGAAGCATATAAGTTTGTTAGGGGCTACGGGTTCAATCGGAACACAAACGCTAGATGTGATTCGTAAACATCCAGAACATTTTACATTAGAATCGATGTCAGTTGGAAAAAATATTGAACTTGCATTACAGCAAGTTCATGAATTTATTCCAGCACTTTTATCAGTACAAACGAAAGAAGATTATGATAAACTAATTCATAAAGTTCCTAACAAAACAAGAGTTGTTTTTGGAACGGAGGGGTTAGAAGAGGTGGCTACAGCACCTAAATCTGATATACTCGTCAATGCTGTTCTTGGAAGTGTGGGCTTGTCACCTACTCTAGCCGCAATTAAGGCAGGGAAGACGATAGCTATTGCTAATAAAGAAACATTAGTTACGGCTGGTCATATTGTTACAGAAGAAGCGAGGCGTTATAATGTTTCTCTGATTCCAGTGGATAGTGAGCATTCTGCTATTTTTCAAGCATTAAATGGGGAAAACATAAAAGAAGTAGATCGGTTAATTTTAACAGCTTCAGGAGGAAGTTTTCGTGAGAGATCACGTGATGAATTAGAAGGCGTTACCGTCCGTGAAGCCCTAAATCACCCAAATTGGTCAATGGGTGCAAAGATTACGATTGATTCAGCAACGATGATGAATAAAGGCTTGGAAGTCATTGAAGCTCACTGGTTATTTAATATTCCGTATGAACAAATTGATGTCGTATTACATAAGGAAAGTATAATTCACTCAATGGTAGAGTACATAGACGGAAGTGTCATTGCACAATTAGGAACCCCGGATATGCGCGTACCGATTCAATATGCGCTCACATATCCAAAGCGATTTGAATCGATTACAAATGAACGATTACATTTATGGGAAATTGGCTTATTACACTTCACAAAGCTTGATATGGAGAGATTTCGCTGCATAAAGTTTGCGTATGAAGCAGGTAAGGTTGGAGGAACCATGCCTACGGTCTTAAACGCAGCAAATGAAATAGCCGTGGCTTGCTTCTTAGAAGGAAGACTCTCTTTCCTAGAAATTGAGCATGTCATTGAACAAGCTCTTGAAAGCCATACCGTAATTAAAAAGCCGACATTAGAAGAAATTATAAAAGTTGATGCCGAGACGAGGGCTTTTATCCACTCTACCATCAAATAAGAAAGGTGGACGATTAACTGATGAATACGTTAATATCAGTCATAATTATTTTTGGACTACTTGTTTTCATTCACGAATGGGGGCATTTATACTTTGCTAAAAGGGCAGGTATTTTATGTCGGGAATTTGCAATTGGGTTTGGACCTAAGATTTTTTCATTTAAACGTAATGAAACAGTGTATACCATTCGTCTACTTCCAATAGGTGGTTTTGTTCGAATGGCTGGCGAAGATCCTGAAATGATTGATATTAAGCCAGGTTATGAGATTGGTCTTGTCTTTAATGCTGCAAGAAAAGTAAGTAAAGTTATTGTTAACAACAAGTCGAAACATCCTGAAGCACTTGTCGTACAAGTTGAAAAAATAGATTTAGAGCATAAGCTTATAATTGAAGCGTATAACGACGAAGGTGAACGAATTCAATATCAAGTTGACGAACAAGCGGTGCTTGTACAAGATGAGCAAGAAACCCAAATCGCTCCTTGGAATCGTCAATTTGGCTCTAAGACAGTTGGTCAACGAGCTCTAGCAATTTTCGCGGGACCAATGATGAATTTTATTTTAGCTGTTGTGATTTTGATCGCGTTCGCTTTGTTCCAAGGAATGCCTGTAGATGAAGCACGTATTGGTGATGTCACACCAGATAGTGCTGCTTTAGAAGCAGGTTTACAAGAAGGAGATCAAGTTTTTTCAATAGATGGTCAACCAATTGATAACTGGGAAGAAATGACGGCTATTATTCAGCAACATCCTAACGAGTCAATTGTTTTCGAGGTCGAGCGTAGTGGTCAAACCTTGACAATCCCTGTCACGCCAGATGAGAGAGTGGGACAATTTGGTGAACCAGAAGGGTTTGTAGGAATTGCTCGTCCAACAGAATTTTCCTTAATGGGTTCCATTATTTTTGGATTTACACAAACCTATATGTTCATGACGATGATTTTTGAAGTGCTAGGCATGATTGTAACGGGGAACTTCTCTTTAGATTATGTTGCGGGTCCTGTTGGAATTTATAATTACACAGGAGAAGCTGCGGCGATGGGAATCTTTGTTTTAATGCAATGGGCAGCAGCGCTTAGTGTCAACTTAGGAATAATAAATTTACTACCTATTCCAGCAATGGATGGTGGACGACTAATCTTTATTGGTCTAGAAGCAGTAAGGGGTAAGCCGATGGACCCGCAAAAAGAAGGGCTTGTCCACTTTATTGGATTTGCTTTGCTTATGCTCTTAATGATCGTTGTTACTTGGAACGATATTAATAAATTTTTCATGTAGTTTAAAAGATGAGTTGGAAAGGACTTAAACAATGAGACAAAGGAATTATTTAACACCTACATTACGGGACGTACCGGCTGATGCAGAAATTAAAAGTCATCAACTTATGCTTAGATCAGGACTCATTCGCCAAACAGCTTCTGGAATCTATTCCTACTTACCTTTAGGGAAAAAGGTACTAAGAAAAGTTGAAGAGATCATTCGTAGTGAAATGGATGAAGCTGGAGGGCAAGAAGTACTTATGCCAGCTATTCAGCCTGCTGAACTTTGGGAAGAATCAGGTCGTTTAGGTGACTATGGTCCAGAGCTAATGAGGTTAAAAGATCGACATGATCGTGACTTCGTACTTGGTGCGACCCATGAAGAAGTGATTACGACTCTTGTTCGTGATGACGTGAAGTCTTATAAAAAGCTTCCGATGAATTTGTATCAAATTCAAACGAAATATCGTGATGAAAGAAGACCTAGATTTGGGGTTCTACGTTCACGTGAATTCATAATGAAGGATGCATATTCGTTTGATACTTCACAAGAAGGGCTCGATAAAAGCTATCAAGATATGTACTCCGCTTACCAAAATATTTTCTCGCGATGTGAGCTTGACTTCCGGGCAGTGGAGGCTGATTCAGGAGCCATTGGTGGTACGGACACACATGAATTTATGGTTTTAAGTGAAATTGGTGAAGATACGATTGCTTATTCTGATCAATCCGATTTTGCAGCAAATATTGAAATTGCTCCTGTCCACGCGAAGTATGAAAAAGCATCTGCAGATCCTTTAGAACTTGAAAAGGTTGACACACCAAACACGAAGACGATTGCTGACCTTACATCATTTTTACAGGTGAATTCAAATGAAACGATTAAATCGCTTCTTTTTATTGTGAACGAAGAGCCTGTGCTTGTTCTTGTACGTGGAGATCATGAAGTAAATGAGGTTAAAGTAGGCAATGTTCTTGGAAAAGCAGTTGTTGAATTAGCTACTCCAGAACAAACAGCTCGTATTTTGGGTTGTGAAACAGGCTATATTGGACCAATTGATGTACCTAATTCTGTAAAGATCATTGCTGATCACGCTGTTGAATTTGTTACAAACGGTGTATGCGGTGCAAATGAAAAGGATAAGCATTATAAAAATGTGAATCCAGGTCGAGATTTTGCTGTAGCTGGTTATGAAGATCTTCGTCTAATTCAAGAAGGGGATCCGTCTCCAGATGGAAAGGGAACGATTCAATTTGCCAAGGGAATAGAAGTGGGGCATGTATTTAAACTGGGTACAAAATACAGTGAAGCTCTTGGGGCAACTTTCTTAGATGAAAATGGTAAAACGCAATCGTTGATAATGGGTTGTTACGGTATCGGTGTTTCTAGAACGGTTGCTGCGATTGTTGAACAGCACCATGATGAGAATGGAATTGTATGGCCTGCCTCTGTTGCACCATTTGATTTACATCTTGTTACGATTAATGTGAAAGATGAAGGTCAAAGAAATCTTGGAGAAGAGTTGTATCAAACATTAAAACAAGAGCGATATGATGTTTTGTTTGATGATCGCCCTGAACGTGCAGGGGTGAAATTTAAGGATTCCGACTTGTTAGGTTTACCAATTCGTATAGGAGTTGGGAAAAAAGCCGCTGAAGGAATTGTCGAGTTGAAAATAAGAAAAACTGGGGAAATGATTGAAGTCCATATCTCTGACTTACTTGATACGTTAAAAAAGCTGAGTAAGTAACCTACAGTTTTATATTTATGTTAAAATGGTATCTCATGTCAATGAGGTACCATCTCTTTTCATGTAGAAAAAAATCAATTATAATAGAGGATAGATTGAATAGTGGGGAGGTTGTTTGGATGTCACAAGATGAACAAATACGTAAGGAACGACTACAGTTGCTTCTCCAACAGTTACAAATGCCCGATCAAATAGTGGAGACACATTTTCAAGGGGCGCTAATTAGAAAATTAGTGATCTCAAAAGAAAAAAAAGCGTGGCATTTTCATATAGAATTACCTGTTGTTGTACCAGCTCAAGTGTACGAATTATTTACTGAGAGATTAAGAGGAACGTTTGAGCATATTGCTGCTGCTTCGTTTACTTTTCATTATCAACGCCTTCAGCTAGAGGAGTCGGAGTGGATTGATTACTGGCCACTAATTATTTCAAAGTTATCTCAGATCTCAGACGGTATTCGTGATTTATTAAAGAAACAAACACCAAAATACGATGGGAAAAGACTTGTTATTCAAGTGAGGAATGAAACAGAAGCGGTTGCTTTAAAAAGGAAGTTATCTGAACCTTTTCAGTCAACACTCGTTCAACTTAGTTTGCCGCCTGTCCATTTTGATACGCATATTCATGAATCAAAACAGGAGTTTGAGAAGTTTGTTGAGAAGCGAGAACAAGAAGACCATTCGAAAGTGGTCGAGGCTATTTTAGAGAAGAAGAAAAACGAACAACAAGCAGAAAAAGAGCTTAGTGGCAAACCTTTGGTTATTGGGTATCCAATAAAAGATGAGCCTATGCCACTTGAAGCGATCGTTGACGAGGAACGTCGTGTCACTGTCCAGGGTTACGTATTTGACGCAGAAACAAGAGAGTTAAGAAGTGGAAGAACGTTATTAACTTTTAAAATTACTGATTACACGGATTCGATCCTTATAAAAATGTTTTCAAGAGACAAGGAAGATGTCCCGCTTCTTCAAGCTATTAAAAAAGGAATGTGGGTGAAAGTTCGCGGCGGGATTCAAAATGATACATTTGTACGTGATCTAGTGATGATCGGAAATGATGTCAATCAACTAAATCCTGTTGAACGAAGTGATGCTGCAGCAGAAGAAGAAAAACGGGTGGAACTACACTTGCATACAACGATGAGTCAAATGGATGGCATTGTTTCTGCAGGTAGATATGTTGAACAAGCTGCCAAATGGGGTCACCCAGCAGTAGCCATTACGGATCATGGGGTTGTTCAATCGTTTCCTGAAGCCTACTCATCTGGAAAGAAACACGGAATCAAGATATTATATGGAATTGAAGCCAACCTGGTCGATGATGGTGTGCCAATTGCCTACAACGAAGCTCACCGTTTATTAATGGAAGATGAATATATTGTCTTTGACGTTGAAACAACAGGTTTGTCAGCTGTGTATAACACCATTATCGAACTTGCCGCTGTCAAAATCAAAGGCGGGGAAATCATTGATCGCTTTGAATCATTTGCAGATCCACATGAACCGTTAACGAATACCATTATTGAATTAACTGGAATCACAGATGACATGGTTAAAGGTCAGCCAGAAGTTGCTGATGTTCTTCGTGATTTTAAAGAGTTTGTTGGGGATGGCATTTTGGTAGCGCATAACGCTAGCTTTGATATGGGGTTTTTAAACGTCGGCTATCAGAAAATTGGTCTAGGGGAAGCGAAGAACCCAGTTATTGACACGTTAGAGTTAGGTCGTTTCCTATACCCAGAGTTGAAAAACCATCGACTTAATACACTCTGTAAAAAGTTTGATATTGAGCTAGTCAGTCATCACCGAGCTATTTATGATGCTGAAGCAACGGGTTACTTGCTATGGAAAATGGTGAAAGATGCCAATGAGCGTGATATAACGTATCATAATCAATTAAATGAACATATGGGACAAGGAAATTTCCATCGCCAGCGCCCCGCGCATTGTACCATTTTAGCGCAAACACAAGAGGGTTTGAAAAATCTTTATCAACTTGTGTCAATGTCACATTTAGAATATTTCTTCCGAACGCCAAGAATTCCAAGGTCACAGCTCCAAAAGCATCGCAATGGTTTATTAATTGGTTCTGCCTGTGATAAAGGCGAGGTTTTTGAAGGTATGATGCAAAAGTCAGCGGATGAAGTCGAAGAAATTGCGAAATTCTATGATTACATCGAAATTCAGCCATTGGCAACATATCAACATTTAATAGAAAAAGAGTTAGTGAAAAGTGATGCGGCATTAGAGGAAATTGTCTCAAATATTGTTAAGCTCGGAGAAAAGCTAAATAAGCCAGTTGTTGCAACTGGAAATGCTCATTATTTACACAAAGAAGATTATATTTACCGAAAAATATTAATTGCATCACAAGGTGGAGCTAATCCACTTAATAAACAAACATTGCCTGAGGTCCATTTCCGTACAACAGATGAAATGTTGGACGCTTTTGCATTTTTAGGTGAGGAGAAGGCGAAAGAAGTTGTCGTCACGAATACTCAGAAGGTTGCGAATCTCATTGACGAAATACATCCAATTCCAGATGATTTATATACTCCTAAAATTGAAGGTGCGGATGATGAAATTAGGGAAATGAGTTATAGCATGGCAAAAAGTATTTATGGAGAAGAATTGCCAGAAATTGTTGAAGCTCGAATTGAGAAAGAGCTAAAGAGTATTATTGGACACGGATTTGCTGTTATATATTTAATTTCTCATAAACTCGTGAAGAAGTCTTTAATTGATGGCTACCTAGTTGGTTCACGGGGGTCGGTTGGTTCATCATTAGTAGCAACATTAACTGAAATTACGGAGGTTAACCCGCTTCCGCCGCATTATGTATGTCCTAACTGCCATCACTCTCATTTTTTTGATGATGGATCTGTCGGTTCAGGATTTGATTTACCGGATAAAGATTGCCCTGAATGTGGGGCAGCTTATATAAAAGATGGACAAGATATCCCGTTTGAAACGTTTTTAGGCTTTAAAGGAGACAAAGTTCCCGATATCGATTTAAACTTCTCTGGGGAGTATCAACCACGTGCCCATCATTATACAAAGGAATTGTTCGGTGAAGAGTATGTATATCGTGCAGGTACAATTGGTACGGTTGCTGAAAAAACAGCCTACGGTTATGTCAAAGGGTATCAAGGCGATCATGACCTTCATATGAGAGGGGCAGAAATTGATCGACTTGTCTCGGGTTGTACTGGAGTGAAACGAACGACGGGGCAACACCCTGGCGGAATTATTGTTGTTCCTGATTATATGGACATTCATGATTTTAGCCCCATCCAGTTTCCTGCAGATGATAAAAATTCAGAGTGGAAGACCACCCATTTTGATTTCCATTCGATTCATGACAATTTGTTAAAATTAGACATACTGGGGCATGATGACCCGACCGTTATTCGTATGCTTCAAGATTTAAGTGGAATAGATCCGAAAACCATTCCAACTGATGATCCTGAAGTGATGAAGATCTTTGGAGGACCAGATGTATTAGGAGTAACAGAAGAACAAATCATGTGTAAGACAGGAACACTCGGTATCCCTGAATTTGGAACAAGATTTGTTCGACAAATGCTTGAAGAGACAAAACCGAGTACATTCTCTGAATTAGTTCAGATTTCTGGATTATCTCATGGTACGGATGTTTGGCTGAATAATGCGAATGAGCTTATTTATAACGGCACATGTGAATTAAAAGACGTAATTGGTTGTCGTGATGATATAATGGTTTATTTGATTTACAAAGGGCTTGAGCCTTCTTTAGCTTTTAAAATTATGGAGTTTGTTCGAAAAGGGAAAGGCCTTCAACCTGAGTGGATTGATGAAATGAAAAATCATGATGTTCCAGATTGGTATATTGGTTCATGCTTAAAAATTAAGTACATGTTCCCGAAGGCCCACGCGGCTGCTTATGTTTTAATGGCTGTTCGAATTGCCTATTTTAAAGTGCACCATCCAATACTCTATTATGCTTCCTATTTTACTGTTCGTGCAGACGATTTTGATTTAGATACAATGATTAAAGGACCTGCTGCTATTAAAGCAAAAGTACAGGAAATTAACGCAAAGGGATTGGATGCATCTCCTAAGGAAAAGTCTGTACTTACCGTTCTTGAACTTTCATTAGAGATGTGCGAAAGAGGATTCTCATTTCAAAAAGTGGATCTGTATCGTTCAAGTGCAACAGAGTTTATTGTAGAAGACAATTCACTCTTACCACCATTTAATGCCATGACAGGGGTAGGAACGAATGCAGCACTTAATATAGTGAAAGCAAGAGAAAATGGCGAATTTCTTTCGAAAGAAGATTTGCAGCAACGAAGCAAGTTAACGAAGACCGTTTTAGAACATTTAGATGAGCATGGATGTTTAGAGGGAATGCCCGATTCCAATCAGCTTTCACTGTTCTAGTCCGCTCTAGTGCTGTTGCAATGCGTTGTATAGTATGGTATTGTGTTATATGGTAATACTTAGAATATGTTACGCAAAAGAGTGGGGAAACCCACTCTTTCGTTGTTCGATCTACTTTTTTCTAGTAAAACAAGCGGCGTAACTGAAGATACTATCATTAATCATTATTCGGTTCGCTATCCATACATGAAATAGTAGAACAGCGAGGAGGGTACTATGAGTAAGAAAGTCACTGAAATAACAAGTGAATTAGTAACGCCCATTTTAGATGAGCTTAATCTTGAACTTGTAGAGGTGGAATTTAAAAAAGAAGGACCAAATTGGTTTTTACGAATTTTTATCGACTCAGATACAGGAGTAGACCTTGAAGACTGTGGTGTTGTAAGTGAGAAGTTGAGCGAAAAACTCGATGAGCTTGATCCAATTCAACAAGCTTACTTTCTTGAAGTATCGTCACCAGGAGCAGAAAGGCCACTAAAAAAGGAAAAAGATATAACGAAAGCGGTCGGGAAAAATGTCCACGTCACAACATATGAGCCGGTTGACGGAGTAAAGACATTTGAGGGCAAGCTTGTTCATTTTGATGGTGAACATTTAGAAGTTGAAGTGAAAGTCAAAACTCGTAAAAAAGTGTATACAATCCCATACGTAAAAGTAGCAAACGCAAGGTTAGCTATTATATTCTAAAAAAAGCTTACCTTGACCATCGAAAGGGGGAAATAGATTCCATGAACAGTGATTTTATGGATGCATTGGCAACGTTAGAAAGAGAAAAAGGAATAAAAAAAGAAGTAATCATTGAGGCGATTGAAGCCGCACTTATCTCCGGATATAAACGTAACTTTAATCAAGTTCAAAATGTGCGAGTGGATGTCAATCGAGATAATGGAAGAATTCGTGTTTTTGCAAGGAAAACAGTTGTAGAAGAAGTGTTTGATGCACGTCTTGAAATCTCCCTTGATGAAGCACAAAAAATAAATCCAAGTTATGAAGTGGACGATGTTGTTGAAATTGAAGTAACGCCAAAAGATTTTGGGCGTATTGCTGCACAAACGGCGAAACAAGTTGTGACACAACGAGTTCGTGAAGCGGAAAGAGGAATTATTTATTCCGACTTCATCGATCGTGAAGAGGATATTATGACAGGGATTGTACAACGTCAAGATCACCGCTTTATTTATGTTGACCTTGGAAAAGTGGAGGCCCTTCTACCTTTGAGTGAACAAATGCCAAATGAAAGCTACAAACATAATGATCGTATTAAAGCGTACATTACAAAAGTAGAAAAAACAACAAAGGGACCACAAATTTTAATTTCACGTACTCATCCAGGTCTTTTAAAGAGGTTATTTGAACTTGAAGTACCGGAAATTTATGATGGTACGGTCGAAATTAAATCTGTCTCTCGTGAAGCCGGTGACCGGTCGAAGATTGCTGTACATGTTGATAATCCTGAAGTTGATCCTGTAGGCGCATGTGTTGGCCCTAGGGGACAAAGAGTTCAAACCATTGTTAATGAGCTAAAAGGTGAAAAAATTGACATCGTTCGATGGTCAGAAGATCCCGTAGAATATGTCGCAAACGCTCTTAGCCCTTCTAAAGTGTTAAAAGTAAATGTCAATGAAGAAGAAAAAATGACTCAAGTCATTGTACCTGATTATCAACTTTCTCTTGCGATAGGTAAACGAGGACAAAATGCAAGGCTAGCAGCAAAGCTAACAGGGTGGAAAATTGACATTAAAAGTGAGTCAGACGCGAGAGAGCTTGGTTTACTAGATGATGAAGAAGAACTTGTTCCTGTAGGAAATGAAGAAGATGCATTTGTTCCAGATATGGACGAACTTGAATAAAGAAGGAGATGGAGCCGATGAAACAGCGTAAAGTTCCTCTTCGAAAATGTATTGTGACAAATGAAATGAAGCCTAAGCAAGAGTTAATTCGAATTGTTCGTTCGCCAGAAGGTGATGTGTCGGTAGATGTAACCGGAAAAAAGAACGGACGTGGAGCCTATATTAGTAACAACGATGAAAGCTTTGAATTAGCTAAGAAAAAAGATGTATTATCAAGGCATTTGCAAGTCAAGGTCGACCCTGACATTTATGATGAACTTCAAGAAGCAAGTAAACGGAATCGTAAATGATGGTGAAATGGATCTCATTACTCGGATTAGCAGCTCGAGCAAGAAAGCTTGTCACAGGGGAAGAGCTCGTGTTAAAAGAAGTGAGAAGAAAAACGGTTAAGTTAGTCATCTTATCTTCTGATGCTGCAGAACAAACAAAGAAAAAGGTATTGGACAAATGCGGCCATTACAACATTCCGGTACGAATTACGTCCGATCGCACAACGCTTGGGCAAGCTATCGGAAAAGCGGAGAGAGTCGTCATTGGAGTAATGGATGATGGATTTGCAAAAAAGATGACCGCATTACTCGACCAATGATTCTGGAGGTAAGTATATGAAAAAAATGCGAATATATGAATATGCAAAAGAAAAGGACGTAGCAAGCAAAGTCATCATTGATAAATTAAAGGAATCGGGATTTTCAGTTACGAATCACATGTCGGTTTTAGATGAAAAAATGATGGAAACATTAACAGGCGGTAGCAGCAACTCTACGACAACAGCTACAAAAAGCAAAGAAAAAAGTGATCATCGTCCTAAGCAACAAAAAAACGATGGGAAACGTAATCAAGCTAAGCCATCTAATAACAAAAATCAGCAAAACCGCGGAAACAAACAGCAAAATAAACGTGGAGGTGGCGGGCACAAGCAAGAGCCACCGAAGCCAAAACCATTACCAGAAAAAATTACGTATGTTGGTTCGCTAACAGTTGGAGAAATTGCGAAGGAACTACATAAAGAGCCTTCTGAAATTATTAAAAAATTAATGGCACTTGGGGTAATGGCAACCATTAACCAAGAATTAGACACAGACACTATTGAACTAATTGCTGGTGATTATGGTGTCGAGGTTGAGGAAGAAATTGTAATTGATGAAATGGACTTTGAGAGTTATGTGGATGAAGATTCCGAGGAAGACTTACAAGAGAGACCACCAGTTGTAACGATTATGGGACACGTAGACCACGGGAAAACGACATTGCTTGACTCCATTCGTCATACAAAAGTAACTGAAGGAGAAGCTGGTGGAATTACGCAACATATTGGGGCGTACCAAATTGAGTCAGGTGGGAAGAAAATCACATTCCTTGATACACCTGGGCACGCAGCATTCACAACGATGCGAGCACGTGGAGCTCAAGTCACCGACATTACCATTCTGGTTGTTGCAGCAGATGATGGTGTTATGCCTCAAACAAAAGAAGCGATTAGTCATGCAAAAGCAGCTGGTGTACCTATTATTGTAGCTGTGAATAAAATTGATAAAGAAGCAGCGAACCCTGACCGTGTAATGCAAGAGTTAACAGAATTTGAACTTGTCCCTGAAGCGTGGGGAGGAGATACGATTTTTGTTAACGTGTCAGCCCTTGCAGGAACTGGAATTGATGAGTTATTAGAGATGATTCTTCTTGTGTCAGAAGTAGAGGAATTAAAAGCAAATCCTAATAAGTTAGGAAAAGGAACAGTTATTGAAGCGGAGCTTGATAAAGGTCGTGGAGCTGTAGCTACCCTTCTTGTACAAAGTGGAACGTTAAAAGTCGGAGATCCGATTGTTGTAGGATCTGCGTTTGGACGTGTTCGTGCGATGGTGAATGATCTAGGTCGTCGCGTAAAAGAAGTCGGCCCTTCTACACCGGTTGAGATTACAGGTCTTAATGAAGTACCGCTAGCAGGAGATCAATTCCAAGCGTTTGCTGATGAAAAGAAAGCTCGTCAAATTGGTGAAGCTCGTATGTCTCGTCAGCGCGAGGAAAATCTTGCTGAAAACTCAAAAGTTAGCTTGGATGACTTGTTTAATCAAATTCAACAAGGTGAAGTTAAGGACATTAACATTATCATTAAAGCGGACGTTCAAGGTTCTGTTGAAGCCATGCGTGGGTCATTAGAAAAAATTGACGTAGAAGGTGTGAAAGTTAATATCATTCATACAGGTGTGGGTGCTATTACTGAGTATGATGTAATGCTTGCATCAGCTTCGAATGCGATTATTATTGGTTTCAATGTGCGTCCAGATGTAAATGCTAAGCGTACAGCAGAAGCTGAAAAAGTAGATGTTCGACTTCATCGCGTTATTTATAATGCTATCGATGAAATTGAAGCAGCGATGAAAGGAATGCTTGATCCTGAATTCGAAGAAAAAGTTATCGGTCAAGTGGAAGTTCGTACAACTTTTAAAGTTTCAAAAGTAGGTACAATTGCTGGAGCTTATGTTACTGAAGGAAAAATAACTAGAGATTCCACTGTGCGCCTTATTCGTGATGGAATTGTTATTTATGAGGGTTCAATCGATGCATTGAAACGATTTAAAGATGATGCCAAAGAAGTAGCTGCTGGATATGAGTGTGGGATCACACTTGAGAAGTACAATGATATTAAAGAAGGCGACATCATTGAAGCGTATGTTATGGAGGAAATTGAGCGTAAATGATTATAGGGTTCATACGTGTTGAACTCCTCATTTATGATGCTCAATCCCTGAAAGAAAAACGCTCTGTTTTAAAAAGTATTCAAACAAGATTGAAGCAACGGTTTAACGTTTCTGTTGCTGAAACAGATCATCATGATGTTTGGCAGCGAGCTGAATTATCGTTAGTAACAGTTTCCAATGATCGCGCAGTTTGTGAGCGTGAATTGCAAAAGACACTTTCTCTTATAGATGGTGATCCCAAAATAGAAAGAACCGTTACTGATTACGAATGGCTCTAATGTAAAGGACAGAGGTGAATAGTATGAGTAATGTTCGTGCACACCGTGTCGGTGAACAAATGAAGAAAGAACTAAGTGATATTATTATGCGAGAGCTTAAGGACCCACGCGTTAGTTTTGTAACAGTTACAGGAGTAGATGTTACAGGGGATCTTCAGCAAGCAAAAGTATTTATTACAGTTCTTGGAAGTGACGAACAAAAAGAAGCAACTCTTCAAGCATTATCTAAAGCAAAAGGATTTATTCGTTCCGAAATCGGAAAACGAATTCGTCTTCGCAAAACACCAGATATTTTCTTTGAGTTTGATGAGTCGATTGAATACGGAAATCGTATTGAAACGCTTCTTCAAGATATAAATAAAAATGAACGATAGATAATAAGAGGGTAGGAGGGCAAATGCTCTTCTACCCTTTTGTCTTAATGTGGTAAGAATAAATTTTTGTGAATTATGAAAAAGCGGGGGGACAGCAATGAATCCAAATGGAATCTTAATTTTACATAAACCAAGAGGAATGACTTCTCACGATTGTGTGATGAAGGTTAGACGCCTATTTCAAACGAGGAAAGTTGGACATACAGGCACACTAGATCCAGATGTCAATGGAGTCCTGCCTATTTGCATTGGAAAAGCAACAAAAGTAGTGGAATACATGTCTGGTTATTCAAAAGAGTACGAGGGTGAAGTGGCGCTTGGATTTTCAACAACAACTGAAGATGCAAGTGGTGAAGTTGTTGAAAAAAAGTTGATAACGGATAAATGGACAACAGAGGAATTAGATGATGTCCTTAATGACTTTAAAGGTGAAATTATTCAAGTTCCTCCCATGTATTCTGCAGTGAAAGTGAATGGCAGGAAATTATATGAGTATGCCCGTGCTGGGAAAGAAGTGGAAAGACCTCAGAGAAATGTTACAATTCATTCTCTAAACCGATTAACTGATATATCTTATAAGGAAGGCACAGCATCATTTCGATTTAGAGTTTATTGTAGCAAAGGGACTTATGTTCGCACTTTGGCCGTTGATATAGGGCAAAAGCTCGGATATCCTGCTTATATGTCCGATCTCATTCGTACATCCTCAGGACCATATTCACTTGAGGATAGTATAACGTTTGAACAATTAGAAGAATGCAAGGAAAACGGGCAATTGTTTTCTCAACTTATTCCATTTGAGACTGCGGTTGATTATTTACCAAAGACTATTGTAGATGAAGCAACCGAACAACAAATAAAGAATGGATCAGTTCTACCTATAAAGAAAGGGTTAGAACAATTGAGATTTACCGTATATAATAAGAAAGGGGAGTGTTTAGCTGTTTATAAGCGCCACCCTACAAAAGACGGTTTTGTGAAACCAGAAAAAATGTTTTGGACAAACGAGTCGTCTTAATAATTTAGGAGTGAAAAGGGGATTCTTAATGGATACCATTTATTTAGAACATCCTATAGATCGAAATACGTTAAAGCCTGAAAAGACCGTGATGGCTTTGGGTTATTTTGATGGAGTACATACGGGGCACCAAGCAGTTATGAAAAAGGCAAAAGAGGTTGCTATTAGGCTTAATACTACTACCTCTGTTATGACTTTTCATCCTCACCCAAAAGAAGTCTTGAGAAAGACAGAGATGAATTACATAACGCCATTACCAGATAAGATAAACAAAATAGAAAAATTGGGGATTGATACATTATATGTTGTTAGATTTACACCTTTGTTTGCAAGCCTAACCCCTCAAGAGTTTGTGGATGAGTATTTGATTGGTTTACATGTTGTACATGCTGTAGCTGGGTTTGACTTTACTTATGGATCACTTGGGAAAGGATCCATGGAAACTCTCCCATTTCACGCACGTAATCGATTAGAAGCCACGATTGTTGAAAAGTATGAAAATAATAATGAGAAGGTAAGTTCCACTAAAATACGAAAGCTGCTAGAACAAGGTGATGTATCTAGTGTTGCGATTCTCTTAGGAGAAGACTATGTCATTAAAGGAACAGTTGTTGATGGAGAAAAAAGGGGAAGGACAATTGGGTTTCCAACAGCAAATGTTGAACCAAGAGAACGATATATCATTCCAAGAACAGGTGTTTATGCAGTTCGTTTAACGATTTCCGGAGTTGAATATGATGGGGTCTGTAATGTTGGCTATAAACCAACCTTTCACGCAGAACAAGTAGCTACTCCTACAATTGAGGTCCACCTTTTTTCATTTGATAAAGATATTTATGGAGCAGAAGTAGAGATTCAGTGGATTTCCCGCATTAGATCAGAGCAGAAATTTGATGGGATTGATCAGCTGATAAAACAAATTACTCTCGATAAAGAGACAGCACACTCTATCCTTAATTCAAAAGTCTATGAATAAACAGGAAGACTTGCAATTCATTCAAAAAAAAGGTATAGTATTGTTTGTACTACGGTACGAATCCGTTTCTTGGCAGATCGAGTCACCGACGTTTGCTAGGGAATTGGAGATTAGAATAAAGGGAGGTGAATAGGATGGCTTTAACACAAGAGCGTAAGAATGAGTTAATCTCTGAATTCAAAACGCATGACACGGACACTGGTTCTCCAGAGGTTCAAGTTGCTATCCTAACAGAGCAAATCAACACATTAAATGAGCACTTACGTACTCATAAGAAGGATCACCATTCACGTCGTGGTCTTCTTAAAATGGTAGGGCAACGTCGTAACCTGCTAACATACCTACGTAATAAGGATGTTACGCGTTACCGTAACCTAGTTGATAAGCTTGGTTTACGCCGATAATCGTGATGAAAGCGGGATAAAATTCCCGCTTTTTTCTTGATCTAATAACATTGGTAATTTCACTAAAAATAACCAATATTATATATTCTTTTAGTTTTCAACAGAATTGGCAATAATAAATGAAGCTGGATTACTAAATGGTGTACGAGAGGAGTACGCGTAATGGAACAAACGAAACAAGTATTTAAGATGGAGTGGGCTGGTCGAGAACTAACTGTAGAAACTGGCCAATTAGCTAAACAAGCTAATGGTGCAGTGCTCGTTAGATATGGTGACACAGCTGTGTTATCAACAGCTACTGCTTCTAAGGAACCAAAAGATTTAAACTTTTTTCCTCTAACTGTGAATTATGAGGAGCGTCTCTATGCTGCAGGGAAAATTCCTGGAGGATTCATTAAAAGAGAGGGAAGGCCAAGTGAGAGAGCGATATTAACAAGTCGTTTAATTGATCGTCCGATTAGACCATTATTTCCTGATGGCTTCAGAAATGAAGTGCAAGTAATTAGCATTGTAATGAGTTCAGATCCAAATGCTTCATCTGAAATGGCAGCGATGATTGGTTCGTCACTTGCTCTTTGTGTATCTGATATTCCATTTGATGGTCCAATTGCGGGTGTAACCGTTGGCCGTATGGATGGGAAATTCGTTATCAACCCAACAACAGAGCAGTTAGAGCAAAGCGATATTGATCTTGTTGTTGCAGGTACGAAGGAAGCTATCAACATGGTTGAAGCTGGTGCATCTGAGGTAACGGAAGAAGCAATGTTAGAAGCAATAATGTTTGGTCATGATGAGATTAAGAAATTGATTGCTTTTCAAGAGGAGATTGCTCAAGCTGTCGGAAAAGAAAAAGCAGAAGTTCAGTTAAAGATGGTTGACAGTGATTTAGAGCAAGAAGTACGACAGCTTTCTGAAGCTGAACTGAAAGAAGCTGTTCAAGTGCAAGAGAAGCATGCTCGTGCAGAAGCAATTGATGCAGTTAAAGAAAAAACGGTTGCATCTTTTGAAGAGCGGGAAGACATAAATTTAGGTGATGTCAAAGAAGTTCTACATAAGATTGTCAAAGAAGAAGTACGTCGTCTAATCACGATTGATAAAATTCGCCCAGATGGACGTAAGGTTGATGAAATTCGTCCACTTGCTTCACAAGTAGATCTTCTTCCACGTACTCACGGGTCAGGTCTCTTTACACGAGGACAAACTCAAGCATTAAGTATTTGTACACTCGGTGCATTAGGTGATGTTCAAATATTAGATGGACTTGGAATTGAAGAATCTAAGAGATTCATGCATCATTATAATTTCCCACAATTTAGTGTAGGAGAAACTGGACCAATTCGCGGACCGGGTCGTCGTGAAATTGGACATGGTGCATTAGGTGAGAGAGCGCTTGAGCCAGTTATACCTAATGAAAATGATTTTCCATATACGATTCGACTAGTTTCTGAAGTACTTGAATCTAACGGTTCAACGTCTCAAGCTAGTATTTGTGCAAGTACTCTTGCAATGATGGATGCAGGAGTACCGATTAAAGCTCCTGTAGCAGGTATTGCGATGGGGCTTGTGAAACAAGAAGAGCATGTCTCTGTTCTTACAGACATTCAAGGTATGGAAGATGCATTAGGGGATATGGACTTTAAAGTAGCCGGTACACGCGAAGGTATTACGGCTCTACAGATGGATATTAAAATTTCTGGTATTAATCGAGAAATTCTAGAAGAAGCGTTAGCGCAAGCCAAACGAGGCCGTATGGTTATTTTAGACAATATGCTTGCTGCTATTGGAGAATACCGTACTGAATTATCAACGTATGCTCCAAAAATTATGACAATGAAGATTAACCCTGATAAAATTCGTGATGTAATTGGACCAAGTGGGAAGATGATTAACAAAATCATTGAAGAAACAGGGGTTAAAATTGATATTGAACAGGATGGAACAGTCTATATTTCTTCTGTAGAGATGTCGATGAATGAAAAGGCACGTACTATTATTGAGGATATCGTACGTGAAGTCGAAGTTGGACAAACTTACTTAGGCAAAGTCAAACGCATTGAAAAGTTTGGTGCATTTGTTGAACTGTTTAAAGGGAAAGATGGGTTGGTTCATATTTCTCAATTAGCAGAAGAACGCGTTGAAAAAGTAGAGGATGTTGTAAAACTTGGAGATGAAATCCTTGTTCGAGTAACTGAGATCGATAACCAAGGAAGAGTAAATCTGTCACGTAAAGTCATTCTAAAAGAAGAGAAAGAGCGCAAACAACAAGCACAAAAGTAACAGGTAAAAAGGGGACTGGGGAGTGATCCTAGTCTCCTTTTGCGTTCTAACCTGTCCAACTCTAGCATACAATCGCACTAGAGGAGGAGGGACTGGTGATGAAGAAAAATGTGATTCATATAGGTGTGTTCTGTATCATTGTCATCCTATCGATTGGAGCTGTCCAAAATCCATTTGCAATGAACTATATAAGTGAATTGAAGCATGACAGTCAAATGGTCTTAAAGGAACAGAACTCTTTATACGAGGAAATAGTAGCACGATCAGAGTCATATTCAGAACCTGCGATTGATGCAAGAGTAGATAGAGTATGGAAAGCAGTACCTGGGTATAATGGGTTAGAGGTTGACGTTGAAGCTTCATATGATAAGATGAAGAAGCTCAATGAATTTGATGAGAATAGACTCGTTTTTAAAGAAACAAGTCCAAACGTTCATCTCGATGATCTTCCCCCTTCCCCTATCTATAAAGGAAATGAAAATAAACCTGTTGTCACGTTTTTAGTTAATGTGGCTTGGGGAAATGAATATCTACCAGAAATGTTGAAAACATTAAAAAAACATGAACTACATACAACTTTTTTTCTAGATGGTTCATGGGTTAAGAATAATCCAAATCTAGCTAAGATGCTTGTTGAAGAAGGCCACGAGATAGGAAATCACGCCTACTCCCATCCAGATATGAATACATTAACAGTAGGCAGGATTGACGAAGAGCTACAAAAAACAAATTCAGTTATAGAAGCAACAATTGAAGTTACACCTAATTGGTTTGCCCCGCCAAGTGGAAGCTACAATCAAACGGTGGTTGACCAGGCTCACAAACAAGGAATGAAAACGGTCTTATGGTCAGTTGATACAGTAGATTGGAGAAAACCTAATCCAACTGAAATGGTGAATCGTGTCCTGTCAAAAGTACACAATGGGGCTATGATCTTAATGCATCCAACTGAACCGACAGCGAAGGGGTTAGAAGATTTAATTATCGGAATACAAGAAAAAGGGTATAGGATTGGGACAGTTTCTGAGGTACTCTCTGAAGAAAGAGTTATGTTAGGTGTAACCCTTGATGATAATAAGGGGGATTAAGAGTGGTTAAAAGAATAGAACTAGACAACGGTGTTCGTATTTTAGCTGAACATATTTCATCAGTACGTTCGGTTTCGATTGGTGTGTGGATTGGAACAGGCTCGCGCTTTGAAACAAAAGAAGAAAACGGCATTTCCCATTTTTTAGAGCACATGTTTTTTAAAGGGACAAAAACGAGAACAGCTGCTGAGATTGCTGAATCATTTGATAGCATTGGTGGGCAAGTAAATGCTTTTACATCAAAAGAATATACGTGCTATTACGCAAAAGTGTTAGATGATCATGCGGGCTATGCTGTTGATGTATTAGCAGATATGTTCTTCAATTCTGTTTTTGATGAGGTAGAGCTTCAAAAAGAGAAGAATGTTGTATTTGAAGAAATAAAAATGGTAGATGATACGCCAGATGACATTGTGCATGATTTGTTAAGTGAGGCGAGTTATAAAAGTCACTCACTTGGGTATCCGATATTAGGTACAGTCGATACTCTAGAAACGTTTAATGGGGATTCCTTAAGGGAATATATGTCTAGGTTCTATACAGGTGATCATGTTGTTATCTCTGTGGCAGGGAATATTACGGATGAAGTGATAGAGCAATTAAAAGAAACCTTTTCGAATGTGAGTCCGACAACGTATCAACATCAAGATGAGAAACCTGTATTTTCTCCTACCTCCATTGTTCGCAAAAAAGAGACAGAACAAGCCCATCTTTGTCTCGGGTATCCAGGTTTAGCGATTGGTGAAAAAAATGTATATGCTCTTGTCTTACTGAATAATTTACTAGGTGGAAGCATGAGTAGCCGATTGTTTCAAGAAATTCGCGAAAGAAGAGGGTTATGCTACTCGGTTTTTTCTTATCACTCATCCTATCAAGATAGTGGAATGTTAACGATTTATGCTGCTACAGCCCATAGCCAATTAGATGATTTAACTAAGGCTTTACAAGAGACAGCTTTCACTCTTGCAGATGTAGGAATGACAGAAAAAGAACTCAAAAATGGCAAAGAACAGTTAAAAGGAAGTTTAATGTTAAGTTTAGAAAGTACAAATAGCCGAATGAGTCGTAATGGGAAAAATGAATTGCTTTTAAAAAAACATCGGTCGCTTGATGAAATTGTAGATGAGATTGACAACGTCTCACTTACACAGGTAAATCAATTAGCAGCAACCATTTTGAAAGAAAAGCCTTCTGTTTCTTTGATTAACTCAACAGGTATGTTGCCACAATCCTTAGTTCAATAAAGGTACTATCCTAAAAGATCAGATTTTTCAATAGTCTGGTCTTTTTTTTGTTATTTGCTCATAGTTTACTACTAATGAGGGACGAGGAGGTAATCTGATGAGACTAAGTGAAATAAGCAGCAAAGAGATTATCGATTATCAAAAAGGAGAACGGCTAGGCATTTTAGGACAAACGGATTTGCTAGTCAATGAAGAAACGGGTGAAATTGAAGCATTTATCATTCCAACAATGAAATGGTTTGGGTTTGGAAAAAAAGATAAAGAAGTAACGGTACATTGGAATCAAGTAAAAAAAATAGGAGAGGATATGATCATAATTAATTTAGACCAGTTCGAGTGATGGTAAATACTCGTAATATTCATTTAATATATGAATTTATAATCATCGAAAAAAAACAGCTTTTTCATTTAATGAAAAGGCTG